>CAYFXL010000077.1:0-13588 GCA_964346945.1 uncultured Syntrophobacterales bacterium
ACCCATGCGGAAGGAATCAATCCCTCATGGCCTGGTCGGCCAAGGAGAGCACCGGCTACCAGTACACCGATGAACAAAAGGGGTAGGATTTGTTTGGCAAAGCCCCAGGTGGAGAGAAACCATTGCCCACTCTCCCCTTTGTCTGTACTGGCGATGATGGAAAGACCGATCGCCGCCGCAGCGAACGCAAGCATCGGCTCATGGGAAAACAGGAGGGCAAGGGCAACCGCTGGGATAGCGGCCAGCAGCACCCTTAACGGCCTCAACCCAAACCAGAGAACGAGGATGATCGCAAAGAACCCTGAAACAACACCGGTGATAATCCACTTGGCCGAGTAGATAGCATACCAAGCCCCACCATTGGTCCCTGGCTTCCCCCAATTGGCAAAGACGAGAACCGCGACCATGGCTGCGAAATAAAGGAGGTTTTGCCAGAGCGGTCTGGTGACCTCAGGTGCTGGCATGGCTGCTTGTGCATTCGCTTTCTCTAAATCTTCCTTGACAAAGATAAAATGCATGACCAGCCCGATCACCACGCTGAAAAGAACCGCTCCCACGGCCCTGGCTATCCCCAACTCAATCCCCAGCACACGGGCGGTTAGGATAATTGCAAGCACATTGATCGCCGGCCCCGAGTAGAGAAACGCCGTTGCCGGACCGAGACCTGCACCCATTCGGTAAATCCCGGCGAACAGGGGAAGCACTGTACACGAGCAAACGGCCAAAATCGTTCCCGAAACAGAGGCCACCCCATAGGCCAGCACCTTGTTGGCCTTGGTCCCGAGATACTTCATGACAGAAGCCTGGCTTACAAACACGGCGATAGCCCCAGCGATGAAGAATGCCGGAACCAAACATAGAAGGACGTGCTCCTGAGCGTACCACTTGACCAGGTGGAGGGCTTCCATCATAGCATTATCAAAACGCGCCCTTCCCACGGGCAGATAGAAACTTATGAGAAAGACGCCTATCAGTGCTGAAAGCGCTTTCCATTCTTTTTTCCACTCCATGGGTTTCCCTTTTGCAAATCAGTGGCAATTTGGCAAAAAGGCCAATAATTTTCCCAAAAAATTTTGCTTTCTCACTTGCTTAAAGCTAGTTGTTCCTCGGCGGTAGAACGGATGACCGTCTCCACACAATCGAAAAAATTTAGAATGCATCGCATCCTCAGCCTATAAAAAATCTGGGACCCGTGTTTTTCGTTCTGCACGATGCCCGCACTCTTCAGGATAGCCAGGTGCTTGGATACCGTAGACGTATCGGCCCCGATCATTTCCGTGAGTTCACAGACACACCGCTCTTTCCTCGACAGCTCATCAACGATGAAAAGCCGCGTCGGGTGCGCCATGGCCTTGACGATGGTTGCCCGTGCCTCGAAACGGGCTCGGGTTTTTTCTTCCAAACTTGCCTCCAACAACTGTTTCTTATTTGGTAATATCACCAAATAAGAAACAGTTGTCAAGGGTTTTTTGTTTCGACATCCCATTGGAGGAATTCGCTTCAATCTGACATATCCCTCCCGTTTACAAGAACTTGAAAACGACATCGAGTTCATAAAGAAAAAATAGAATGGGAGAAGGATCGGTCTGGCCGAACTCATTCGAATGCTCTTGTTTCGGCTAACACCTCTCTCCTTCACAATCCGTATTGACCTCAAAAGTTCACTTTTATTTTGGGTTCCTCTGCCCTTTCATGTTTTGGGTTTAGTGATTTAATTCAGATTCTGTAAGGGAAAGCATGCAAATCCCTTGACACCTCGGAAAAGAAGGGCAATCATCATCTCACGAGAGGGTGGTTCACAAGAAATGGATCAGTTTCACAAAGGGTGAGCTATGAGGGAAGAGGTTTCGTATAGCTTTGGCTGGGTCATCGTTGGCGTCAGTTTCGTCACCCTCGCACTTGCATATGGGGTTTGGTACTCGTTTTCCGTTTTCTTTGTGGCCCTTCTGGAAGAGTTTGGCTGGAGTCGCTCTGTTGGCGCAGGGGCCTTCTCACTGTTTATAATCATCCACAGCCTTATCGGTCCTTTCGTGGGGGGGGTGGCGGATCGTTTCGGTCCGAGAAAGGTCATCCTATTGGGATCTTTGTTTTTGGGAGCTGGATTGGCCCTCTGTAGCCTAACGAGCACGTGGTGGCACTACTATATCTTTTTCGGCATTATCACCGCCGTCGGTGTAGGGTCCACCGGGTGGGTGCCCAATACCACGATCATCCAACGATGGTTTAAAGTCCATAGGGGCCTGGCAATAGGTATCATATCCTCCGGGATAGGAATTGGGATCTTAGTCTGTGTACCCTCAGTTCAACATCTTATCGAGCGAGTAGGATGGCGGAACGCTTATCGCATTATGGCATTTTTCATTCCACTCATCGTGACCCCCATGGCGATTGCATTTCTTAAAAATCCCCCGCAAGAAACCTGGTCTCATGATACGAGGGGTTCCGGAAGGGACATTATCCCTCCTGCCCCAACAGATCCCTCGGTCGTCGATGGGGAATGGACTTCCCGGCCCTGGACAATCCGGCGGGCGATAAACACGAAACAATTCTGGCTCTTGAGCATTTCCTTCCCCTTAGGGGCTTTTGCCAACCAGTCAATCTTGGCGCACCAAGTAGCCTTTTTCGTCGATCAAGGGGTGGAAGCACTCTTTGCCTCCTACATCGTCGGCATCGTGGGCATTGCTAGTGTGGGGGGGAAGATCTTATGGGGGACACTTTCGGATAAAATCGGAAGGGAGGTGGCCTATACGGCAGGGATCACCTGTTCGATTTGCGGAATGATATTCCTCATTGTATTCCCGGTTCACCCTTCTCCTATTCTTCCGTACTTTTACGGAATCTTCTTCGGTATGGGATACGCTGCTTTGGCGGCCCTTCCTCCTATTATCACAGCGGATTTTTTTGAAGGAGAGTCTTACGGGGGTATCTTTGGAACGCTCATACTCCTCAATGGATTGGGAGGGGCATCCGGAGCATGGTTTGCCGGTTTCCTCCATGACCGGGTTGGGAGTTACGTTCCCCTTTTCATCATTATGATAGGCTTCACTCTCTTTGCGTGCCTTAATGTCTGGAGGGCAGCTCCGAGGAAAATCAGGAATGTACCGGGGAAGAGGGGAAACCCCATCCGCCAACAGAATTAGCACCTACCGATACCACTACACGTCACCAAGCCTTTTTGGACAGGTATCTTGCCTCTTCTCTCCCCCTCTCTTCATTCACAAAGTAGAATAGCGTTCCGCCGGCTATGAACAGGAGCGAAATCGATGTAATGCTCACGCGTGATGCAATAGCACTGCTATAACCCATGGACCTTACCACCAGTCCAACACCTCCCATGAGAAGGGGACCGATAACGGCAGCGAATTTGCCGAGCATATTGTAAAAGCCGAAGTACTCAGCTGATCTTTCAACGGGAATTATCCTCGCAAAAAAGGAGCGGCTCAGCGCCTGAATACCGCCCTGGACGAGGCCAATGGTAATAGCCAGAACATAGAATTCGTTCTTGCTCTGCATCAAAGCACCCCAGATGGACACGAACAGATAGACCGTGATGGCAATGAAGATGGCGCGCTTGGCGCCGATCATTCCACCAAGAAAGCCAAATCCTATGGCAGCTGGGAAACCGACGAATTGAACGATGAGCAACGCAACGATGAGATCATTGGATTTGAAACCGATGGAGATGCCGTAATCTACAGCCATGCGGACGATTGTATCCACACCATCGATATACAACCAGTAGGCCACGAGGAACAAAAAAATGGTTCTCAAATGGCGGACCTCCTGAAAGGTCTCTCTCAATTGAGTAAAACCCGCTTTCACCATATCCAATCCAGATTTCGCCGCCTTATCCGGGGGCTCTTTTACGAACAGTAAGAGCGGGATCGAGAAGACTCCCCACCAAATACCCACGGAGAGAAATGAGAACCTCACGGCTTCTCGGGCGTTCCCGAATCCAAATGTCTCAGGACTGAGCGTCATCCATACATTGCCCGCGAAGAGAAGGCCACCACCCAGATATCCGAGAGAAAAACCCGAGGCAGAAACAAAATCCAACTTCCTCTCAGATGCAACAATGGTGATCAATGCATCATAGAAAATGTTTCCCCCCGAAAATCCAATTGATGCCAAGACATAGAGCACTGCGGCCATAGGCCAATTACCCTTCGAAACGAGGTAGAGGGATGCAGTCATTACTACACCCATATAAGCAAAGAAGAGGAGAAACTTCTTTTTTGATGTTCCTTTGTCGGCAATCGCTCCCAGGACGGGTGCCGACAAGGCCACAGTGATACTCCCAATGGAATTTGCTAACCCCAGTCTGGCTGTACTCACCGTAGTATCAACCCCCACGCTCCAGAATTGCTTGAAGAAAACCGGGAAGAACCCAGCCATGACCGCAGTGGCAAAGGCTGAATTGGCCCAGTCATACATGCTCCAACCGAAGATCGCCTTCTTATCGTCAAGGCCCATAGATACAGCGTCCTATTAGACCAGAGAAATAACGGTCTTGAATCTCGTTTTCTCCCTCTGAAAACCTTTGTCCGATATGACCTTATCGTTGGATCGCCCAGGGCGAGCATATCAACGGAATTCACGCATTCGTCTGGGCAAAACCCATATCGTGGTTGATTTTCGAGTGTTCAGGAGGGTTCAGCCATCGCCGTGTCTTCGGTATCTGACGTTCGATACATCGCTTCAATCAGAGCGTGGTATTTCTCCAGCACGACCCCCCTCCTGACTTTGAGCGTTGGTGTTAACTCACCACTATCGACGGTGAACTCATTGTCAATCAAGGAGAAACGGTGGACTTTCTCGAAGCTGGCAAAGTCATGGGAAAGCCGTTGAATCTCGTCCTGGATGAGGTGGTGAACCTCTGGGTGACGGGTGAATTCACCCGTATCTTCAAGGTCGATGTCGATGTTGTGTTCCCTCGCCCACTGCCCGAGAATCTTGAAGTTGGGAACGATGAGGGCAGTCACGGTGCTCCGGTTGTCGCCGAGGATGATGATTTGAGAGATATACGCACTCTCCAAGAGACGGTTCTCAATGGGCTGTGGCGCCACCTTCTTGCCGTTGGTTAAGACGAGAAGGTTTTTCTTACGGTCGGTGATTTCGAGGAAGCCATCCTCATCAAACTTCCCTACGTCCCCGGTGTGAAACCAGCCATCGGCATCTATGGCCTTTGAACTTTCTCCAGGCTTTTTGTAGTAGCCCTCCATCACGTTTGGACCGCGCACCAAGATCTCGCCATCTTCATCGAGCCGCACCTCCACCCCTTTCACCGGGGGACCGACAGTACCGAATTTGATACGGTTGAGGCGGTTAACCGTAACAAGAGGTGAAGTTTCAGTAAGTCCGTAGCCTTCTAGAATCGTGAGCCTCATCGCGGAGAAAAATTCCGCCGTTGTCTTGGACAGGGGTGCACCGCCGGAGAAGAACAACTTGAGCCGTTGCAAGCCGAGGCGTTGGCGAATTTTGCTGAAGACGAGTTTGTCGGCGAGCCACCACTTGGATCCGAGGAGAAGTGAGGGTTCGTTTTTCCTCTGAATTTCCTCCCAGGACCGTTTACCAACGGACATAGCCCAAGAGAAGAGTTTTTGCATCCGGGCAGGTTCTTTGGCGATATTTCCCATGAGCCCTTCCTGGAACATCTCCAGAACACGAGGCACGAGAAGCATATAGTGGGGCTTCACCTCTCCGAGGTTCTGTCGCAGACGGCGCAGGTTCTCCACATATGCAATCATCGAGCCACAGCTGAGGGGCAAGTAGTGATCCACCAGTCGGCCCATGGCGTGGTTGAGAGGCACAAATGACAACAGCACATCGCCATGGCCGAAGGTCAGGACGTCCTGCGCGGCTTCAACATTGGAGGCGAAGTTGCGATGCGAGAGAATCGCGCCCTTGGGGTAGCCTGTCGTTCCCGAGGTATAGATGATACTCGCCCAATCATTGGGCCGGACCCCTTGCCAGCGGTGGTCATAGTCGGAATCGCTGAGGGAAGATGTTTCCCCCCGGTGCATTACGTCCTCGAAGGTTATCACATCATTGGAAGCATCGGCAGGACAGTCCATAGTGACGATGCGGAGATGAGCCAGGCTTTTCTTTGCCTCCAGCGCTTTTTTTAGCTGTTTTTTGTCGGAGACGATAATGATTTTGGCTCCTGAGTCATTCAGGATATAGCCCACTTGGCCAGCGGGAAGTGTTGGGAAAATCGCCACGTTGATTGCGCCGATGTGTACTATTGCCATGTCAGCGATCGCCCATTCAGGTCGGTTCTCAGAGATGAGGGCGATACGATCGCCCTTCTGCACGCCTGAGGCGACCAGTCCGTTGGAGAGTGTTCGAACCTTCATACCCATCTCTCGGTAGGTAATGACCTTATATTCACCATCGACTTTGCTGGAGAGGGCGGGGCTGTCGGCAAATCTTTTTACGCTCATTTGAAACATTCGATTCAGGGTGTCTCCCATATGCGTATCACTCCTTTTTCGGTCGATAATTCCGGGCAATTACGTGACCGGTTCTATCGATTTGGTTAGACTCGTCAATTCCTCCAGCATTTGTCGCACCGAGGACTCCAACGATGTCATTACATCTCGAAGCGTGCCTCGTTTTTCGGTCTGGTAGCGGTGGTAGTAGTCAGTGAGGTTGAGGGACTCCCCCACCTTCACCAGCGCCTTCTTTGGTCCCCACGTTCTTCCTCGTCCAAACACCTCAAGCTCAAGCAATCCGAGAACATCCAGAAAGCGCTCGGCGGTGAGGGTTTCCCGGACATAGCCGTCGTGGAGGGCAACAAAGCGTAATACCCGCGAAAGATCGTGGTAGAGTCCCCGAACCTCCTGTTGACGAAGGTGGTGTAGCCGTCTCTCATATTCCGCCCCCCCAGTTTCGGTATAGACGATCTGATCAACGACGTTGAGAAGTTCGCGGATACGTTCGAGGAGTGGCCGGTCAGGATGCATGGAGACACCAAGTGCCGCCGCCACCCGGGATACGATAAGCTCTTTCATATATTGAATCCGCTCATCCAAACTGACGTCCTTGCTTGGATGGACATTGTATTCCTTCTCGTTTGCACTCACCACAGCTTCCCCGACTCTTCTGAGGCGGTCGTAGAGAGTTGCGGGTTGAGGGCTAGGAGGTAAAAACAGTTTTCGTTCGAGCAGGTCAAGTGAGCGGTCAATCTCGCTGTACATGTCTTTGAGATAAATGTATTTGATGGCGATGGGAAGGCAGTAGAGGGGAGCCAGGGCGCCCTGTTTGGCCAAATCTTCACATGCCCAAAATGCTAGCTGGGCTGCGCCTTGTTGGAATGGCATGACGGTATCATTCTGCCCACAAGCGACGCCTTCAGGGAAGATGACCAACCAGTGCGTTCCCTCCACAAGGAGTTGACGGGTCATGCGAAACGAATTTCTATCAGGCATACCCCGAATAATGGAATAAGCCCCGAACCGCTGAATGAGCCAGCCTATTGGAGGTGGTCGATCGAAGACTTCCTTGGCCGTGAGATAGTTGAAGTCCTCTCCTAACAGTTTGGAAAGGTGAAAAAGAATATACGGTTCTTTTCCCCCTGAGTGGTTTGGCGTCAGGACGACTCGTTCCCCCTTAAGCTTCCTTAGACGGGTCAGATCCTCTTCCTTAACCTCCACTGAGACGATCTTTGGCACTAGCGGGAGCATGAATGGAAGCACCAGCTGCTTTGCCAGGCAAATGAGGAACTCGTTGTTCTTAGGAGGTCGAAATATGAAGGACTTATCGGAGGGCATATAATCTCCTCAACCCTTGCGGACCGGTTTAGGCATGAGCAGATTGAAGAAAAATCTATGCATATATTCTAACAGATGGGAGTCTGACGAAAAAGGAGGTGTTAAAAATCTTCTGCTTTCCTGGAGGAGAGCTGACCCATGGATACGAAAATGAGTAAATCAGGCGACGGCCAAACTACGGGAGGTCTTGTGAGGAATTCCGCTCGCGATAGCGATAGAACGAGGGTATGAGCTTGAGGAACCTCATAGGGGAATGTATGACCTCCCTCATCAGTTCAATCTGATGGTTGTGATTTCTCACATCCAGATAATCGATCCAAGGGCCCTTTAATCCGGAGAGACCATCGATGGCGCCTCGATTACAAGCGGCCTCAAGAATTCGGCTCTCCATTTCAGGACTGTGGAGGATTTCGGGTTGAGACAGGAGATGGGCCAGGCAGGCCAAAAACGCATAGGCGGCATCCTCCGATACAGCCCCAAAAACGATAGCATCGGCTCGCGAGGTAGTGCCGATGCCTCCCCCACAACTACATCGGCATTTGTCACCGTACAAGACTACCCTCTCCATCGCTTCCTTGAGAGCCCCCATTCCCAATTCATTGCCCAAATCGCCAATCCCAATGGTCAAGCCCCCTCTTTTCTTAACCCCTTCGAACAGCTCGTCAATTCTCGCGACAAAAGGGGTGATCGAGTGTCCATCCATTCGGTGATAGTAACCTTTTTCGTTTCTTCCCGGACGTTCGACGGAAACGGCTGCCTTGGGGTTCATGTCGTCTAGTATTCGGCTGGCCTGTTCTTCGGCTTTATGCGGATCCTTGGTGAAGGGGAGAACGGTAACGGTGTGGGGAATTGCAGCGCTGGTCTTAAAATCATCAAGGATCCCCAGTCCAGCTGCTTCACAGCAGGCCTTGGCAATCTCCACACATTCTTCTTCGCAGAAAACAACTGGTTTTGCTCTAAAACCCAGATCAATGGCACGGGCGATCACTGCCGCCCCAACCACCCCATCGGTTTCAGGGGTTATCCCGTTCCTCCTGGAAGGATGTTCCTTTACCGGCTTACCATCGTCTAGAACGTTCAGGGGCATTACGGGGAAGCCGGTCATAATGAAAACGACATCTCCCCCTCTTACCATATCGGTGAATTTCTGAGCCGCTCGCATGGTCAGAGGGCCATCAGATGTACCACGAGCCGCTTGATAGAGGGGCATGATCTGCCCCAGACATCGCCAATCGATGGTGATCAACCTGTCCAGATTTTCCCCAATCAGATCTGTAATCCTCTTCTCAATATCTTTGTCCATTGATTCTTTCCTCACATTGACTCTTTGGGCATACCATGGCCAATTCAATCGTAGTGGGTATTGGGGGGATCAGGTGATGGCAATTGCCTCTATTTCTATCATACACTCTTGAGTCGTCAGGCTGCTTACCTCCACAAGGGTACTCGCGGGATATTTTTCCGTAAAGTACTCCGCGCGCACCTCGTGGATCGCTTTCAGATTTTTCATATCAGTGACATATACAGTTACCTTGACTACATTTTCTAAAGTAGCCTCCCCCGCTTCCAAGACATGCTTGAGGTTTTCAATGCACTGTCTGGTTTGAGCTCGTATATCACCTTTTCCGACCAGTTCTCCTCTAGCGTTCTTCGAAATTTGCCCGGAAACAAAAATGAGGTTCCCTGCCTTTACGCCCTGGGAAAAAATCCCGAAGGGTTTGGCAACCTCGTTGCTTGAAAGAATTCCTTTATCCATCTTAGATCCTCCTTCCACTATCGAGCCCCGTAATCCGTTCCTTTTTCCCCTACCCTCCCGCTCGTATTCCCTCAATTTCACGATATATCCGGTAGGAAACGAGAAGGTCCGGGCAGTGAGAAGGGTCCCATTCCTAATAGATATAGAGCGGTATCCGGCTACATCTATCGCTTGGGCTTACATATGTATCCGCCCGCTCATATTCCAACCTACTCTCCTTCTTGTCAATCATTTTCCTGATGAATGCCGAGGCTTTCCATCCCAATGTCTCTATGGCCCTAGGGCGTCTTACCGACATTTTGGGGATTGGCGGCTCAGGGTTTTGCTTGACAATCTCGAGATTTTAAACTAGTTATACGCGGAATGATGAGTCCACCCGAGAAATGGACGGGAATCGGAGGTGCTAGCATGAAGTCAAGAAACCGAGTTGAGGATCCGGGGGCCTGTATGGAGAGCACGATCAAGAGTTTCATTAACAACTCGCCCGAGAATTCCCTCAAGAATGAAGAAAATGATAAGGCATGGATGGATCCGCTGGTAGGATTCTCTAGCGGCGACGATCCTCTCTATCAAGGATTCAAAGAATATGTTGGATCCTTTCATTGGACTCCCCTGGAAATATTCTCCAGAACATTTCCGCGACTAAAGGTTAAGCCGGATGACCTAACTGTCATAGGTTGGGTTTTACCACACAACGAAAGGACAAAGTGTGATAATCGGGGGCAGACCGCCTATCCCTCTGAGAGATGGGTGAGGGCAAGGGCCTACGGTGAAGAGTTCAACGGAAAACTCCGTGAGCATGTGGTGGCAACCCTACAGGATTCGGGGCACGAAGCCGTCGCCCCCATGCTCTCTCATTTGTTCGAAAGGAAAACGTCTGAGCGTTATGGCTTTGCCTCCACGTGGTCCGAACGACATGTAGCGTATGCGTCAGGTCTGGGAACCTTTGGTCTCTGTGATGGTCTCATAACCCCCAGGGGTAAGGCTATGCGGTGTGGGTCAGTTGTTGCGCATATCAAAATCCCTCCCACAAAAAGACCATACAGTGATCATCATGCGTACTGTCTCCTCTTTACCAAAGGCCTGTGTGGGAAGTGTATCCATCGTTGTCCTGTA
The DNA here is from genome assembly GCA_964346945.1 of uncultured Syntrophobacterales bacterium. GTDB lineage: Bacteria > Desulfobacterota > BSN033 > WVXP01. The sequence continues at coordinate 10,645 of CAYFXL010000077.1, forward strand.
AAGGCAATCACCCATTCCGGCCACGACAAAATGGCATGTAGGAACTATATTCGTCCGGTGGTTGCAGACTATGCGAGATCCCGTTATGGTATAGAGGCCGAGCGCTATGGTTGTGGGTTATGCCAAACGGGTGTGCCGTGCGAGTCGAAGATTCCCACCGAGGATGACGTTAGATAAAGGAGATGGCGGAGCAGCTTTAACCTGGTTAGTGATATGGGGACAGTGGGGCTAAATGGGTGAATGTGGTGTTTTTTGATTGACGATCCTACATATTCAATGCGATGGGCGCCCCCTGTCTTTCATGGGGCAGTTGGCCTGGCTATCTGAACAGCAGGATCCTTTGCCCGAAAAGATCCGCCTAAAGTATCTAACGGCAAAGAACAGTGCTCCAACCACTATGGTAATAAGGATAATAGTCTGGATCATTTTTCATCCTCTTCTCAGGGTGGAGCCCGCAGCGAGCGCTTATTCTCGTGGGCCCCTTCCGCCTGCTCCTCGCCTCGGCAAGACTATCCCAGTCCCAGAATCAATCCTCCGCGGTAGATGACAAATGCCAAAATCCAGGCAAGGGAGAGGCTATATCCGACGGAGAAACCCGTCCATCTCCAGGATCCCGTTTCCCGGCGAATAGCAGCCACGGTGGCCAAACATGGGGTATAGACCAGGACAAAGACCATAAATCCATACCCGATTAAAGGCGTCATTGCATTCCGAATAGCTGTGCGGAGGCTTTCACTCTTCTCCCCTTCCTCCCCTCCAACCTGGTAGAGGATCCCGAAGGTACTAACAACGATCTCTTTTGCAACAAAGCCAGTGAGCAGGGCCACGCTCCCCTTCCAGTCAAAGCCCAAAGGGTGAAGGAGGGGCGCAATTGCCTTCCCCAACCTTCCAAGAAAACTATTTTCTTGGAACTCCTCTTTTTGAAAGCGTTCCAGTTCGGCAATTTTTTGATTCATTTCCTTGGATAGAAGCTGGGCTCTTTCTCCTTGTCCAGTTTGACCCAGTTCCGCTTTTTGTATCGCGTATCGCTCCTCAATTATGCGCTTTTCCATGTCGTAATCTCTGGAATAATCCATGGTCTGCGGAAAGGAACTGAGGGCCCAAACCAATATCGATCCGACGAGAATCACGCTCCCCATCTTCTTGATGAAAATTGAGCCCCTTTCCCACATGTGAATGAGGGTTCCTTTCAGTGTTGGCATGCGGTAGGGGGGGAGCTCCAGCACAAAAGGGGCGATTTCCCCCCTGAAGAGGGTCCGCTTGAAAATCTGACCCATCAGGATGGCCAGAACGATTCCGATGACATAGAGGGAAAAAATAACGTTTCCGGCATATGCCCCAAAAAGAGCCCCAGCAATGAGCACATAGACGGGTAGCCTGGCGCTACAGCTAATGAGTGGATTAATCAAGATGGTGAGTATCCTATCCCTTCTACTCTCCAGCACGCGCGTGGCCATGATGGCGGGTACATTGCATCCAAATCCCATGATCATTGGGATGAACGATTTTCCGTGGAGCCCCACGGTGTGCATCACCCTGTCCATGATGAAGGCTGCTCTGGCCATGTAGCCCGTATCCTCAAAAAGTGCGATACAGAAAAAGAGGATGAATATATTTGGGAGAAATACAGCCACCCCCCCCACCCCGCTAATAATTCCATCGACAACAAGGTTTGTGAGGAGCCCTTTTCCCATTAGGTCTCCAACGGACCGTGCGAGTACCCCCACTCCAGCATCAATCCAATCCATGGGATATTGTCCCACACTGAAAGTGAGCTGGAACATGGCCCAGATAAAGAAGATGAAAATCGGAAAACCGAGGAGGCGATTCGTCAAGACCATATCAACTTGGTCGGAGAGATAGCGCCTGTCTCTCCTGGCCTGCTGAAACGTCTCCTTAAGAGCACCATGGATGAAGCCATATCGGCGATCGGCCATCAAGGTCTCAGAATCTTCGCCCAGTATTTCGCTCAGATGGGCCCTGCTTTTGCTAAGCTGATCCAGAACCTTTTGCTTCAGAGGGCTTTTCTCGATATCCTTGAGGACTTCCTCATCATTTTCAAGTAGCTTGATTCCCATCCATCGTGGGTGATGCTCATCCGGAAATGATGTGCCCGAACGGATCAGCTCCCCAAACCGTTCAATTTCCTCCTCTAATTCACGGCCATAATTGATGTGAATGTGCCGGGATACCGACTCCCTATCCTCAGCCACCCTGACGATGACGTTCAGAAGGTCTTTGGTTCCCTGGTTCTTACTCCCGACGGTGGGAACAAAAGGAACCCCCATGAGGAGGGACAGCTTTTCATGATCGATGATCAACCCTCTGGACCGGGCTACGTCCACCATGTTCAGGGCAAAGACCAGTTTTACACCTAAATCGATCAACTGTGTCGCCAGATAGAGATTGCGCTCCAAGGTCGAGGCATCGATCACGTCTAGCACAAGATCGGGCTTTTCCTCGATGATGTAATTCCTCGCAATAATCTCTTCCAGGGAATACGCGGTCAGGCTATAAGTTCCCGGGAGATCAATCACCTGGATTGTGTAGCCGTTGTGGATGGCTACCCCTTCCTTTTTCTCCACGGTAACCCCGGGCCAGTTTCCCACCTTTTGATGTGCCCCTGTGATGTTATTAAAGATGGTGGTCTTTCCAGAATTCGGGTTTCCTGCAATGGCAATCGTGATTCTCTTCCTCATTAATCACCCTTTGGCTAATCCTCTAACTTTCTCACCATCACTTTTTCGGCCTCATCGTGTCTCAGGCTGACGTGGTAACCCTTCAACACGTATTCTATGGGATTCCGTAGGGGAGCGAATTTTTCGACTGTAATCTCTGCCCCGGCGACGAACCCCATCTCCATGAGTCTCTGCCGGAAACGCCCAACCCCGGTCACTCGTTCGATTATCCCTTTCTCTCCGGTTTTCAGCTCGCTGAGTTTTCG
>CAYFXL010000078.1:0-13537 GCA_964346945.1 uncultured Syntrophobacterales bacterium
TGGCATGAGAGGGATATCAGCCACTCCTCAGTGGAAAGGGTTATTGCGCCGGATAGTACCATCCTATTGGACTACATGCTCAACAGGGCGGTCAATATCATCGATAATCTCCTCGTTTATCCCGATAACATGATGAGGAATGTAGAAAAGACAAAGGGGTTAATCTTCTCGGAGGGACTCATGTTGGAGTTGACTAAAAGGAAGATCTCCAGAGAGGAAGCTTACGCCATGGTTCAAAGGAACGCCATGAGGGTTTGGGAGGAGGAGACCGAATTCAAGGAGGAGATCTTAAAGGACCCAGATATCACCAAGGTGCTCAGTCGTAAGGAAATCGAGGAATGTTTCGACCTCAAGAGTCGCCTGAGATATGTGGACGAGATTTTTAAAAGGGTATTCGAAGACAAAACCGAAACAGAAAATGGTTGAAAACAATCCTTATTTCGGCTAAATTTGTTGTAGAAGCTCGCCCTAACGAAGCCCATGGAGGTCTGAGGGAATAGGGATGCCCAAAGGGAGGAATAGAAGGGAAAAGCCCAATCTAAGGGAACTGCTGGGGTTCAACGATTCCCCGGGACGGCGCAAGAGAAGTCCGCCCCCGAGCTCCAAGAAGACGCGTTTTACCATATGGTACGTCGTCATAGCCTTCCTCTTGATCTTCCTTCTGCAAAACTACCTAACAAGCCAAAAGGTGAATGAAATCTCCTATAGCCAATTCAAAGAAATGGTCAAGAAAAACAAGGTAGAGGATCTGGTAATAACGCCGGAGATGATAAGGGGGAGGGAAAAGGGCTATGCGGATACCCAGCAGTCGGGCAAACCCTTCCAGACCGTTAGGGTGGAAGATCCGGAATTGATCAAGGAACTGGATAAAAAGGGAATCCAATATAAGGGAAAACAGGAGAATAAATGGCTGAGCGGCATTCTTGGTTGGGTGATTCCCATCATCTTCTTCTTCCTCATATGGCGGCTGCTCTTCGCTAGAATGGGCCCCGAGGCGGGGGCCCTCTCCTTTGGAAAGAGCAGAGCGAAGATCTTTGCCCAAAAAGAGAATAAGGTCACCTTTAAGGACGTTGCCGGAATCGATGAGGCGAAGGAGGAGTTGAAGGAGGTTATTGAATTCCTGAGGAACCCGGGGAAATTCCAAAAGTTGGGCGGGAAGATCCCGAAAGGGGTATTGTTGGTCGGGGCTCCTGGAACTGGCAAGACCTTATTGGCAAGGGCTGTGGCCGGTGAAGCCAACGTCCCCTTTTTCAGCATCAGTGGATCCGATTTCGTCGAGATGTTCGTAGGGGTTGGGGCTGCCCGGGTGAGGGATCTTTTTGGACAGGCTCAGCAGCGAGCTCCCTGCATCATCTTCATCGACGAGCTTGACGCATTGGGAAAAGCGAGGGGTGTCAATCCCCTCGGCCGGCACGATGAACAAGAGCAAACCCTTAATCAGTTGCTGGCGGAGATGGATGGGTTCGATCCCAATACCGGCGTCATCATCATGGCGGCAACCAACCGACCGGAAATTTTGGACCCTGCCTTGCTGAGGCCGGGCCGGTTCGACAGGCATATTTTAGTGGATCGGCCCGATATCGTGGGTAGGGAGGAGATATTGAAAGTTCACACCCCGGGAGTGAAATTAGCCAAGGAGGTGGATCTGAAGATAATCGCTGCACGAACCCCAGGTTTTGTGGGAGCAGATCTGGCCAACATCGTCAACGAAGCCGCCCTTTTGGCTGCCCGGAAGAACAAAGATCAGGTGGAGATGGAGGATTTTGAAGAGGCCATTGACCGGGTCGTAGCTGGCCTGGAGAAGAAGAGGAGGGTGATGTCCAAAAAGGAGAAGGAGATCGTGGCCTACCACGAATCGGGTCACGCCCTGGTGGCTTCAACCCTCCCCGGCGCCGATCCCGTTCGCCGGATTTCCATCATCCCTCGGGGCATCTCAGCTTTGGGCTATACGCTTCAACTCCCCACGGAAGACCGATACCTGATGACGAAATCGGAGCTCCTGGACCGATTGACCGTGTTGTTGGGCGGAAGGATAGCCGAAGAAATAACCTTCGGGGAGATCTCAACGGGGGCCCATAACGACCTGCAGAGGGCAACTGACATCGCCACGAGTATGGTAAAGGAATACGGGATGAGTGAGAAACTGGGCTATGTCACCTTCGAAAAGGAGAAGAGGCCCCTCTTCCTACAATCTCCGTTCCAATCCTCCAGGGAATATAGCGAGGAAACGGCCAAGGAGATCGATGAAGAGGTAAAACGCATCATCGACGAAACCTACACCAGAGCTAAGAGGATATTGGTCCAGAACGAGGCAAGCTTAAAAAAACTGGCCACCGTGCTGTTGGAAAAGGAGGTAGTTGAGGAGGCGGACCTAAAAAAGATCTTGGGTAAACCCCTTACAGAGGTTGAAAAACCAAAACGGAAGTTGGCTTAACTCCTCGCAGGCGGTAGGAATGAATGTAATGTTCCGAAATCCAAAAGCACTTGTTTATCATGTGGTACGATAGGATGGCAGAAAAGGCTCAAAAAATCGTAAGGGGAGGATTTAGGGCGACCATGGCCCTCATTATCGCTGTCATTGCCCTTATCTTTTCCATCATCAGCTATCAGCGCACAGGGGGAATGGTTGGCCTGGAAAACGAGATTAAAGCCCTCCAGGGCAAAACGGAGACACTGAAGAAGGAAACCATCCAGCAGGTGGAAAAGTTAGAGCAGAAGACCAAGAAGCTCAAGCAGGAGACCGGCGAGGCCCTTGAAAGATTGGGAAAGACGCTGAAACTTGAAGAGGCTCGGGGAAAATAGTAAATTCTCTGGAAGGGATCCTTATGACAGCTAAAACTATCGTCTTCATCATTTTGGCCATCTTGATCGTCGTGTTTACCATCCAAAATACCCAGGTTGTCGATATCCAATTCTACCCGTGGAGGGCCTCCATCTCCAGAGCCCTTATACTCTTGGGTACCCTTTTTATCGGGATCATCCTGGGGTGGCTCCTTACACGGACGACGGACTACTCCCGGAGGAAACGAAAGGTTAAAGCAGAGGCAGAGGAGAAAAAACCATTGTTGTAATTCGTTATAGAAACCGTCATAGAGAAAGGGTATGAGATATGGATTGGGTTGCCTTCTCCATTGCTATTATTGCCCTGATCATTTCCATCCTGGCTTACCAAAGGACCGGGGGGGCAAAGGAACTGAAGCAAAAGGTTGATTCGCTTTCCTCATCCATGGAATCCCTCAAGGAGCGCGCAGGGGTCGGCTTAAAGGAACAGATCGAACATCTGACAACTGTCACGGAATCCATCAAGGACAGGACAGCCGATGCCATTGATCGACTGGAAAAGGCCGTGAGGGGCAGACCAGTGGAAAAGCCACCTGAGAAAAAACCTCCTAGGCCGAGAAGGCCCAGGGCGAAGAAGGGATAATGCCTTCTGCGCAGAATCGAGCATCGTGTAAAAAAGCCCAAGAGTCCCTCTCTTGGCTCTTTTATTATTTCCCAGTTGATGAATATCCCGTTGTCAAACTCATGTAGAGGGGGAGAACTATGAAAATTATTATACTCATTATCGTCGTCATTATTGTCTTCTTCCTCGCAGTTATCTTCGGGGTGAAAAACACGCAAGCCATTACCCTTGCCTACCTTTATGGTTTGGAGACTCCTCCCTTTCCCATGTACTATTTGATATTCATTCCTTTCATCATCGGCTTCGTGGTAGGGGGTCTCTGTGGATTCATAAGGCGCTTCCATTTACATAACACCGTCAAAGCACTCCAAAAATCGAAGGCGGAACTGGAGGAAAAGCTGAAACAGATGAAGGAAGCTGAAATCTCCCGGGAGTACGAAACCCGGATACTGGAAGAAGAGGCTACGGAAACAGAGGTAATCCCCACCACATGACCCGCAATGAGAGAGGAACCTCTTCCGATAAACTTCAGAGGAAAGTGGTAACAAATCTCCCGGCATTATCCCCAAACCATCCAATGAGCGTAACAAATCATGACACCGGGCAAAAACCTCCAACAACTCAGAAGCGATGGAAGGGAAATCTTCCAGCATGCCCTGAGAGCAGTTGATCCCGTGGAAGCTGTCAAAAGACACCTGAAGTTAGGAGGGGATGGTCTCGCGGTCAACGGAAAGGTTTATTCTCTTCGAGATTATTCCCGTATTTCCGTTACCGGGGGTGGGAAGGCCGGGGCCTCTATGGCCTTGGCCGTGGAGGAGATTCTGGGCGATCGAATCACACAAGGGGTCATCAACGTAAAATACGGACACCTCACCGACCTGAAAAGGATCAAGCTCAATGAAGTGGGCCATCCCATCCCGGACCAAAGGGGGGTTTCGGGTGCGGAGGAGATCGGCGAATTGCTTGAGCAACTGGGTGAAGATGACCTGGTGATCTGCCTCATCTCCGGAGGAGGATCCGCCCTGTTACCCTCTCCTGCCGAGGGAGTCTCTCTTGAGGACAAACAGAAGATGACCAACCTCCTTCTGGAGTGCGGGGCGAACATCAACGAAATCAATGCCATCCGCAAGCACATCTCCAAGCTCAAGGGTGGAGGCTTGACCAGGCTTGCATACCCATCTACCGTCATCTCCCTCATTCTATCCGATGTAGTCGGTGATCCACTGGATGTCATCGGTTCGGGACCCACCGTTCCCGATAATAGCACCTTTGGCGAGTGTATGGCCATCCTGAAAAAATATAACCTCTCGGAAAAAGTCCCCGAATCCATCAAGGCCCGGTTTCAGAGAGGCATCAGGGGAGAAATCGAGGAAACGCCTAAACCCGGCAATCCCATCTTCGAAAAAACGCACAACGTGATTATCGGAAGTAACATCATCGCTGTCAAAGCGGCAGAGCAGAGGGCAAGGGAATTAGGATATAGACCCCTCATCCTCTCTACTTTTATAGAGGGAGAGACGAGGGAGGCGGCCAAACTCCATGCAGCTATTGCAAAGGAAATCGTGAAAACGAATCATCCCATCGGCCCCCCCGCCTGTGTCATCTCCGGTGGGGAGACGACGGTGACTATTCGGGGGAAAGGCCTCGGCGGAAGAAATCAGGAATTCGTCCTCGCTTCGGCTTTGGATATCCAGGGATTGAAGGATATCGTCGTTCTCAGCGGAGGCACCGACGGAACCGATGGCCCCACCGATGCCGCCGGGGCAATAGCCGATGTCGATACCGTTAAGAGAGCTCACGAGTTGGGACTGGAACCCGCCGCGTATCTGCAGCATAACGACTCCTATCACTTCTTTGAAAAGCTCGGAGATCTCCTCGTGACAGGCCCTACCAATACCAACGTGATGGACCTCCGGTTGATCTTGGTGCAGTAAATCAGATACAATTCCCCGCTCATCAAAATACACAGAGGGCTCCCCTGTCCGGGTTCTTTCGATCAAAAAGAGATTGACCCGATGCGAACAATGGCATAAGGTGGCACTACGTTAAGAAAATGAAATGTGGAGTTTCCTCAGTTTTATAGGAACCATTTTTTGGAGAAGACCCTCGGAAAAGTCGGACAACAAAATCACGTAGGCAGGATTTCATCCTGAAGGTGTACTTTCCAATCAGGCAATCAAATGCGCAAGACGAAAATCGTATGCACCCTTGGGCCAGCCACCGAGTCAACTGAGATCATTGAGGAACTAATCCGATCCGGCATGGACGTGGCTCGGCTCAACTTCTCCCATGGTTCCCTTCAAGGGCATGGGTCCAAAATTGAATCCCTCAGGAAGATATCCCGTAGGCTCGGTAGAAATGTGGCTATCCTTCAGGACCTCGCCGGTCCAAAGATTAGAATCGGGTCCTTCAAGAAGGGCTACGCCACCTTGAAGCCCCAGAGTGGGTTCAGCCTGACCAATCGGCATGTGGCTGGGGATGAACATCAGGTCTCGGTGAACTATCCGAATCTTCCCCTGGAGGTTAAGCGGGGGGATACGATCCTCATCGGCGACGGGGCGCTAGAGCTGGAGGTTACTGATACCACGTCCACGGATGTCCGATGTCGAGTGATGGTTGGTGGGAATATCGGGTCCCGCAAGGGCATCATTCTGCCCTCAGGGACCCTCAGTATCCCCTCTTTAACGAACAATGATCGGCAAAACCTCATCTTTGGCATGAAGAAGGGGATCGACTTTGTGGCCCTCTCGTATGTGCGTAGGGCGGAAGATGTCAAGGGTGCAAGGGAGATTATGAAATCGAGGGGATCTGAAATCCCCATCATCGCCAAAATAGAAACTCGCCAAGCCTTGGATAATATCGATGCCCTATTGCAAGAGGTTGATGGGATCATGGTTGCCCGAGGGGATCTCGGCGTAGAAACCCCTTTAGAAAGGGTACCCCTCGTTCAAAAGATGCTCATCCGAAAGGCCAATGCGATGGGAAAACCGGTGATTACGGCCACTCAAATGCTGGGATCCATGATCGGGAACCAGAGGCCGACTCGAGCAGAGGTTACCGATATTGCCAATGCCATTTTCGACGGGACCGATGCCCTGATGCTTTCGGAGGAGACCGCTGTGGGAAATTACCCCGTTGAGTCAGTCAAAACCATGGCTACCATCGCCACGGCCTCTGAAGACGGTTTCCCTTATGAGCTTTTCGCAAGGGAGGATCATGATCGGACAAGCTCTACACCCGATGCCATTAGTTATGGGGCGTGCCTTCTGGCCCGGGAGGTGGATGCCAAGGCAATTGTGACCCCCACGGAATCGGGGATGACAGCCCGGCTGGTTTCTCGATATAGGCCGGCTCATCCAATCATCGCATTGAGTCCAAACGAGGGAACTATCAAGCAGTTGAGCCTCTCATGGGGGGTTGTTCCCATCAAGGTTGACAGATTCGAGGATACCGACGATATGATTGAAAGGGCGAAGCGCATTACCGTGGAAATGGGTTTTGCGAAGAAGGGCGAAAAAATCGTTCTCACCGCTGGCCTTCCGATCGGTATCGCGGGAAACACCAATATTATCAAGATAGCCCTCATTGACTGAGATACCATTGGGGAAAATCCCTTTCTTGAAGGATCCGTCTCAGGGCGGAGGGAATTCTCAGAGGAGAACGAACTTAAAAGGGCATTGTCACGGCTGAAAGGAATCTCTACCCTTTTTCTTCTCGCCTGGGCCACCTCTTTCATCTTGACTTCAAGGGCTTGGGCTTTATCATGAGGGAGTTGCGGACTGTATTCAATGAATCGGTGGATGCTCTGCAGAGATATTTCCAATTCAAGGGGAATGGGAGGATTTATGAGGGAACTTCCAAAAACGCACCAAAAGAATTCGGTAAGGGAGTGGGGATATAGTTGGGATAAGCCATAAGAGGTATCCATGGGCGAATTGTTGAGAATTCTTTTCCTCTCGTCGGAGGCGGCCCCCTATGCAAAAACTGGGGGGCTAGCCGATGTTGCCGGTTCACTACCAAAGGCCCTCAAAGAAATGGACTGTGATATCCGTGTGGCCATGCCATACTATCGAATGGCGAAGAGGGGGAATTTCAACGTCAGCGTGCTCTTGGAAGATGTCGAGATAACCCTTTCCGGGGAGGTCTTGAAGGACGATATCTTCCTTACCGAAGCGGACGGAGGCGTCCCCCTCTATCTCATCAACAAGGACGAGTATTTTGACCGGGAATTTCTCTATGGGACGCCCAAGGGCGATTACTTCGACAACGTGGAACGATTCGTCTACTTTTCCCGAATGGCCTTTCTCCTCAGCAAGAGACTGAATTTCCAACCCGACGTATTTCACTGCAACGACTGGCAGACTGGCCTCGTTCCGGCTTATTTAAAGACCATGTATACGGAAGATCCATTCTTCTTTGGAACTTCTTCTCTATTCACCATTCACAACATCGCCTACCAGGGGATCTTCCATGAGAAGAAGCTGGAGGTTACAGGACTTCCCAGGAAGACCTATCATCCGAGCGGTATCGAATACTGGGGGAAGATGAACTTCCTGAAGGCGGGAATCGTCTTCTCCGATATTATCAATACCGTAAGCCACAGATACAGCAGGGAAATCCAGACCCCGGAATTCGGCTACGGGCTGGACGGCGTTCTCCGGGATCGAAGTGATGATCTCTACGGTATCCTCAATGGTGCCGATTACGGGGAGTGGAACCCCAAGACTGACCCCCTCATTGCGGCCAACTACCACGAAAATGACCTCTCAGGGAAGGAAAAATGTAAGGAAGACCTCCTGGCAGAATTTAACCTTTCCAGGTCTTTGAATAAGCTTCCCATTCTGGGCGTCATCTCCCGCTTGGCTGATCAGAAGGGGTTCGATCTGCTGGCGGAAAGCATAAGAGATCTCATGAAGATGGATCTCGGCTTCGTCCTGTTGGGAACGGGGGATGAGCGGTACCACCAGCTCTTCAGGCGAATCGTCAAGAAATATCCAAAGAAGGCGGGCGTCAAGATCGCCTATGACAATACACTGGCTCATAAGATCGAGGCGGGATCGGATATCTTTCTGATGCCCTCCAAGTATGAACCCTGTGGTCTCAATCAGATGTATAGCCTCAGGTACGGGACGGTTCCCCTTGTACGGTCGACGGGTGGCCTCGACGATACTATCCAGGACTATAACCCGAAAACCGTCGAGGGAACAGGCTTCAAATTCCAAAAGTATAGATCAAGCGATTTCCTCGCTACGGTCAGGCGGGCATTGACCGTCTATCGGGATAGGGAAAGATGGAAAGAGTTGATGATTCGGGGGATGAAGGCCGATTTTTCCTGGCAAAGAGCCGCCAGGGAGTATGTTAACCTCTACAAAAAAGCAATGGGAAAAGGGAGGAGATGATATGAAATGACCCGGGACTTTTTCAAAAATTTGTCGCTGCGCTTTCTGAGCCCCGAAAGGACCCTTATCCTGAGCTTCCTGATCATTATCCTTGTGGGGACGTGCCTGCTCAGCCTTCCCTATGCCGCGAGGCCGCAATCGGCCTCTTTCGTCGATGCCCTCTTTACGGCTACCTCGGCCGTGTGTGTGACGGGGTTAATTGTGGTCCACACGGGAAGCTTCTTTTCTCAGTTCGGCCAGGTGGTCATTTTGACCCTCATTCAAGTGGGCGGATTGGGGATCATGACCTTTTCTGTCTTCTTTTATCTCCTGCTGGGACGATCCATAGCCATACGGGACAGGAGAATCATCCAGGATACCTTTTCCCAATTTCCTATAAGGAATATCTATGTGCTTTTGAAATCCGTATTTCTCTATACCATCGTCATTGAATTCGTGGGTGCCCTCCTCCTCTTTATAGGATGGATCGATTACTTTCCCCTGATGACTGCCCTCTATTTTTCCCTCTTTCATGCCATATCGGCTTTCTGCAATGCCGGGTTCTCCCTGTTCTCCGATAGCCTCGTAGGTTTCCAAAAAAATATCCTCGTCAATCTCTCCCTCACTTCTTTGATCATCTTGGGGGGGATCGGTTTTATCGTCTTGAAGGAGATGGTTGGAATCGGGCTCCGAAAAAATGCTCCCTCTGGAATTTCCCTCCACTCGAAGGTAGTGCTCACAACCACCGCAACGCTCATCATACTTGGCACCCTTTTCATTTTTCTCATCGAACGGAATGGCAGCCTCCTCAAATTTCCGTTGGGCGAAAAGATCCTCATTTCTTATTTTCAATCGGTCACCAGTCGAACCGCTGGGTTCAATACAATTCCCATGGTCAGCCTCAGCAACGCTACCCTCTTCCTCCTGGTTATCTTCATGTTCATCGGAGCCTCTCCGGGTTCGTGCGGAGGTGGAATTAAGACTACCAATCTGGCCACGCTGGTCTCCCTCGCCATCAACCGGTACAAGGGAAGAGAACGGGCAAACTTGTTTAAGCGCACTGTCCCCCACGAAACCGTTTCCCGTTCCATTTCCATCATATTGGCTTCCGTTTTAGCCGTAACCATCATAACGATTTTTCTCCTCATCACCCAATTGGGCAACCTCAGCCATACGGAAAGTAGGGGCCTTTTCCTCGACTATCTGTTCGAAACCGTGTCGGCTTTTGGAACCGTGGGCCTCTCAATGGGTGTAACGACAAAACTTGATACTGCGGGGAAACTCATAATTATCGCAATGATGCTCCTCGGTCGATTGGGCCCCCTTACCTTGGCCTTTGCCATGGCTCGCAAGGTGAAAAAGAGCGAGTTCCAATATGCCGAGGAAAGCATCATCGTCGGGTAGAAAGGAGCGAAGATGGGGAAATTCGTTGTCATCGGCTTGGGGAATTTCGGTTACTTTCTCGCTAAAAGCCTCTTTGAAGATGGGAAAGAGGTCATCGGGGTGGACCGAAATAAGGAGAGAGTCCAACGGTTGCAGGAGTTTTGTTCCTATGCGGTCGTGGGGGACGCTACCGACAAATCCATTCTAGAATCCGTAGGGATCGAGAAGGACGATGCGGTTATCGTAAGCCTGGGGGATAACATTAGTGCCAGTGTCCTAGTCACCCTCTATTTAAAGGACCTGAATATTGAGCATATCTGCGTCAAGATCATCAGCGAGGATCACGGAAGAGTCCTTGAAAGGGTCGGAGCAACGGAGGTAATTTTCCCGGAAAGGGACTTGGCAAGGAAGTTGGCGAAAAGCCTCTTGTCACCCAACCTCATTGACTACCTCCCTCTGACCGATGAATACAATATCGTTGAAATTGCCCCGCCCAAGGAGTTTATCGGAAAAACCCTGGCCGAACTCGGGCTGAGGAGCAAATATGAAATCAATATCCTTGCTGTAAGGGGGCTCGTTCCGGAGAAGATAACCTTGAACCCGGGCGGGACATTCACCATTAAGGACAGCGATATCCTCCTCGCCCTCGGAAGGCCCGATGATATCGAGAAAATGAAGGGTTAGCTGGTAAAAAACCCCAAGAATTGATAGGCTTCCTCCACGCTCTTGATGTAGTAGGAAGCCTCACTTGCCCCTTTTCGAGGTGAAACCAAGATGGTCAACCCCCAACCTTTCAATGCCTTGAAGGCATCCTCGTCGGTCTCATCATCTCCCATATAAATGGGATAAGGTCTTCCCCTCGCTAGATAGTCCGATAAAAAGGTCAATATCCATTTCACCACGCATCCCTTATCCCAAGCCACATTAGGCCTCACCTCCAAAATCCTCTTGCCGCGCGTGACGATTATGCTATTGGAAGCCAAAAATTTCCCAATCTCCTGGTAAAAGAGCCTCTTTAAACTGGAATGACGTTTAAGCGGAACCATTCTGTAGTGGACGCTCACCGTTAGCCCCTTATCCTCAACAAATACGCCTTCGAAATTGCTTAACCTCCCCTGCAGCGTTTCGGCTATTTCCCTTAAAAGGGGTTTAGCCCGTAATGCACCCTCATTCACATAGGAAATATTCGGTCCGGCTATCTCCATACCATGGTTTCCTGCCAAGACGAGGCCCTCGAGACCAATAAACCCCTTCAACTGTTCGATAGCCCTTCCGCTGATGATGCAGACGAAATTTTTTTTCTCACGAAGGAGAGAAGCGATCATCTCCTTGCGGTGGGGAGACAGGGAGGCCTTGGATGGATCCTTAACGATGGGTGTCAGGGTTCCATCATAATCCAAAAAAAGGGCACGATGATCATGGGACCTCACCTCCTCGATAATGGCGTCTTTATCTTCGAAGAGATGTTTCATCTCAAAGAGAGCATTGAAAATTGAAAAAGGAAGCCCTGAAACGTCAATGAAGATTTTTCCGATCCCATTTCTGAGCGGGGGGGAACCGGGAGGCTAACTAAGCTCCTCGAAGAAATTCCTCACCCAGTAGTAGATATCCCTTTCCTTGACGAGCTCCTGCATCCTCTCCATGCGGACCCTTTTCTCCACCAAAGGCATCCTAATGGCCTCATAGATCGCGTCGGAGACGGTTCCAATATCGTACGGGTTTACCAAGAGGGCTCCGGTTAGTTCTTCGGCAGCACCTGCAAATTCGCTCAATATCAATACCCCATTCTTGTCGACTTGCGAGGCTACATACTCCTTGGCAATCAGGTTCATACCATCCCGTCCGGGCGTAATCAGGGCGATATCGGCAAGACGGTAGTACGTAACCAATTCCTCCCGAGAAAGTGATCTGTAGATGTATTGAATAGGGGGCCATCCATCTCCCGTAAATCGTCCGTTGATGCGTCCGATGGTCTCATCCACCTCCTTCTTCATTGCACGGTACTCCTCGACCCGGGTTCGGCTGGGTACGGCTACTTGGATGAAGAGGATCCGATTTCTGTACTTGCTGTGCTTCTCCAGAAATCGTTCGATGGCGAAAAGCCTCTCCTTTATCCCCTTGGTATAGTCTAACCGATCCACCCCCAGGATGACGACTCGATCCCCGATTCTGTTGCGGTGTTTTTGGGTCCGTCTCATCACCCGTTTCTTCAGGGCCATCTCGTGAAAGGTGTCATAATCGATGCTGATGGGATGCGCGCCCACCTTGACCTGCCTCCCCGTCAATTCGATGAGGCCCCATTCCCTATCCACATGGAGATTTGAAATCTTCTCAACACAGTCGAGAAAGTTATCGGCGTAGCTCTTGAGGTGAAACCCAATCTTCTCGCTCCCCAAGAGCCCCTCCAGGACTGGTTTGCACCATGGCAGAACGCGGAAGGTATCATAGGGGGGAAAGGGAGTATGGAGGAAGAAATAAGGCTTTAGATCGGCGTTCTGGTACCGGATGAAATTGGGGACCAGGGACAGATGATAATCCTGAACCCAGATGACATCCGATGGACTGGTCTCCTCCAGGATCGTCCCGGCAAAATAGGCATTGGTCTTGAAGAAGGTCTTCCAGTGGGCACTACTAAAATGACTCATGCCGATGAAGTTATGGAACAGGGGCCAGAGCGTCCTGTTGGAAAAACTGTAATAATAGTGTCTGACCTCCTTCTCCGTTAAATCGACGAAACGGAGTTGATAGCTTCCCTCGCCCTCGGATTCAGAGACCGTAATCCGTCTCCCCCTTATGGCGGTTCCGGTACCCCCGTCCCAGCCTATCCACAGGCCGTTGGAAAGCCGGAGAATGGGATCCAGGGCTGTGACTAAACCGCCGCTTCCCTTTTCGTAGCGAATTCCTTCCGAGGTCCGATGGGGATTATAGGGAAGTCGGTTGGAGACGACAACCAACCTCCGAGAGGCAAAGAGGTCGCTCAACTCGCCAAATCTCTCCCTTACCCGCATTTCAGACCCCCGGAAATCCATCCAAACCCCATGGGTATGCTTTGATGATCCAGAGATTGATCTCGATCGAACGCTATCCAGATAATGGATCCAAAGGGATTACCCAGTCGTCCTATCAATCAAATCAAACCACTAGAGACCCTGGTTGAAAAATACAGAGGGACGATACCTTTGGTAGTAGCAACCATTCGGAACCGGGTACACTTCAACAAGGAATACCCATTTTATTTCATACCACTCCCCCGCAGGGTACCATTCAAGTCGCGGATTGTCAAGGAATCCTCTTCGGGAGTTTCCTGAGTCTTTTAGCGGACTCCGTTGTTTCTGAGCGTAATCTGCCGGAGAAGTGGGGTACCCATCGAGGG
>CAYFXL010000079.1:0-13501 GCA_964346945.1 uncultured Syntrophobacterales bacterium
AGTGAATTCAGCCGAGCATTTTCCGCTGCCACTGTTCATGATTTTTTTAATATGCTCGCGGTCTTGGTCTTATTTCCCATTCAGATCATGACAAACTTTCTGGGAGGCATCGCCACCCTTATGGGCAAAGCATTTCAACATGTCGGTGGGCTTACGTTTCTGAGTCCGGTCAAGGGCGTAACCAGACCTGTGGTTCACCTCCTAATCAAGGGGGTTGGAATTCACCCATGGATCCTGTTAATCCTTTCTTTCTTGGTACTCCTTTTCGCGTTAAGAGGAATGGTGAGTGCCCTAAAAGCAATTGTGGTGAGGAAAGTGGAAATGTGGTTCGATACGATTTTGTTTAAGACGGCTCCCCGTTCTTTTCTCGTCGGATTACTGTTAACGGTCCTGGTGCAGAGTAGTTCAATAACCACATCTCTCATGGTGCCAATGGCTGGTGCGGGGATTCTCGCACTGGAGCAAATTTTCCCGTATACGGTGGGAGCTAATATCGGAACTACGGTCACTGCCATCCTGGCGGCCCTCGTCACCGGAAACCTGGCAGCGATTATCGTGGCATTTTCCCATCTAATCTTCAATGTTTCCGGGATGGTTATCTGGTGGCCGCTGCAGTGTGTCCCCATCTTTATGGCCCGTAAGTTCTCCCAGTACTCCATTCGAAATAAGATGATACCGGTGGGGTACATCCTCATACTGTTTTTTATTGTCCCCTTGTTAGGTGTGTATTTGTTGAGATGAAGGAGCAAAACGATGTACAGAAAACTATTGTCCGTTTTCCGGAAAGATACGCTGATGGATCGAGCTTACCAGCGTTCTTTCTTGATGTTGGATCTTACCCAAGATATGTTTCTCAAGGCCAAGACGTCGCTCCGTTACACCGAGAGCAATCAGGTTGATATCGATATTTACGATCGAGATGCCGAAGTCAACCGGTATCTGCGTGAAGTGCGACGGGACGTGTTCAATGATCTGGCGGTAAGCGGAGTGGAGAAGCTTCCCTCAGGCCTGGTTTTGGTGAGCATCATCATTGATATCGAAAGGATCGGCGATTACACGAAGAACATTGTAGAACTGGCCATGAAACACCCGGGGAAATTGCACGGAGGGAAATTTGAATCAGATCTTCAACGCGTGGAAGCCGCGGTAGAGGATAGTTTCGTCCGTTCCAAAGAATCTTTTGAAGCGGCGGATGTAAAAGGGGGACAGGAGCTCTTGAAAGAATACGAGTGGGTGAGTCGGACTTGTGATAATTGTCTTTTCGGGTTGGTAAAAGAAGAGGATAAAGACATCCGTTGTGGCGATGCCGTCTCTCTGGGCTTGTATTTTCGCTGGCTTAAGCGGATCAGTTCCCATTTACGGAATATTACGACCAGCGTTGTTAATCCCTTCGATAGCATTGGTTTCAAACCTAAAGGGTACGGGTGATAGATATTCCATGTACCGGATGCGGAGGCACGTTTTCCAATATCGTGCAAGCCATCCATCAGCTGTATGGCGACCTGATGCCTTGACAAAAAAAAGACCGCTTGTTAGTCTCACCTAATCTTCTTAAGAGCTGTGGAAAAAATACAAACAAGCATATAGCCTGAGAAAGTGGTGGGAGATTCGGGAAGGGGAAGGACCAATGGGAAAGAAGCTTACGAGATTTGATCTTCAAAAGATGAAGGAATCAGGTCAGAAGGCCGTGTGGATTACCGCTTATGATTATTGGACGGCCCAGTTCGCGGAAAAAGCGGGCATGGATATGCTCTTGGTTGGCGATTCCCTGGGCATGTGTATCTACGGCTATGAGGGAACGGTACCGGTAACCATGGATCAGTGTATCTATCACTCCGAGGCAGTACGTCGGGGTGCCCCCAATACCTTTGTAATCGGAGACATGCCCTTCCTCTCCTACCAGGTGAGCATTGAAGATGCGGTGAGAAATGCCGGCCGGTTCTTCAAAGAAGCCTCAATGGATGCGATTAAACTCGAAGGTGGCCTGAGGGTTTGTCCCCAGATAAGAGCTATATCCGATGGTGGAATGCTCGTCATGGGGCACATCGGGCTGACGCCTCAGAGTACGGGCCAACTGGGGGGATTCAAGGCCCAGGGACGCACGGCCGAAACAGCCCTGGAACTGATCAAGGACGCCAAAGCCATCCAGGAGGCAGGTGCCTTTTCCCTCCTGGTAGAGGCCGTTCCCCCGGAAGTCTGCAAGCTCATTCGGGACGAACTGGCGATTCCCGTTTACTCCATTGGGGCCGGGGTCGATGCGGATGGCCAGGTCATGATTGTCAGCGATATCTTGGGCCTGTTCCAGGCCTTCACACCAAAATTCGTCAAGAAATATGCGAACTTGGCTGATGACACTATCAAGGCCCTCGAGGCATATGTCGAAGATGTGAGGGGAAGCCGTTTCCCCGAAGACAAACACGCCTATAACATGGTGGAGGGAGAACTTGCAAAACTCATGGCTGCCTTGGATGGGCAAAAAAGATAACGCGTGGGACCGAATGTCATGGGGAAGATGGTTCAAATGATGCCCATGCTTTTGAGCATATCCCTGCTCCTCATCAATTGGCGTCGATCAGATTTTTTGTGCACCTCCAGGATCTTGATCGGGGTGCACTTCAATCCATCAGTGAGCCTCACGAAATCAATTTCCCCACTACCCGGAGCCCAGTGATCGTCGTGACCGATGGCATCGTGGATGTGGATGCCAACGGAAAGGGGTCCATATGATCGAAGGAGCGATTCCGGTTCAAGCAAGCCGAAACATTCCAGCGTGTGAGCATGGCCAATATCGTGCCAATAACGAATGGAGCTTCCGGAAAAGCGCTTCAGAATAAGCCCTATTTCGTTAAAGTCGGGAATTTGATGATAGTGGTATCGATTTTCAACCCCCAAGAGAATACCGCGCTTTTCCGCCTCACGGTTTAGTCGATCAAGACTGGAGAAAACGCTTTCCAAGTGAGGACCCCTCTTCTCCCTTCGCTCCTTCAGCTTACATTCGAGGAAATGACGTCCCTCGGGGCTGCCCAGCCCGTGATTGTCGAACAGGTCGTGCAACCGCTCATTTTCTGGTTCCATGTCAACTTTGCCTAGATGCAACACCACCGCTGCCGCGCCCAGATCCTGCGCACATTCGATGGTACGAATAGTCATCCGGATGGCCAACTCTCTTTCCCCCTTCTCCGGAGAGGAAAGAAGGAAGCGGTCGCCACTGGCCCCGGACAGGGGAATCTCATCGGGGAGGGGGAAAAAGTTATGAATGCTCATCACGTTGATCTTTTCCTTAAGGATGAGGGGCCGCATTTCCCGGTACAGCCTTTCCGTAACCCGATACTCCAGTTCCACTCCTTTAAATCCCAGCTCCACGAACTCCCCAATGACATCTCGCCCTCTTATGCCTTCCCTCTCAGTTAACCATGCCGTCGAAAGGCCGATCACCGAAGCATTCCTCCCAAAGATGAGTTCCACTGGTCTCCCGTTCATCTCATTGGAATGTCACGAGACAAACCGCTTTCAGAGCGATCATTCCCGGGAAATCCCCGGCAGTTGGAAATATTATACCAACATCCTTAGCGGTGGCGCACGTTCCGGGTTAGGATTCATTGGAAGATAGTTAAATGGGAGGTAAGGAGAGAAGCGAGAATAGTAAGACTTTACATGGAATCTTACCTCTGCTACGTTGTCCTCACGGATAAAGAATGTTATTGATACTCAAGATCTGCTCCGCAAGGGTTTCGCCGATGAGGAAGGGAAGATCAAGGAAGATGAGGTTGATGGTATTATCTGAGAAGTTGAAAACGGGAACCAACTCATGTAAAGCGCTTATATGCGCTAGTCAAAAAACCGTAACAATGTATGGAAAATAATGTTAAGCAGGGCAATTTGCCGCTTCAGGTAATTTCCGCCCAGATGCTTTGAGACAGTCGATAAGAGGAGGCACAATGAAGTAGGTTTGTCCTAGGCATAAGGAGGAGAAGAATTGGGTAAGAAAAGGATCCTGGGCGTCCTTTTTGGGACTTACCATGTCTTAGAAATTATTCCCGGGCTTGCACTTGCGGTTGTCGTTACCATAGTCGGGATACAATTGACGCGGTGGATAGCCACCCTTCTGGGACTCTCAAAGAGTCCCGTGAGTGCCATCATGATGGCTATTCTCCTTGGGATAATAGCCAAGAACACAACAGGTGTTCCCAAACTGTGTCAGTCTGGGGTTGATTTTGGTTTAAAGAAACTTCTGAGGCTTGGTATCATACTGATGGGTATCAGGCTGAGCATATTTGCCGTTCTTAAGATAGGGGTTCTCAGTACCGGTATCGTGGTAGTGGCGATTGCAACCGGTATCATTTTGACTCTTCTCATCACAAGAAAGCTTCGTTTGGCCGAGGGGCTGGGTACGTTGATAGGGGTAGGGACTGGAATCTGTGGAGCAAGCGCAATTGTTGCCACAGGACCTGCAATTGAGGCAAAGGAGGAGGAAATAACATACGCGGTCGGGACGATCACGATATTTGGAATAGTGGCAATGTTTATCTACCCCTATCTGAGTCACCTCATGCTTTCGATGTCGCATGTAGAGTCAGGGATATTTATGGGGACCTCCATCCATGAAACTGCACAGGTTGCAGGTGCCGGCCTTATGTATGACCAGCTTTGGATAGGTGCAGATAAAACAGTAAATCCGACAGGTGCGGATGTTGCTATTGTGACGAAACTTGTTCGAAATGCCTTTATGGCCATAGCAATTCCCCTTTTATCCTACCTGTATTTAAGGGGGAGTCGGAGGATATCCGGAAAAAAAGTGAGTGCACTTTCACTTTTTCCAACTTTTATCCTCGGTTTTGTCGCATTGGCTGTTATCAGGTCTCTTGGTGACTACCTTGTTCTGAGGGAAATTTTCTGGAATGCTGAAGGATGGAATCACCTTTGTTCTCTTGTCAAACAGTCGTCTGAATACTTTCTCGCTGTTGCGATGGCTGGAGTTGGACTTGGGACAGATATCAGGAAATTGAAACAGCTTGGAGCCAAACCTTTCTATGTGGGACTTTTTGCAGCTCTCTCGGTTGGAGTAGTGAGCATCATCATGATAAAGGTACTAGGTTCATTCCTCGTAACAGTGAAGTGAAATGGTTGCATTTGAGAATTTCTCGAGGGAAGAGAACACATCTCATTGGTGTTTGTGAGGTTCTTGTTTCAATCCATATTTTTTCGAGGGAAAAAGGGTAATCTAAATTGTATGTGGAGGAAATTCTATGGACATGAAGATCAAGGACAAATTTACCAGGCTCTGGGAAAAATTCTTTGATGGGGCCGAGCTACCGATCGCGTTCTATTATACCGATGAGGGAGGACGGGCTGAGGCGGCGCAACCCCCTTCGGGGCATAGGTGTTTAATCGCGGATTTGTCGATGGTACGAAAAGGGAATCCCGTCTGTTTTGACGCCGATTCCATCGGCTGCAGCGGTGGGAAAAGGTATCTCGGATTTACCGAAGAGGTAATGCCGGACTTCGAATATTTCCTCTCCTGTGGTATTCCCGGAAAACTTGAAGGTGAGCGCTACAAAAAATCGCCGGCATTAGTGAGGGAGATAATGGACAAGTTACCGGTGTTCAGGGCACCGGCTCGTTTCATAGTCTTCAAGAGATGGGATAAGCTCGAGCGCCTGGAGGATTCCGACGTGGTGATCTTCTTCGCTCGGCCTGATGTTCTCTCCGGCCTTTTTACTCTCGCCAACTTCGATGAGACCGAACCAAACGGGGTTTTTGCCCCCTTTGGCGCCGGTTGTGGCTCAATAGTGCAGTATCCTTATCTCGAAAAGGACTCCCCGCGTCCGCGATGCGTCCTCGGGATGTTCGACGTCTCCGCCCGGCCATGGGTCCCCGAGGATGTCCTCACTTTTTCCATACCCATGAATAAGTTTATCGGGATGATTGGGAATATGGAGGAAAGCTTTCTCATCACACCCTCCTGGAGTAAGGTGAACAAGAGGATAATTCGAGCTGGAAGAGACAGGGCCTCAAGTCGTTGTTAGGAAAGAAGGCCGTGAGGCTTGTCGTCGGGGTGCCGAGGAGACATCCCGGGGTGATCACCGCGTTGTCCTGGTCCCAGGAGTTGTTCCCATTCAGAGAACAGGGGTTCAGTTGAGACTCTATCTTCATCCCCATCTCCACAGGGCCACACAGAGGAGGATGAGAAAGGAAATTACCAGGGCGGAGTTGGCCAAATAGATGAAGATCTTTGTCGTTCCGTTGACCCGAGGAGAGGTATCCCTTGCACCTTTCCAGAGCTCTCCAACCCTCTTGAATTTCTCGAAAACCTCACTACCGTGGGGAGCCGCTGTGAGATCATCGGTCAGATCCCTGCCAGCAAAGTGCTGCCCCATGTGCCGTCCTTCTTTCCATGCGGCGCTCTCAGAAAGATCATAGACGTCCCGTCCTACGGCGATGTAGGTCGGTTTTTGCCCGGTTCCATTAAAGGAGAGCAAATCCGTGTGGGTAAAAGTACCTCCGGTCACCTTTTCGGTTTTCCTTTGGTCAAGTTCGCGTTGTATTTTTTTCCGGATCACGATGGCGGTGAAAAGCGCGATGCCTACCATCAAGATGTAGAGGATGATCTTAACGGACAGGATGATTCCGAACCTCGTCGTGTAGAGTTCCGACAAAGCGGTCAGCCTGGCCATGGTCAAGAGGATACCAGTGATACCCGCGATTGTGGCACAGGCCAAACCCAGAATCAACTCCGATCTGGGGAGCCCGCGGGTAAGGGCCTGGGGGGTGATGAAGATATGGACGTAGAAGATGGTTCCGAACCAGATGACACCTGCAGCAATATGGAAATATCCAATGAAAAAGCGGACGATCCTTCCATAGCGTGGAAGCGCCTCGAAGGCTTCTGCTGGAATGGGATATTGATGCCCTCCTCTTCGAAAGGCCTGCCCATAGGGGGTTAGATCCGGCCCACCCGAGGGGGTTGTATGACAAGTCTCACAATCCTTGCCCGTTTGCGCAGCGTATTCTTCCTTGGCGGTCAGATTTGAAGGAAACAACCAGACGGAAACGATGAGAAGGAGACCTAAGCCCAGGGCGAAACGAAATCTTGCTTGTGCCATTGGATCTATGCCGTTTGTCCTCCTTCCTTCAGCATGATTCTGGCATCCGCCACAACACACGTGTTCGATGAACAGATGACCGGGTTAAGGTCGATGGACTCGATAAACTCCTCAAGATCCATAACCAAATCGGAGAAGGTCATGAGAAGCCGGGTCAATTCACCCAGATTGATCGGCTCTGAGCCACGGTAACCCTCCAGAAGTGGGCTTGCCTTGAGGCCCTTTATCATCGATGCGACATCGCTTTCGCGAAGAGGCGCCATCCTCATGGTGATATCCCGATAGATCTCTACACCGGTTCCACCAATTCCCAGCAGGATCACGGGTCCAAACTGGTAATCAATCTTAGCGCCGACTATTAATTCTAAGCCCAACATCATCTCCTCAACCAGCACGCCAACAAAGCCGTCGATCCGGCTCAATCGGGTGAAGGTTTTGGTCAACTCTCCATCGCTGTCGATGCCAACCGCCACGCCATCGCTTTCTGATTTATGGACAATCCGAGGAGAAACCACCTTGGCAACGACGGGGTAACCGATCTCATGGGCAAACCGAACTGCCTCTTCCGCCGTGGTCGACATGGTGAATCGAGGAACATCCAGGCCTACCAGGGAAAAGAGGTGCTTGGCCTGAGGTTCCAGGACCCACCCCGCATCCTTTGAAGCAGAGAGTATGTGCCTTATCCCTTTCTTCAACAAGGTTGCCACCTCCTCAAGGCCTCAACCATGTGGACCGCCCCCTCAATGGAGTGGGCCACCGGTATCCGGTTAAATTCAAATCCCTCGATGAATATACCGTACTTTTCCACATGTGGCACATAGGCGATCAGCGGCTTACCTTCTTGCCGATAAATCTGGCTCAATCGGGCTGCCAAATCCGGGGTAATCCCCGGCGTGTAGGGGAGAAGCAGTATAACGACACAGTCAATTCCCTCGTAGCCGCCCAGGAACTTAGCCGCTGCGATAAAATCATCATCGACGGCGCTGCCCGTAAGATCGATGGGGTTGCTAAAGGAAGCGATTGCTCGAACCCGCGGTGAAACTCGTTCCCTGATTTCAGCTTGATGCTGATCCGATAGGTTCGGCACGGAAAGCCCATGGGAGGAACAGGCATCGATCGCCAGGGCCCCGTGACCCCCACTAGCCGTGATGATGCCGATGTTACCCCCAATGGACCGATTGTAACAGCTCAGGGCCTCACAGAAGGAGACCAGCTCAAATTCATTTTTGGCCTCCACCACGCCATACTGAGAGACCACCTCGGAAAAGACCTCGTAGTCTCCTGCCATCGCTGCCGTATGGCTGGAAATGGCCCGGCCTCCCCCCGGACTCTTCCCCGCCTTTAAGACGATCACGGGCTTTGGGGATTGGCCTGCTGCCACGACGAATTCCCGTCCACCATTTTTCTCGAAACCCTCCACGTAGAAAGCAATGACCTCCGTCTCAGGGTCATGGGCAAAATACCCCAGCAGGTCTCGCTCCTTGATCAGGGCCTTGTTTCCAATACTGATCCCCAGGGAAAGGCCGATACCTTCATCGGCAAACTTGGTCATCTGATCCACAAGGGTTCCCCCGCTCTGGCTGACGAGTGCAACCCTCCCCCTATTCGGCCTTACCATTCGTTCGCTGGGAAGGAAAAAGGTGTCCATATAGGGAGGGGAATAGACTCCGAGGCAGTTGGGGCCAATGAAAGGGAAATCCGCTTCTCTGGCCAGCGATACCATGCGGTCCTGCAGGTCCCTTCGACCAACTTCAGCAAACCCCCCGGAGATAACTACCGCTCCACCAACTCCCGCTTCAATGCATTCGCCCATGATAGTGGGAACCATTTCGGCGCGGACGGCAATCACCGCCAGATCGACCTTTTGGGGGACATCGGAGATGCGAGCGCAGACCGGTTCCCCCTGAAGGATACCCCCGCGGGCATTTACGGGAAAGACCTCTGCCTGAAACCGAAGGTTGTTTTTGTAGTAGATGACGTTGGCCGGATGCCGGTCATTCTGTAGGGAAACGCCGATGACGGCCAAGGTTTTGGGCTTGAACAGGGCTTTAAAATTCACCGATGCCTCCATCGTTCAGAATAGGAGTATTTGGACGGAACATTTTTCGGTTTATGATAAAGGATATTTTGGGCCATTGAAAGTGTTTTTTGTGGATCGGTGCAACACCCCTCAAAGCGAGGAGAATGGACCGCTTGAAGGGGCTGAGAGGGTAAGGGTTCAGATGACCCGGATTACGAATTCAGGACACACCTCCGCACAGTATCCGCAGAGGATGCATTTTTCCTTGTTGACAACGGACTGGCCTTTTTTCCCCTTGGATTCGTCCGTTTGTGAACAGTCCAAGGACAGGGCTTCTTGAGCGCATGCTTCCACGCATGCACCGCAACCCACACAGTGGCCGTAAATTCTAAGGTTTCGCGAGACGGTTTCTATTTGAGAGAGCGTCTCCTTTGAAACCTCGCGTCCCTCGAAAATGCTCACATTCATCTCTACTTCCGCGGGGGTCTTCATCCCAACGCAGATGGAATCGACAAAGCCTAAATTGCGGAGAAACCCGAAGGCCTCTTCTGGGGATTTCCTCAGATGTCCCCCACCCAAGGGTTTCATGGCATAGATGCCCATTCCACGGGTATCAGCTTTCCTGCAAACCTCGACCATATCGTCAATGGACCCATCGATGATCCCGAGTCCATGGGAATTGAGCACGGGGAATAAGACATCTATGTCGGGCTCAGCCACCACAACTCGGGCCGCTTCCACCCTGTGGACTGATGCGCCAATGGCCTTGATCAAGCCCTGTTCCTTGATTTCGAGGAGAAAATCGAGGACGCTGCGCCGATCCGCCAGATCTTGAGCTCCAGAGACGAGATGGAGATGATAAATGTCGATATACTCCCGATGCAACTCTTTGAGGGATGCTTCAAAATCCCTCTCGGCCACATCCCGTTTCCTCGCGCGCGTTTTGGTGGAAATGAGGGCTCTATCGGTGACCCCTCTGAGACCTTCGCGCAGATGGCCCTCGGTTCCGTAGGTTTGCGCGGTGTCGAAGAAATTGATCCCCAACTCGAAGGCCCTCTTCACCGTCTGGCTACTTTCCTCTACGGTCAGATCAGCCTGATTTTTTCCGAGGGTGAGCGTCCCAAAGGAGAGCTCGCTCACCTCTATTCCTGTGTTACCCATCACATTTTTCTTCATCTGATCCTCACGGAGAGAGGGGAACATGACAAGCCCACCAATTGCCATGCATCCCTTTGAGCGTCAGTGTGTGGGACGAAGGAAACGGTATTAAGCAACAATAAAATTATATTCTACAGTAAAAATCCTCCTCAATACCATCCTGAACGGAGATTGGGCAAAAACAGGGTAGTCGAGGGAGCGGGGGATTTGTTATACATTTGGTAGACGACGGCTCTTCACAGGTTGAACATGCAAACGTACCTCTGGATTTGCGTAACCGTGTTTTTTGCCGCTTTTACCCAAGGGCTGTCCGGCTTCGGGTCCATCTTGCTGGCCCTGCCGCTGCTCTCGATTTTCCTGGATATCAAGACGGTTATCCCCCTCGTGGCACTATACGGCCTATCCATAACGTTCCTGCTTCTGGTCCAGCTCCGGAAGCATTTGGAATGGGAGAGGATCTACCCCCTCCTTGTAGGCGCTGCTCTGGGGGTACCCGTGGGGGTATTCTTTCTCAAAAAACTCAATAGGGATATGATCCATTGGACCCTCGGCATTATCCTGGTCGTGTATTCTCTCTATAGCCTCTTCTTTAAATCATCGAAAGGTGGGATACGAGAGGGATGGGCTTACCTTTTCGGGTTTCTCGGGGGGTGTCTCGGAGGGGCACTCAGTGCGACCGGCCCTGCGGTAATCGTCTATACCTCTTTGCAGTCCTGGAGCAAGGACAAGACAAAGATTACCTTGCAGGGGTTTTTTATCGTTTCTGGGTTGATGGTCGTCTTTGCCCATGCAATCAGTGGGGTGACTACGGGGGCCGTCCTTCGATTCTTTGGGATTTCCTTGCCTGCACTCATCTTGGGCACTTACGTAGGCGCCTATTTTTACGGAATGATAGGGGAGCAGTGGTACAAGAAAGTTGTGTTTGTTCTCCTGGCCTTGTTAGGGACCCTTATGATCTCCAAGGCGATGTAGGGAATTCGGATCCTAACTCACATCGCCTTTCTCCAAGGGATAGAACCAACTCATCGTCCCCCCGGTCAAGTTTTCCACTCGGGTAAATCCCTTCTGCATCAAGATCCGAGTTGCCAGATATGAGCGGAGGCCTGTGCGACAATATACCACGGTTTCCCTCTCCTTATCGAGCCGGTCAATATGATCCCGAAGGCGATCCAAGGGGATGTGGATAGCCCCGGGGATCATTCCCTCTTGGAGACATTCCCTTCTGGATCGGACATCGATGAGGACCAGATCCGGGCGGCTTTCAATTCTCTCCTTGAGCACCGTTGGTGTGATGGGAACACAATCCCCTTCAAAGAAATTCTGTCCGACAGCCCCGGCGATCACCACGGGATCCCGGGCAGCCGAATAAGGGGGTGCGTAGGCAAGGTCCAGATGAAGGAGTTCATCTAAGGGCATCCGATGATATATCGCCGTGGTCAACACATCGATCCTTTTGTCCACACCCTCCTCCCCGATAACCTGGCCTCCGAGGAGTCGGCCCGATGCGCGATCGGCGATCGTTTTCATGTGCAGGGGTTTTGAGCCGGGGTAGTATCCGGCGATGTGGCCCGGATGGATGAATGTCACGAGGGGATCGAAGCCTGCTCGATGAGCCTCGCTCTCCGAAAGCCCGGTCTTCGCAACGGTTAGATCGAAGACCTTGAGAATTACCGTTCCGAGGAAACCCTTAACCGCGATCTTTCTTCCCAGGGCGTTGGCTCCAGCGGCTCTGCCTTGTTTATTGGCGGCAGAGCCCATGGGCGCCAAGAAGGGTTGGCCCGTTACGCGGTGGATGGATTCCACGCAGTCCCCCGCCGCGAAGATATCGGGATCGTTGGTCTGCATGAACTCATTGACCTTGATCCCGCCCGCCTCGCCAATTTCTAAACCCGCGTCCTTGGCCAAGGCAACATTGGGCTTTACACCCAGGGAGAGAATGACGAGATCCGCCTTCAGGGTTTTACCTCCCTCCGTGTGTACAACGGCGGTACCGTTTCGACTCTCAATTGCCTTCAACCCCTGGGAGAGGTGGAATCTCACCCCTTTCGCCTCGGCGTGCTGGCGGATCAGTTCCGCCATATCCCAATCCAGGAAAGGGAGAATCTGATCTAATTTTTCCACAACGGAAATCGTGAAACCTTTGAGCATGAGGTTTTCCATCACTTCCATCCCGATCAGACCGCCCCCTACAATGACCGCCTTATGAGGGTGTTTCCGCTGCAAATATTGGCAGACGAGATCCATGTCCTCAAGAGTCTTGAAGGTAAAGACGAAGGGGAGGTTAACCCCTGGGAGCGGAGGGATAATAGGTAATGAGCCGGGAGAGAGGATGAGGCGATCGTAGGATTCCTCCTCAGTGGTCCCCCTTTCCACATGTTGAATCAGCGCTACTTTGCGTGCCCGATCGATCCTGATGACCTCCCTGTGAGTCCGCACGTCTACGCGAAACCTCCGCTGGAAAAGCTTTTCCGTGACGATGAGGAGGCTTTCGCGGTCTTCGATCACCCCCGATAGGTAGTATGGAAGGCCGCAACTAGCATACGCGATATCAGGACCCTTCTCGAACATGATGATTTCAGCGTCTTCAGAGCACCGACGGGCCTTTGCCGCAGCGGATGCGCCTCCAGCAACACCTCCAACGATCACAATTTTGGGTTTTCCCATGGTGACAAACCTCCGTCCCTCGGTTTCATGACCTATTATATCATCCTATGCGTGGACGCAATGACGAAAGACAGTGAGATAAAAGGTGAACCTCAGGAAAGAGTTGAGTTCAAAAGAAGAATCTCAACCGGTCTTAAATCTTCAACCTCCGAAGATATTCGGGAGAATCAAAGACCTCGGGGTTTACAATATTAGGAGGCTTTTTCCCCCTCACCATGGCAAGTGCATTTTTTGCTGCCACGACACCCATCTGTCCACGGGTATCCTCTGTGGCACTTCCAATGTGAGGCAGTAAGACGACATTTTCCAGTTTTGCAAGCCCTGGGCTGAGACGCGGTTCCCTCTCGTAGACATCCAGTCCCGCCCCGGCGATTTTCCCCTTTCGTAGAGCTGTGACCAAAGCCTCCTCATCCACCACAGGGCCTCGGGATGTATTGATGAGGATCGCGGAAGGCTTCATTAGGTCGAGTTCCCTCCTCCCGATGATATGATGGGTCTCCTCCGTCAGAGGACAATGAAGCGTGACGAAATCACTTTCCCTCAAGAGATCACCGAG
>CAYFXL010000080.1:0-13411 GCA_964346945.1 uncultured Syntrophobacterales bacterium
GGTTCCACCACCATGGTAACCACCCTGAGGTCCACCTTGATCATCCGATCGGCGATGGGGATGATCACATTGAAACCAGGGCCTCTCGTCCTAATCAATCGTCCGAAGCGAAGGACCACCCCGCGTTCGTATTGCTTTACGATTTTAATGGCCAGACTGGCGATCGCTATCAAACCGAGAAAGAGCACTCCAAAAATGGAAATGAATTGCATAGTCTCTATCATGTCCCTTCCCTCCCGTTCTTATGGGTTTATTCCTAAACTTTCGTGAGCCTTACGATGGTATCCATCCACCCCTGCCCACCCCCGATGGAATCCACTTGTATCGGGATGAGGAGATTGGGGTGAGTCCCGTTTTCCTTCTTCCCCCACCATATCAAATTCGTCTGAGGGTCCTGGCTCTTGAATCTTTGGCCTCGGGCGATTCTCCCGTATTCCCAATGACCGACGTTATCGGATACGGCGATCACCTTCGGGTGTATCCCGTGGGTGATAAAAGCCCTGGAGGTGATCGACCCGATGGAAGAGGTTATTTGAACTCGATCCCCCATCCTGATCCCCCTTTCCCTTGCGACATCGTGGTTGATCCATACGGGGTTATCGTGGACAATCTCCGAAAGCCACATACAGTTGCCCGTCCGGAAGTAGGTGTGGACGTTCCACTGGAATGTCGTCAGGAAGAAATCCTCATCCCCGAGATCCTTGTGGGGGGAAATCGCATGATAGGTGGGCAAAGGATTCGAACCGAGACTGGCCATTTCATCGGAGAATATCTCAAATCTCCCCGAAGGGGTCTTCACCCCGGTTTTCCTATATGCCATATAATCCGGCTTGCTATCAGGGTCCAACCACACTCCGCGTTCCATGAGGTAATCGAGCCCCCCGATATCCTGCAGTTTTTCGATCTGAAAGAGGATGGTTTCCAGGTAGTTCTCCGTAGTTCCGAACCTGAAGTACTCCTCCATGCCTCCTCCCACCCTGTTGGCCAATTCGATCAAGATGTCCGTAAAGGGAATCGATTCGCCAAGGGGTTTGATGATGGGCTGTCTGAGGCTGATAAAAGGGGTCATGTCCAGGGCAGGAGGCGTCTCCAGGTCCCATCTCTCCAGATACGTGGCTTTCGGAAGGATCAGATCGGCGAGCACGTTGGTTTCATTGATGAAGGAATCGACGGATACGAAATAGGGGATCAGTTTTTCATCGTGCAGGACCTCGATACTCAATTTCGAGTCTGGCCCTCCGTAAACGGGGTTATCCTTATAGGTCATCAAGACCCCGGCCTTAACCGTTCCGTCCCTGATGTGGGCGAATATATTGGAATGTCCTAAGAAAGGCGTATTTACTTCTTTGAGCTTGGCCGGGAGAGGCACGGGATCGGGTTGTGCCAATTCGTATTTCCTCGGCAAACAGTATCCCCCTTTGACGTCGATGTTGCCCGTGATGGCGTTGAGCAGAAACACGGCTCTTTCGTTCTCGGTTCCGTTCATATGTTTCGTTACCCCTCCGCCGGAGATCGCTGTGGCCGGTTTGGCGGTGGCAAATTCGATGCCGATCCTCCTGATTTCAGAAGCCTTAATCCCGCTGATCTCCTCTGCCCATTCCGGGCCATACTGCTTGAGGTGACCCAAAAGCTGATCCGGGGGATAATTCGTCCAATCCTCCAAGAATCTTCTGTCATAGAGACCCTCCTCCATGATCACTTTGGCCATCGCCAAAGCCACCGCGGCATCCGTGCCGGGCTTTATGGGGAACCATTCATCGCTTTTCCCCGCCGTTTGCGAGAGCCTCACGTCAAAGGTGACCAACTTGGTGCCGAGATTCATCCTGCTCTCGATGATCCTTTGGACGAAGGGGACGTACAGAAAGTGAGCTTCATAGGGATTAGCCCCAAAATTGAGGATGTATTGGCTGTGGGCTACATCGTTGATGCCTGTCTCCGCCCCCATGGTCGCCTTGAGAGCGGTCTGCTTGTTGAGACCTCCCAACGAGGCATGGTTCAAAGCCGTGGGCGTCCCGAAGGCGTTCAGAAAGCGGTCCGTAAAGAGTCGGTTTGTGACATCCCTGGAACTGTGAAATATGAATCGCTCGGGATGACCACTCTGCCTCAATTCCACCAATCTCTCCGCAACCTCTTTGTAAGCCTCTTCCCAGGAGATGCGCCTCCAATTTTTGGACCCTCTCATTCCCTTTCTCTTGATGGGGTAGAGGATCCTATCAGGGTCGTAAACATAATTGATCCCCGCTTGACCCTTTGCGCACAGTTTTCCCCGGCTATTGGGATGCTCGGGGTTTCCCCCGATTTTTGCGATCCTTCCGTATTCGGTGTAGCCGATGATTCCACAACGGGAATAACACTGAAGACAGGTACTGGGGATAGCCTTGCGGAGTCGCCCGGTCGTCCGGGAGACACTCGCCCCTCCCCGTCTCAATGTGGAAGCACTGGAAAATCTCCTCCATGGATTCATCCAGGAGAGGAGTGCGATCCCTCCTGCTCCGAACTTCAAAAAATCCCGTCTCGATAACCTGCCCATCTTCAAATCCTTGCTCCTTCAACTCAGGGGAATATTGAGACCGCCCATCACCATGACATACCGCATGGTGAATATTCCGATCATGACCAAAATCGAGGAAAGTACGACAAAAGGGAGCCTCTTTTTCGTGGGGGGAAAGAGCAAAAAAAACAGGGGGACGATCGACCCCAAGATGACCTCCACCCCGATGAAAAGATGACTCATGCTCCCTTTGAGCAGCATCATGGCGGCTAGGTAGGCCTCCGTGTGAGAGGTGAGGAGAACCAAGATATCCGTGGCGATAAAGGCCAAATCCACAATGATGGCCCACGCCAACATCTTCCCCAAATCGGTGCACAAGGCGGTATCGACCTTCCTCTCATCGGAGAAGAAATACCCCTTGATTACCACAACCAAAATCATCAAGGCGATTCCCGAAACCATGGCGGAGATCAGGAAAATAGGGGGCATGATGGCCGTATTCCAAAGGACCCTGGCTTTTCCGAGGGCCAGGATGAACCCGGTATACCCGTGCACCAAGAGAGCCAAGGGGATCCCGATCAGGCCGAAGATTTTCGTCTTCTTCGCGTCACCTCTGAACATGAAATAGCCGTAAATCATGCAATTTAACGGGTAGAGGGTAAGGAGAAAAGATCCCCATGTAATCGGGGAGGTGATCCTCAGATACAGGAAGAGATGCCAGAACCTGAAGGGCTGCTCTAAGTCCAAAAACAGGTTTATGGGGGCGAGGATGAGCAATACCGTGGCAAGCACAACCCCTACCTTTCCGACGGGCTTGTATTTTTCGATTCCAAACCCATAGGCGAGGGTGGAGAGGATGAACGAACCCGCGCTCAAGCCGGTGAGATAAAAATAGTTGGCGATCAGCAAGCCAAGGGGGAGCTCGTGTTCGACATTGTACAGGATATTTACGTCCATTCCTCTTTTCCCGCGAAGGGATCCATAGCGTCTGCATCAGCCCCAATGTAAAATACCATGGGGTATGTGCCCATTTCGGGTTTGATGGCTTGGAAGGGGTTTCTTGCGAGTAGTTTCGCAACCTCATCGTTGGGGTCTAACAAATTACCGAAAGCCCTGGCCGTTGTCGGACATGTCTCCACACATGCGGGAACGAGACCCGCATAGACCCGGTGGTGACACCAGTAACACTTCTGGACGATGGGGATGATGGGGTTGACATGCCTGGCGTTATACGGACAAGAGGCGATACAGTATTTGCATCCGATGCATCGGTGTTCATCGATGATCACAATCCCGTCATCTTGTTTCCAGGTGGCTTGGACGGGGCAGTTGATCACACACGGGGGGTTGTTACAGTGATTACAGAGGCTCGGGAGAAAATGCCTGCTGACGTTCGGGTATTGGCCCTTTTCGATGATCTTGACCCAAGAGCGGAATACCCCTAACGGGACGTTGTTCTCCGCCTTGCAGGCGACTGAGCAGCTATGGCATCCAATACATCGCCTGAGATCGATGACCATCCCATACCTGATCTTTGCCATCCGTGATCAACCCTCCGAACCGACGAATCTTAGGGAAAGCAGGTAAGTCATGGAATGCTGTTGTGATTTTTTTCACTCATTATTAATGCATCTGCCGATTTAGTCTATCGGGTAAAAAGTGTATTTTTATGGAGAAAAACGTGTATATTAGTATATTAAGATCCCCCAAAGAAGAGCTCTCTCGTGGTTTCAAGAATTTCCGGGGTTCCATCACCAGTGGAAATCCGTCCTCGGTTAATCCCCCGAGAAGAGGAACCCGACGGGGTCATGTATTGAACGAATAGAAATGCATCAAAAGTGTGGCAAAACGAAGATTGCCCTGGAGAAAGCAGGGGGGAAGTAGGTGATGTGAACGTGCTAGGTCAAAAGGATTCGAGTATAATAGTGGATCTCATACAATAGCACGTTTCACGCATTTATATGAACATAAAGCTTTGTTCCTCACAAATTGATGAGCCCTTTCCGAATGGCGTATTTGACGAGCCCCACCTTATCGTGAATATTCAATTTGTCCATGATGTTGGCCCTATGGGTCTCCACAGTCTTCTTACTGATACATAAGATGGATGCGATCTCCTCATAGGTATGTCCCTCCGCGATCAGTTGTAATATCTCCCTCTCTCGGTCTGACAAGATGTCATTAATTCTTGACTGCTCTCCCAACTCGGCACGACGAATATAGTCCTCGATAACCTTCTTCGATATTGAGGGGCTGAGATAAGATTCTCCTTGATTTACCGCTTTGATGGCCGCAATCAAATCGGTCATCGGCGCTTCTTTGAGCAGATATCCCGAGGCCCCAACCCGAAGGATTTGGAAGATATATTCCTCATTTTCATACATCGTTAAAACCAATACCTTCACCTCTGGAGCCATCTTTTTGATTCGAGCAGTGGCCTCCAGCCCATTCATGTGTTTCATGGCGATATCCATCAAAACCACATCAGGGCACAGCTTTTTTGTCTTTTCGACCGCCTCCTTGCCATCTTGCGCTTCGCCGACAACCTGCATATCAGGTTGCCTGTTGATCAAGGCGCTGAGACCTTGACGAACTATGGTATGGTCCTCAGCGATCAGGACTTTTGTCTTCTGTCGGTTCATCTTCCCCCTCAGAACTTTTTAATGGAATTTCAATGGTGATCTGCGTTCCTGCTCCTTGCCGAGACCGGATGTCGATTCGACCCCCGAAAGATGAGATTCTCTCCTGCATCCCCATGATCCCAAAGCCCCGTTTTTGTGTTTCTAGAGTGGGAATTTCCTGTGGATTGAATCCTATCCCGTTGTCCGTGATGGTTACCGTGATCACCGAATCCTTACAGCTGAGGTGAACACGGACGTCGTCGGCGAAGGCATGTTTAGCTGTATTGGTTAAAGCCTCCTGAACAACCCGATAGAGAGCAGTTTCGAGTTGCGGATTCACCTTTTCGGGGAAGCCGATGGCCTCGTAATGCGTTTTGACTTTCCACCTCTTCCCATAATTCTCTATATACCACCTCAACGTGGGAAGCAAGCCCAAATCGTCCAGCATGGGCGGCCTCAAATCATGGGATAGCGTTCGCAATTGCCCCAGAATTTGGGCGGATAGGGTTTGTACCTCCTTCAATCTCTCTTTTCCCTCAAAGAGGTTTTCCGGTAAGTCTCTTTCGATAATCTCCAGGTTATACTTAATGGCCGTTAGTGCCCCTCCTAATTCATCGTGGAGTTCTCTTGAAATTCTCCTCCGCTCGTTCTCCTGGGCATCGATAATCCGGGAAATATACTTCTTTTCCTGTTTCATCCTCTTCTTCAATTCCCCAGCCATACCATGGAAGGATTCAGCCAGCCTCTTAAATTCATCGTCCGCCTTGAAAATGATCCTCTGCGTCAGGTCCCCCTGGCCGAATCGTTTTGCCGCTTCCACAAATTGCTCCACCTTACTGACCACAAGGCGGTTCATGGTGAAACTGACGACTACGATCGATATGAGGATAAAAAACACAAGAAATAGAATATTCTCCTTAAACTCCCTGCCAAGGTGATCCTCAATAGGGGCCAGGGAAAAATCCGTCACGAGGACACCGATTATCGTCTCATTGGGGTCATGACAGCCGTGACATTCCTTTCTATTGAGGACGGGGTTGACGTTCCTGAAGATCCTCTCGCGCTCATCGGAGGTGAAGGTGACCGTCTTGTTCAAGATTTCCGTCTTTTCCCCGTGGCATATTTGGCAGGTCGGGTCCGCCATATCCAGCTTACTTCCGATATTCTGATCCCTGGGAGAAACAATGATTTCTCCGACCTTATTCATGAGGAAGATATTCTTCACATCTTGCAATTCAGTGATAGTCTGGAAGGTATTCTCTATTGCTCCCAAGTTTCTGGACATCATGGCATCCCTGAGGACTTTCTCGATGACTTCGGTCAAATCGGGACTGGTATGATCTCTCAGGGCATTGATCATACTTTTCTTGTTCTGATAGTATTGGATGTAAAAGAGGAAGGTCATGGTGACGGTCAAGGTGACGACCAAACCGGCTATGATCTTGAACCTCAGAGTTCTAAAATATTTCGGTAAGCTCAATGGAATGACCATTCAAGTTCGACAAATGAAGAGGTCTTTACCTAAACCTCTCCCTCAATCCGATCCAAGATTCCCCGGTGTTTCGGACAAAATTCATACCTTTTACCCAGCTGCGCGCGGATGAGTTCCTCCTGCCAGTGGGCATTGTACAACCTGCAATCCGGATCATCGCAAAAAGGGTTCCCCGTCAAGTGAAAGAAGAGGGCCTGCATTACATATCCCTTGAGAACCTCGGTTAACCGCGAATCCCCGTAATCGATGAACCTTTCCCTGAACTCGCTTTTTAACACCTCCAACGGCATGCCCAACCGCTTTTTGAGGTAAAACTCCCGTGGTTTGGCCGGTGCCTCCACCACCCCTGTAGTCGAGATGAGGGAGGGAAACCCGTAGATGCTCACTCTCGCGTGGTAGCGGTGATCGTCCTCATCCCAGGTCCCCAGGAGCTGGTTGGTGAAGACAATATGGCAATGGTTTAATTGTTGCTCGTCCCGAGGGATTAGGTTGGAGAAAATTCTGTGGAGCCCGAATCCATCGTAGAGTATGCCAAAGGATTTGAAGTCTTCACGTTCAATTTGACGCATCTCATATGTCACTTCCCCCTCCATTGGCCTTTGATCAGATAAATCCTTCCGAGTGGCATCCGTTATACGGAGGAAAGCGAGTTGTTCGGCCAAACGGTGGGTTCGCCCGAGTCTCTCGTCTTGGGGTAGTGATTCGAAATGGTATCGAAAGATACTCCCCCGAAAATCAATCATACTCTTCTTCATCCATCTCGTCAGGTAGCTGATAATCTCTTGGATTACGGGTGTAGGAATCAAACCCTGCGCATAGAGATGGATATGGCTGATTCGGGGATTCCCTTTCATCCCAACTTTTCTATAATGACCTCAGCTCCCTTTTTCCCGGATAATAGCATGGCCCCAAAGGTGGGCCCCATCCGCGGCAGACCATAGGTCGTTGTCACGGCCATCCCGATAACCACCAGTCCTGGGTGTACCTCCCCGGTGTGTTCTACCACCAAGTCTTCCGACATCTCAACCCACATTGCGCCAAAGCCCTTTGTCTTTACGATACCCCTTTCCTCCAGCTTGCTCACGACGCACGCATCATGTCCCGTGGAATCAATCACAAATTTTGACTCCAGGGCGATGGGATCGACACAGGTGATCTCCCTGGGGAGCGCGCTAATGGGCGTCCAGTTGATGACCGCTCCGCTTACGCGGTTTCCCTCACGCAGGACGACGTCGTCGAAGATGGACATGTTGGCGAATTTTACCCCTGCATCGCAGGCGGCGGCAATAAGCTTTGAACAGGCATGGGGGCCATCGGCAACATAAAGACCGTCCATTACTCCATCATAAGGGACACCCAATTCCCCCAATACCTCCTGAGCGGGATCCCTCACGGTCACCTTGTTCATGAGATAGCCCCCGATCCAAAATCCGCCGCCCAGATAATTGTTTCGCTCCACGATCAGGGTCTTTATCCCTTTGGAGGCCAGTTCCTTTCCGGCCATGAGGCCGCTGGGGCCGCCCCCGATGATGAGGCAATCGCTCTCGACGTAGTCCATGAATTGTTTCGCGAACTCTCCTACTATGGCCCTGGTGACTTCCTTCTCTCCGACTTCGGAAAATATTTTCTTCTGTTCCATTGAATACCTCCGTGTTGGGCGATTTTTATGGTCTATTCGCGTTCAATTGATCCTCAAGAGACCCAGCTCATCCCCGACCATGGACGGGGAGACCACAATTCCCTTCGCAGGCATGGGGATCACCTGGTACTCAACTTCAACCTCGGGCAGGGATTTGGCCTTACTGTATTTGGCCGTGATGACGGCTGACCGAAGGATCTCCTGCTGGCTGAGCTCTCCCCGTGCAAGAGTAAGAGGTCCGGGAAAATGCTTGACGCTCAGAATCGTATCCCCCTCCTTGGCAAGGGAGAGAATCTTATCGTTTTCCCCCTCATTCCTCCCCATCACCACCTTTGCCAACGGGGTAAGGCGGAAGTGCCTCCCCAGTTTGAGCAGGTGGACGTCGTTCAGCGAGAAATCGGGGTTATTTTTCATCAAGTCCTTCATCCTCAATGCAAAGCCGGGGTCCGTAAGGAGACACCCTCCCGCTGGGCATGGATAGTCATTGATGCCGTAATCTGATGCGAGTTTGATCTGGGGTTTCCTGGATCGCCCGGTGATGGCGAGTAAGGTTTCCCTGCTGACCCACCCGTTTTTTTCCGGTATGGTCAAGGGGAGGAGCTTGGCCGATAGCGGCCTCAGGATGAGCCCTTGAAGCTCTGATTCCCGCTCGATGATGTGCATGGCCTCTCTCCGTTGTGACATCGGCCTCTCCCCAAGTACCTCTCCCGTTACAATGAAGGAGGCACCATTCTGGTTCATGTACTCCCGTCCCTTTTTAAACATGAGGATACGACAATCCAGGCAAGGGTTTACGTTCTTGCCATAACCGTGCTTGGGATGCCTCACCACCTCCAGGAACTCGTCAGAGATGTTTCGGATCTGCAACCCGATACCCAACATCCGGGCGGCCTTTTGAGAGGAGGAGCAGGTACTTTCCTTGGCCGTGCATCGGCAGAAGAGGGTCATGAAATTGAGGGCCTCCACCTCAACGCCCTGGTCCAACAAAACCCTCACCGCCAATGTGCTGTCCAGCCCGCCCGACAATAATGCAATAGCCTTCATCAAACGTATCCCCTCATTGAAGAAGGTGATGCTTTGGCCCTAAAGCACCTCGTTCATGCTTCCAGACCGAAAGCCCTGTAGGTCCAGCGTGACGTAAGCAAAGCCAATTCCCTTCAACTTCTTTACCACCCGGGTGCGGGTATGGTTTTCAAGCAGCGATACGATTTCCTCAGGGGGGACTTCGATCCGAGCCGTCTTTCCATGATGCCTCACCCGGACCTGACTAAAACCGAGCCCTATGAGGAATTGCTCGGCCCTTTCAATTTGTCTCAGGCCTTCGAAGGTAATCCGATCCCCGTAGGGGAGCCTCGATGCCAGGCAGGCTAAAGAGGGCTTATTCCACGTAGGAAGGCCGAACTCCCGAGACTGAGACCGAATTTCTGCTTTGTTCAGACCCGCTTCCCTCAAGGGACTGCGAATCGACATCTCTCGTATGGCCGTCATCCCGGGACGAAAATCCTTTTCGTCGTCTACGGTCGATCCCTCGGCGATGGAGGAGAGGTTCATTTTCCGGGCGATCTCCTTTAGCTGGGTGAATAACTCCTTCTTGCAATGGTAGCATCTGTTGACCGGATTGGCGGCAAATTGGGGAAGATCGAGTTCATTGGAATCGATGAAAAGGTGTTGTACATCCATGTCCTTCGCAATTTTCCGGGCATGGGCGTATTCCCTCTTCGGATAGACGGGCGATCTCGCCGTCACGGCGACAACCTTCCCCTGGCCCAGGGTCTCACGAGCCACCTTGACGAGAAAAGTGCTGTCAACTCCCCCGGAAAAGGCAACGAGGAGGGAATCCATCTCCCGGATGATCTCCTTTAATCGCTCCATCTTCTTGTCCGTCGATTGAGGTCCCATTCTGTCTCCCTATGCACGGATAACCGTTTCAATCCATCCCCCGCCCAAGACCATATCTCCATCATAGAAGACCACTGCTTGGCCGGGTGTAATAGCTTCCTGGGGGTGAACAAATTCTACCTTCACCTTGCCATCCTCTGACGGATCAACGGTCGCATCTGCCTCCTTGTGGGAGTGCCGTATCTTGGCCTTCACCCTGATCGGTTCATGGAACTCATCCATGGGGATCCAATTTGTTCGATCCGCAATCAAACCCGTTCCGTACACGTTCTCCTTTTCCCCAACGAACATGAGATTTCTCTTCCTGTCCAATGTCACCACATACAGGGGTTTGCCGCTGGAAAGACCGAGTCCTTTTCGCTGCCCGACGGTATAAAAAGGGAGACCCTTGTGCCTCCCCAAAATTCGCCCCTGAGTATCCACGATGTCTCCAGCCTTTATTGGGCTAGACGCCCTCCGTCTCAGAAATGGACGATAGTCTCCCCCTGGGATAAAACAGATCTCCTGACTTTCCGGCTTGTCGTGGACCCTTAAACCCAGGTCTTGGGCCTTTTTCCTTACCTCCTCTTTCCTGAAGTATCCTAACGGAAAGAGGGCATGGGCTAACTGGGTTTGCGAAAGGGAGAAGAGGACATAGGATTGGTCCTTTTTCGGATCTTTGCCCTTCTTCAGGAGAAACCGTTTCCTCGCCTTGTCATATTCCACCCTCGCATAGTGACCCGTGGAGACGAAGGTGGCCTCCAGCTCGCGGGCTTTCAGGAGGAGTGCCCCAAACTTCACCTTCTCGTTACAGAGGATACAGGGATTAGGGGTGCGGGCCCTAAGGTATTCCCGACAGAAATAGTCGATTACCTCATCCTCGAATTGCTCTTCCAGGTTAAGGACATAGAAGGGAATTCCCAGTTTTTGGGCAACCCACCGGGCATCCTCCACATCTGCCGCGCCGCAGCACCCGAAATAATCCCTTGGTCCAAGGGAAGGACTATCCTTCTCCGAATCCCATATGCGCATTGTAACTCCGATCACCTCATAGCCTGCATCCTTCAAAAGGTAGGCCGCCAGGCTGCTGTCGACACCCCCACTCATTGCCAAGAGGACACGTCCCTTCAACATTTTCCCCCATAACGTGGTGCTGCCATCGCGCTCCTATTGAGCGAAGAGGTCGATCTCAATCTCCTCACTACCTCTCCAAGGACAGTGACCGTGTACTCCATCTCCTCTCGAGTATTCCCGATGCCCAGGGAAAATCGCACGCTTTCCCTGGCCATGGTCGGTGATCGGCCCATAGCCAGCAAAACATGGGAGGGTTCAAGGGAGCCAGAAGTACATGCGGAACCCGTGGAGACTGCGATTCCCTTCAAGTCAAGATTGATCAGGATGGATTCCCCTTCGATGCCATCGAAGGTTACGTTCAGTATGTTGGGAAGACGCCTGACAGGATGCCCATTGAGCTTAACCGGTCCCAAGTGCTCGCGTATCTCTTTCCAGAGGCCATCTCGGAGCCGGGATATTTTCCTCCCCTCTGCCTCCATACTAAGAAGGGCGATTTCCGCCGCCTTTCCCAATCCGATGATCCCCCCCACGTTCTCCGTTCCCGCGCGCAGGTTCACTTCCTGATGGCCGCCAAGTACTTGGGGGAGGATCTTCGTCCCCCTTCGGATATACAAGGCTCCAACCCCCTTTGGCCCGTAGAGTTTGTGGGCCGACAGGGTAAGCAGATTCACCCCCACTGTTTCGACATCGATGGGGACCTTGCCCACGGATTGGATCGCATCGGTGTGGAAAGGGATATCCCTTTCCATGGCAAGTTTGGCGATCTCCTCAAGGGGTTCAACTGTTCCAACCTCGTGATTTGCGTGCATGATGCTAATCAGGACGGTCCTGTCAGTGATGGCTTTCCTCACATCATCAGGATCCACGAGCCCGTGGTGATCCACTGGGAGAAAGGATACCTTGAAACCCCTCTTTTCCAGATCGTGGCAGGGAGCCAGAACCGCGGGGTGTTCTACTGTTGATGTGATGATATGCCCATCCTCCTCCCTTGCTAGTGCGGCTCCCTTGATGGCCAGATTGTCGGCCTCGGTCCCTCCGCTGGTGAAGACGATTTCGGAAGGGTGGGCGCCGATTAATCGAGCCACACTTCCCCTTGCCTCCTCCAGCGCCTTCTTCGCCTTTTGCCCAAAGGTGTGGATGCTGGACGCGTTTCCAAAGATATCCGTGAAGTAGGGATACATCGCCTCCAGTACTTCCGGTCGGATCGGGGTAGTAGCACTATGGTCTAGGTAAATAGGTTCCACCGTTCCTCATAATTATACCAGAGTCCTGCCCCACAGGGAAACCTAGAAGAGAACCTCCATGGCATTGTAAGGGCAGACGGTTAAACACATCTCGCAGGCGATGCACTTATCCTTATCAAAGCTCACGGTCATAGCATCGCGTTCCACTGAGAGGGCATGGGTGGGACAGAGAGACACGCAGGCGGTACAGTGGGTACACAGGTCTTTCAGCCATTTCACGTCCTTGGAAAGCAGCTGGGTCTCCACTCCCAGTTTTGCCAGATAGTCCATCCCCCTGTCGAGCTGTGTTTTCTTACCGGTCAGTTCAAGCACTAACATGCCCTCTTCCTTCGGTGTGATGTGCCCCCGAAGGATATTGACCATGAGATCGTATTCTTTAATCAGTTTATAAGTGACGGGCTGATCAGTCAGCTCAGGTGGAAACCTGAGGACCACTTTTGTCGTAGTCATGAAGAAATCCTCCCTTTTCAGGGAGTCCGGGGAATCTTGGGCCAGAACCCCGTCGTTCAGTGGCCCAAGAACCCGGGCTCCACTATGATCTTATACCGCTTTTTTGAATCGTATGGGTTTTTCCTGGAGTCCTTTGAAGACAATCCCAGAATCCGACGAGGGAAGCTGCTGGACACACTCGCTCAGAAGAAACTCACCTTTCCCGATCCAATCCTTCAGAAGGTCAGCGATCTCCCGAGCCATGGCATAGCTGGAAAGGCTCGCCGTGGGGATTCTCTTCCCGTCGAGCGAGATCTCGCCCGTTTTCAACTGGGCATAGCTCACCTGTGCCAGACTGCCTGATTCTCGCTGAGGATATGTTTCGCTGTAGTCCACCACCTGGGTCACGATATCCTCGTCCCGGACAGCTGCGTGCACAAGAGTCTCCTCATCGAGAATAGGAATGGGAACGCCAATACCCACGGTGAGGGTTACTCCATAACCCCTGAAGGACGTCCCCCGAAGCCATCTTGGGTCCATCTG
>CAYFXL010000081.1:0-5676 GCA_964346945.1 uncultured Syntrophobacterales bacterium
TGCGCACGATGGGCGACTCACCGATTTTCACGGCGAAGTGAGGGTCCACCGTCCCTATGTCTGCTACGCTCACAGCCAGCCGGGCTATCTGCTCCTCGGCCAAGTCCACGGCATGGGCCAGGGCTAGAGGCAAACACGTCAAAGCCACAATGGTAATTGAACTAGCCCAAACACGGGCAAAAAACTTCCCTCTCATTGCACTCTCCTTTCCGTCAAAAGACTTTTCGCTCACTGTACATTCCCCTTTCTCCAATAGATTTATCCCTTTTTTGTCCCCCCTTTCCGTATATTGAAATAAAAGTAAAGATTTATCCTTCCCTCGACCCTCCTTTCCCTTTAGAATAACAGGCCACAAAGTGACCATTTCCAATTTCCTCAAAGAGCGGAGCCTTTTGGCTGCAAATCTCCTGTCGATAGCGACAGCGAGGATGAAAGGTGCATCCTGGCGGCGGGTTCACCGGCGAGGGTACATCTCCCCGCAAGATGATCCGCTTTCTCTGAATAAATGGGTTGGCTACCGGCACGGCTGATAACAAGGCTTCAGTGTACGGGTGCATCGGGTGAGCGTAAAGTGATCCAGAAGGGGCCAGTTCAAGCAGGCGGCCCAAATACATCACCGCCACCCGGTTGCAGAGGTATCTCACCACGCTCAGGTCATGAGAGATGAAGATGTAGGTGAGATTGAACCTATCCTGAAGGTTGACAAGAAGGTTGAGGATTTGAGCCTGGATGGAGACGTCCAAGGCTGAAGCCGGTTCATCGGCGATGACAAGCTTGGGGTTCAAAGCCAGGGCTCGGGCAATACAGATTCGCTGGCGCTGTCCTCCGCTGAACTCGTGAGGAAATCGGTTAATGTGCTCGGGCCGCAACCCGACCACATCCATTAATTCCTTAATCCTTTTTTGACGCTCCGGGGGGGCCGAAATACCGTGAATGCTGAACGCCTCACCGATGATCTGCCCGACCGTTTTGCGCGGATTGAGGGATGAATAAGGGTCCTGGAAGATGACCTGCATGTCCCGCCTGAGACGGCGCATGGACCGTCGATCCTTAGTCAGTATGTCTTCATTCTCAAAGATAATATTGCCCTCAGTCGGCTCCTCTAGTCTGAGGACGCAATAACCGAGGGTAGTTTTTCCGCAGCCCGACTCGCCCACCAGCCCTAAGGTCTCACCCCTGTATACAACCAGATCGAC
Organism: uncultured Syntrophobacterales bacterium; assembly: GCA_964346945.1. Taxonomy (GTDB): domain Bacteria; phylum Desulfobacterota; class BSN033; order WVXP01. The sequence goes on from CAYFXL010000081.1 coordinate 1,197, forward strand.
ACCATCTATGGCCTTGACGTAAGATTTGGGTCCGCCCAGAAAACCGCCGCCCACCGGGAAGTACTTTTTTAGCCCTCGCACAACGAGTAAGTGATCATCGTTCATGGAGCCAACACCTCACCCAATGGTCGGAACCCAAGTCAAAAAGCGGTGGATCTTGAGCCTTACACCGATCGAACGCACATTTGCACCGCTCCCAAAAAGAACAGCCCGTTGGAAGATCGTGCAGGCTCGGAACCATTCCCGGAATCGTCGGGAGCTGTCTGTTGGGGGGAACTGGATCCTCGATCTTAGGAATCGATACCATCAAGCCGACGGTGTACGGGTGCTTGGGACTCGAGAACACATCGGTCACGCCCGCGTATTCGACTATCTTTCCCGTGTACATGACCGCGACTCGCTGGGCCATTTCAGCGATCACCCCGAGGTCATGGGTGATCAGCAGAATGGATGCCCCGAAATCCTCCTTTAATTTGTCCATAAGGTCCAAAATCTGGGCTTGTATGGTGACGTCCAGTGCCGTGGTGGGTTCATCCGCGATCATCATCTCTGGGTTGCACGACAGGGCCATGGCGATCATGACGCGCTGGCGCATGCCACCACTCATCTGGTGTGGATAATCCTTGATACGCTTTTCTGGATCAGGAATTCCCACCTTTTTCAACATCTCTGTGGTACGATCCATGGCACTTCGCCGGGAATATCCTTGATGCACCCGAATCGCTTCCGCAATCTGATCACCGACTCGAAAGACCGGATTCAAAGAGGTCATCGGCTCCTGAAAGACCATGGATATGCGGCTACCCCGGATTTGCCGCATTTGCTCATCGCCCAGTTCCAGCAGATCCTGGTGATCGAATAAGATCTGTCCCCTCACGATGCGGCCGGGTGGCTGCGGGATCAGTCGCATAATCGAAAGGGCCGTTACGCTCTTGCCACAACCCGACTCGCCTACAAGGCCAAGTGTCTCCCCCCTGCAGATGACAAGGTCGATCCCCGAGACTGCTTTAACCACCCCTTCATCCGTATAGAAATACGTATGGAGGTTGGTAACCCGCACAAGAATATCGTTCATATCTCTTTGCATCATTCCATCCTTGCGGGGAATCCCACTCAATGAACAGGTTTAAACAAAAGAATCACAAGCAATGCGTTCACCGCGGCAAACCCAGTCGCAATCCAATTGAACATGCTGTCCTTGGGGGGATGGATGCGAAAATGCAATAAGAGGCTGCCGAGGGATACGAAAAAATAGACCCAGATCAGCTCACGAACCTCTTTCCGGAACATGCTAAGGCATCCTTTCTTCCTGGTATTCCCCGGGAGGCGATAAAGTTTCCCAAATTCATATAATCTACCCTTCCTGTTTTGTCAAAGAGAAAACAAGAGATTACTAAAATGGGAAGAATGGCTTTTTCAGGATCCCAGCAACGAACGAAAGGATTTTCATGAAGGTCATTGAACGTATGAGGTTATTCTCTTTCAATATCCCATTACCCCATTTGGAATCACGGCATTGCCTTCTCCGAAAAAACACATACGGACCGGGAACCATTGCGGTGTTTTCATATAACTCCTCGCCCAATGAGACCGTATGCGCACCTTATGGGGTAAAGAAGGGGTTATGAGGGTTCTGTAATGAGCTGGAAATAACGACGGATACTCAAAGCGAGGGGATGGCATCCCAATATCCATTCGCAATCGGGACTGTAAATGGGGCCATCCTTATGGTGCTAGGGGTGGGTTATTCAGTTTGAGAGTATTGAGAGGATTTGAAGGAGCTCTTAACGAGAAAGTGATCTGCCGTGGTGAAGCTATTTATTTCCGGTCGAAATCCCCCGGGGACGGTTCAACCTACCCCAAAAAATACACCTTTTCCACTCCTAAAATACATGATTCCCCCCATTTACTTCCCTCACAAGTACGAGTAGTTTGAGAGCAGGGTGTAAACCCCCCATTACTTCCCTCTGCCATTTTACCCTCCTTTATGGCAGAGGGATTTTTTTGGTCCTCTTATGACCCTAATCCCTCAGTCAATCTTTGTGATAAGAGTTTTTGCCCTCACGTGATGACCCCTGCGTCAGAAGAGATGGGAGTTAAAAGGCCAATTTCAGAATACGAGCTGGAATCTCTATATGGACCCGTCGAAAAAAGTTTAGCAAATGGGTTGATTGTACATACCACGACGTGGTAATAACAAAATCAGAAATCATGGATAAGGAGCAATTGAACCGGAGAGAGTTCATAAAGAATTCAGCTGGGTATGCGGCCTGCGCAGCATGCGGAATTACCGCACCAGCCATGTTCAAAGGAGCCCCCGTGGCAAGAAAACAACCCGATACGATAGTGGAAGATGATCTCATGCAGGCATTGGAGGCGTCGGATGTCGCCCGGGCCTCCGAACAGTTACGGAAAAAATTAAGCAAGGGCGAGGAAGCCTGGGAAATCCACTTGTCACTCTTTCCTGTGGTGCAGCGGGTGCTGAACCCGCCGTTCATCAACCCTCACCTACCCAAGATGCACGGTATTTACCGGGAGTTCATGCCCTACCTGAGGAAAAATGAGATCCCAGCACTAATCCACCTTGAAGTTAACGAGTATGCCAGGAGGCCGAAGCTCAAAGAGCTGCCCAAGGCCAAATTGCTCAATTCTTCCGTGTCTTTCTCCGACGTTGAAGCGGCCATCGGTGATCAGGATTGGGAGAAGACCGCAGTCTTGATGGCTACGATCCATGCACGGGAGGGGGGAGTGGAGCTGGCGCGCCGGCTTTTACTCCTTGGCAGTGGTTATCTGGACAGTTCATTGGGCCATTCGATCTCTTGTACGACATTTATCCTGCTAGAGATGCTAGAGCGCGATGATCAAGATCCATGGCCAGGGCTGGCAACTCTGGCTGACTACTTCTGCAAGGGCCGATTTAACACTACTCCAGCTTTATGGAAGTCGAAGGCATTTCCCTCGGATGAGGCCCTCAACCATCATCTTTTGCGGGCAACGAGCGGATCCGGCATCGTGAACTTACACCATACAATCACCCGATACGCTGTGGAGCGCGCGCGCAAATTCTTCAGCAAGGAAGAATACAATCACATGGTGGAAGCGTGGATCGCCTTCATGCAAGATAAGAAGGCCGAACGGGTAGCGCTCGATAGTCCCCGTTTGGACCCGGCCGCTGATTACTCCCGGTTTTACGAAACGTTTTCCAGAATGGACGCGAAATCCACCGTGGCGATTGCGGCGGGAATGATTGGCTCACCAGGGGGGCGAAGGCAGCTGGGGAGATTTCTCATCAAGGGCTTGTGCGATCAGTACCAGGGTAATTACAATCCACACTATCTCACAGGTCTGGGGTCAACTCTCTGGGTAGTGAACCGATACTGGAATCAGGAGTCCATTGCTCTCAATGCCCTTTTTCAATATGTAAGCTTTTTCTTCGATGGCATAAAGTAAAACAACCAAAAGCGGAATTGAAGGGGGATGCTCTCGGATTACTTTTTATCCGGCTACTTAACTATCTGTAGCCGGGTCAAAAAATACATAATCCTCTCCCGGAGCTTCTGGCCAAACCCGATGGTCAAGCCTGGCTTCCACTTCCTGTTGCCAAGTTCAAATGCAGGATACAATGTACCTGAAATCTATGACTCCATAGTTTTCTCAGGCCTCATGATGTGCGTTTGAAAAACAGGAAGGTCAGGGCTGACTCAAGACCACTCAATGTATCTTAAATGAAAAAGCAGGGTTCATGGGTGATCCTGCTATTTGAAGATTCCCCCCCGATCTGGCCTCCTGTTTTTCGGCCGCAATACGGCGTGTGGTAACTATCTCATTTATCGGCTAGGCTTTGATCAATGTATTTTTTACCAATAGTGGTAATGTCGATAGTGATGCCTATACCAGGAGCGACCTGACGGACGATAGTCATAGTAGGGATACGGATAACCATACTCATATTCCGGTTCCGGCCAAACATAGATTTCACGGCTCTCTAGCTTACAGCTTTTCACTTTCTCAACCCAACAGCCTGATAAAATTCCCGCCACGGTAAGCTTACGATTTTCGCTGTAGATTTCCGGATCCAAGAAGCCCTTGTGCGAGACGGTGAACCTCCCCTCTGAAAGGTCCCTGGATTCGGGCTCGTCCCGAAACGTAAGCGGTGTTTGCAAGACTTCAATGATCGTTTCGTCTTTCAAATTCTTGGTTTCAAGGATGTAGCCCCCCAGAATCACGGTCTTGCCTATATAGCTGTTGGCCTCCTGGACCAATGTCTTGAACGGCACAGCGGGCTCAGATTCAGTTCTAACGTGGCGGGAAATAACCGAGCAGGACGAGGTGAGAACCACCACCACCGGTATCATCAAAGCAATCCTCAATACGCTCACGAGTACCTCCTAGTTGACTTGGGCTCACAATTCACTCACTCTCCTAATTAAATGATAAGAATTTTCTTCTGGAGTGTGCAACCCTTCCGTTTTCATCCCTC
>CAYFXL010000081.1:5776-13354 GCA_964346945.1 uncultured Syntrophobacterales bacterium
ACTGCTCATTACAGCGATTTATCTTTAAAATCCTTTTTGTCACCTGGTAAGATATGATTAGTGACATTTGCACAATGAGCAGTGAAAGGAGAATGCTATGGACTTTTCAATTCCGGCAGAGCTGTCCCAAGATCGAGACCGTTTCAAGGGATTTCTCGATGAGCACTTGGTACCGCATCTTTCCGTCTGGTACCAGGAGGGGGCCATTCCGCGCAGTTTCTTTGATACTCTGGGCAAAGGAGGATGGCTTGGCTTCGAAGTCAAACAGGGTCTTCTGGAGAAGTTGTCCGCACTGAGGGGAGCGATGGTTTCCGAACAGATAGCCACCATATCGCCCGGAGTGGCCGTGGCCGTTTTGGCCCACGTAGATTTGGGGCTTACGGGATTGTGGCTTTTCGGCTCACGAGAACTCAAGCAAAAATACGCGAATGCCGCCCAGGGGAAAATCCTGCTTTGTCTCGGAAACACCGAAAGCGGAGCTGGAAGTGACGTGGCAAGCATTTCCATGGAAGCTAAACAGGTCAGGGGTGGTTGGCGTCTCAATGGAGCCAAAGCCTATGTCACCAATGGCGCCATCAGTGACCTGACGATCGTCACTGCGATTTCAGATCCCCAAGCGAGAAGGAACAACCGGCTTTCCATGTTTTTAGTGGACCTCACCGCCAAAGGGGTTAAGACTACCAAGCTGAACAAACGGGGATGGATACCCTCTGATCTCACCCGGGTTCAGTTGACCGATGTGTTCGTACCTGACGACCATCTCATGGGAGATCGGGGTCGAGGACTCCAGCAGGTCCTGACGATTTTCACGAATAGCAGGGTTATCATTACCGGCCTTACCCTGGGAACTGCTTTGGGCGGGTTTGAGATGGCGCTAGGCCACGCAGCGAAACGAGAGATCTTCGGTAAGAAGATCGTTCAATTCCAGGCCAAGGCTTTCGAAATAGCCGACTTCTACGCCAGGATCGAAGCCGCAAGGCTCATGCTCTGGAAAGCATGCTGGGCTCTTGATAACGGGAGAGACTTTCGGGTGGAATCATCTATCGCCAAGTATTTAGCCGTGATGATAGCCCGAGAGGTGACCACGTGGGCGGCGGATTTACACGGTGCTGCTTCGATCATCTTCGAACACCCCATCCACAAGTTTCCCATGGATGCCTGGGCCTCTTCACTGGGGGAGGGGACGCAGGACGTACAGAAACTCATAATCTTCCGGGAGGTTATGAAACGATACGGGATACCCTACAGATAGGGATAGGACTCTTGTTTCATATCTCGGATTTCGAATTTCGGATTTGGAATTTATTCCAGCACTTCCAGCGGGTCACGGGGTCAATACGATCTTTCCGAATTGCCTTCCCTCTTCCACAATCTCATATGCCTCACGCCCTCTACTCAACGGCATGACGCGATCGATGACCGGCCTCAGTTTACCAGCCCACAGGAGGGATATCACATCACGGAAGTCCTGGTGTGTACCCATGGTACTTCCGACAAGGCTGATCTGTTTACCAAAGATATAGCGAATATCAATTTCGGCGTGAGGGCCACTGGTGTTGCCAATGATGACGATTCTCCCCCCGCGCACTGCCGCCTTCATGCTCGTATCAAGCGTGGCTTTGCCAACATTGTCCACCACCACATCTACCCCTCGCCTTCCCGTGAGCTTATAGATCTCCCGCCCCCAATCCCCCTGTGATCGATCCAGTATAACATCAGCGCCCAGTTCTTGCGCCTTGGATCCTTTTTCCTTATTGCCCGCGACTACGTAGACCCTTGCCCCTGCCAGCTTGGCGATCTGAATCGCCATGCTGTTCACACCGCCTCCTGCGCCCACCACCAGAACCGATTCCCCGGCTCTCAGTTTCGCACGATGTATGAGCATTCTCCAGGCAGCGAGGCTGACTAAGAGAGGAGCTGCCGCACAGGGATAGTCCACATCCTCCGGCATGGCCGCCAGATTACGAGCCGGAGCGGCCAGATATTCCGCGGCACCACCGCGCACTTGTTCCCCGAGGATATGATACCCCGGGCTGAGGGTCACCTCTCCGCGCCTGGTGAACTCATCCTCGATGGTATTGATGCCCGGGTCCACCACTACCCTCTGACCCACCTGCCAACCGGATACCTCCTTCCCCAGTTCCACAATTTCGCCAGCAACGTCGGCACCGCACCAGTGAGGCATTTCAAGCTTAAGGCCGGGCCAGCCGCGCCTCACCCAAACATCCAGGTGATTGATGGCGCAAGCTCGAACCCGCAGCAGCACCTCACCCGGGCCAGGGGTGGGGTCAGGGACTTCCCCGTACTGGATTACGTCCAGTTCACCATGTTCCTCGAAATAGAGAGCTTTCATGATTGAGACCTCCCTATGCAGACAAATTGGTTAGACAGCCAGGCACACACACCGGGCTATTTTACCACGGGTGGACATATCGCACCTGACTCGGTTTCTCAGTTCAGGTTAGCCAATAGGTTCATTGCCTGTCAAGGACGATGGATCGCCGATTAAGATGCCTATTTCGTACCTCGACATAGGCCTTGCTAGCCCAATCTATAGTGATAGGAGAAAAGCCTACGAGAATACGATCGGGGCAGGGGTAGCAGAAATGAAGCCTCGCACTCTTGATGGTGTCAGGCGGTCCACGACTCCCTTGACGCAGGCGGTTTTGAAATCAACGGATTGAGAAGACATGGGAAGGCAAAGGAATAAGAGGGCAAAGAGAGGTAGGAAAGGCTATTCAAAAAAGGGATAGCCGCGGTTTATCCCCTTCAAAGATGGGAGACGGCCATGACTATCCAGGAGAGATTTAACAAAAGCAAGCTGAGTCTGCAAGAGTTGGCGGCATTATCCGTCAGCTTGCTATATCTCTTTTCTTCTCCTCGTATTCCTCTTTGTTGATCTCACCTGAGGCGTATCGTTTATCAAGGATCTCCCTGGCAGAGTCAGAAGTGGCGCCTCTATTTAGGTCGGCTGCATCTTGGGCGTCGCGCCCGCGCATCATACCACACATCCTTCCTCGCATCATGAGGAAACAAAGGATCACCATGGCTATCGGAAATATCCACCACCAATCCCCGAATGCGAAACTTTCGTATCCACCCATTTCCATCATCTCCTCTCATTTGACTGAAATCACCGCAATAACGTAACTGTGCCCAAACCTATTCCCTCGATTCCCCCTTCTGTTCCTTCTTTGATTTGCCGCTCTTCTCATCTTTCACTTTTCGCATCATGGAGCAGCAGTCAAAGAGCTTACTCATGTCTCCACAACACTCGCTCATCTTTTCGAACATCTCCTCACAACCTCCAGAAGGAACCCCAGAGCTTCCTTCTGTGGATTTATCGGCTTTTTTGGTTTTTTCTCCACTATCCATGACAATCCTCCATAATATTTATTGGTTCTCTCGTTTCAGCAGCCGTTACTCTCTTTTCCTGTTGGCTCACATACCAATACATTTCTCTCATCCGCTTCAAAGATACATGCTTCCTCAAGGATAGCCTTTAGCTTTTTCCTGGCCCGATGTAATCTCACCTTGGTATTCTCGACCGTTGTTCCGAGAATTTCGGCAATCTCCTGATGGTTGAAATCCATGATGTCATAGAGAGTAAGGACCGTCCGCAGGGATTCAGGGAGGAGGCTCATATGGTTCTGAACGCATTGTCCCATCTGGCGCTGCTCCAATTTCTTCTGAATAGAAGCCTCTTGGAGACTTTGCGGCTTCCCCTGCCCTATGCCCTCTCCGTTTGGTGATTTCCTCGATTGGCGGAAATGGTCCTGACAGAGATTGTACGCGATACGAAATATCCAGGAAGATATCCTTGAGGGATCCTTCACGCTGTCCAGGTTTTCCTGAATTCTGACGAATGTCTCCTGGATAAGGTCATCCGCTGCCCATTCATCCCTAACGATGGTCAGGATAAACTTCCTGACGTTAGCATAGTACTCGTTGTAGATCTCCCGATAATTCATTTCTCCTTCCTCTCCACATCAGCCACAGCATGAACTACGGGGTTGGGTGCTGCAGGGCCCCTCATACTGATGTTCTCGGCCCATAATCTTACTGATCCCGGTTCTCATGGCTATATGGGCTCCCTTCTTGACCTGGCTTGCAAGATCCACCGCTTCTTCAATTTCTTCGGTGGTCAGACCAAGGGAATCGGTCATCCCGAAATAGTGCTCAAAGCAAGGAACACAGTTCGCGGCCGTGGCCGCTCCCAGGCAAATTAAAACCTTTGTTCTCTCGTCCATGGTTCGCGCCCTCCTTCTGCGAAAATGTGTCTATAAGACGGAGAAGGCGCCCAAAAGGTTACACTATCCCGGTCTCCAGGAGCTTTTTTATGAGATTTCTCATTGACCGTGACTTCATTCTTAAAGAACGGACTCCACATCAACTCATCTGCTGATAGGCCCACTGTCTGCCCACAGCTAAACTACCCCTCCCAACCCATATTAACAGATCCAAGGATTAAATCAATCTTTTTGGGTGTTCCCTTCGGCGGGTCTGAGCTTTCTGGATTTCCTGCCTTTTTCAGACGGGGTTTTCCTGAAAGGAGGATGAATATGGCCTCTATCAAGATGATTGACGAAGGCGAAGCAACAGGGAAAACCAAGGAGATGTACGAGGATATCAAGGGAACGCTCGGAATAGATTTCGTTCCCAATATGTACAAGGTCATGGCCTCCAAACCTGATTATTTGGAGACGAATTGGAACAAAATCAAAACGGTCATGAAAGCATCAGGCAAACTTGACAGTTTAACAAAGGAGATTATTGCCGTTGCCGTATCAGCGGTGATGGGGTGTGATTATTGAATCTCAGTGCATACTTCCGCGGTGCGGAAACAAGGATTGGATGACGAAGGTGTTCTCGAATTGATGGCAGTTGTTGATCTGTTCAGCGGGCTCAACAAGTTGTTGGAGGGATTGCAGGTAGAAATGGACGAAAAACCGTGGTATGGGTGAGGTTAGTATCTTGAATGCCGTGAGCATTCGCAGCCCGCTCCTTTATTCAGAGGAACGGGCTTCGCATCTCTCAACTCCAGGTAAGGGTTTCTCATGGATTATTAGGAGGTCTGCAGTCAATCTTCCCTTTACAGCTCAATTTCGGTCCCAGGTATTTCCAGGAACTTCGACAGCCATACAAGATGAATTGCCCAGGGGACAAGGTTCTGCGTTTCTCAATGAGATGAGAGGAAATTAGCAGGCACATAATTCTCCTTCCTTGAGGGTTGTGTACCCCTCCTTTACCAAATAGATCACTATGACCAGTCCAACGAAGGGGTCTGCTTGCCAGAACCCATACAAATAATTGAGCCCCAATCCGACCAACAGGGCACCTGACAAAAACACACATGCAAGGGTTTCCTTGGAGTCTGCTACTAAACTTTTGCTCCCCATTGATCTTCCGGTTTGATATTTCAGGTAAAACAGGATAGGCATCACTATCATAGAGACGACGGCAATGATTATCCCTAAAAGACTCGGATGCGGGATCTCATGTGCGTACAACTTCTCGATGGATTCATAGAAAACGTAAGCACCGAGGATAAAGAACGTATAGGCAACGAATCTTACCGCTCTTCTCTCAGCCTTTTCCTCTTCCTCCTCTGATATCTTCCCGTGTTTTCTCAGTCTCCAGATCATCACACCTCCCGAAAGTGATTCGACAAAACTATCGAGACCAAATCCAACTAAAGCGATGCTGCCGGCTAACAACCCTGCCAAGATTGATACTATCCCCTCTGAAATATTATATCCTACGGTGAAGTAGGATAAGGAAAGAGCTCTCTTGTGAAGTCTTGAATCCACCAGACGACTACCTATTCTTAGGAGCTGTCGGTACTTTAGTGCTCATGATCCGGGTTTCCAATCGTATTCCATATAACGAGCAGTCTCCAGGGCCTGCTCTTCCCCCAAGAGCTGAGAGATAACGTACAGTGACATATCGATACCTGCAGATATTCCGGCGGAAACAATGATCCTCCCGTTATCTACAATGCGCTTGCCCTCTTGAATCATCGTATTGGGAGCTACCTCTTTCAGAAGCTCTATCGCGCTATGGTGAGTCGTTGCTGTCATACCCTCGAGCAAACCAGCTTTGGCCAACAGGAGAGCCCCTGTGCAAACAGACAGCACCAGCTCTGCTTCCTGCGAGCGGTCTTTGATCCAATCGATCAAGGTAGCGTTGTGCATCTCCCTGCGGGTGCCGTACCCTCCTGGAACTAACAGAATATGGGGGTGAGGGCAATCCCTTATGGTATATCGGGGATTAACACTGAGGTGATTTCGAGCCATTATCGGTTTCGACTTTTCTGCAACGGTATAAACGGCAAAGGGGTTCAAATTATCACCTCTTCCTGCAACCGAAAAGACCTCGAAGGGACCGCAAAAATCGAGGACCTCCACCTCGTCAAATATGAGGATAGCAACGTTTCTCGAGCGATTCATCCTGATTCTCCTATTTTCTCACCAAAACGAGACCGCCACGGCCTCTGGTATTCTCTCCAATACCTGTCGCCGTGATATGAACGGGCTCCTTTTCCTATTGTAGGGCCGTTGATCAGAAGCATCACGAGCCCCGTAAGCATCTTCTTTGAATTCCGGGTAGAATTGGTGATGAATCCAGTGGGATGTGGAGGTGGGTCCTCTCATAAGCGGAAAAGAAAGGTTTGAAAGCGATCTAGACCAAGTATTGGCTCCAACGGACGACCGTTTCCCCTACTGATTCGGCGGCCCCCTCTTTTAGAATTCTATTGTGCCCGGGCAAGAGGACCTCAGCGTCAAGTTGGGCCAACCTTTCCAAAGAGCGCCTCAATTGATTTCCGTCAGCGCTGTACAAGTCGAACCTTCCGATATTGTAATCCGCGTATACGGTATCCCCGGGGATCAGCACCTTGTTTTCGGCGTTGTATAAGCCGATCCCTCCGGCGGAATGGCCGGGAATATGGAGCACCTCCCACCTCGAGCCGCCTACCTCGAGGACCTCCCCTTCACTGAGCTTCCGCTGGATGGGGAATTGATAAAAGCCATCTTCCAGGCCATACTGAGACCGGATTAAACCGGCAAACATCTCATTTCCATGGATGATCCTCTCATCGCCCCTTTCCAAATAATCCCCCTCAATTTGGTGGACCCATATCTCCGCATCGGGAAGTCCCTCCATAATCTCCTTGATGCAGCCGATATGATCGAAATGGGTATGGGTGAAAATGATCCTTTTGATATCCTTTAATTGAATACCCGCCTGCTCAATCTGGTTCAATTTCCACTCACCCTTCCCAATCAAACCCGCATCTACCATTGATAGGTCGTGAGAATGTGAATCTCCCAGGATATATACGTGGGAATCGGGTATCATCTCATCCTGACCCGGAATGAAATAGATCCCCTCAATGACTTCCTTCACTTCTCCTCCTAAAGCATCGGGGTATCTATTGCTTTTTTGGCGGTTTGGGCATCTTGGACAGGACTTGGTCCCAAAGGGATTTGATATCGTCCTTCTCCTTACGCCCTCCTTTACCATGCCGATAGGGGTGTTCGTTGAGGCATGTCCTGCACCGGACCTTCTTGATTTCAC
>CAYFXL010000082.1:0-13154 GCA_964346945.1 uncultured Syntrophobacterales bacterium
GGGTACCCCACTTCTCCGGCAGATTACGCTCAGAAACAACGGAGTCCCCTAAAAACTCCGGAAACTCCAACCTCTTTTCTATTGACATTAGGCTACGCGTTCTTATATTAATTTTTACACGGATGCTCATTCATTACGTCCTCACGAATGAATAAGATTTCATCAGGTACATCGACACCGGGATTGTTGGCTTTCTTCACATGGTTGATACGCCGCAGCCTTTGGGATTTAGGGATAAAGGATACGGAGATCGCCAATTACCTTTCCCTCCTCTTAGCCAATTTCGCCCGTACTGAGAACCTCTATCGGATTCGTGATTTTCGGGGGAAAAGGCTAGAAACCGCGGTAGAAATGTTATTGGAGGCGAATCTGTCATGGTACTCCGAGCAATGGGACCGGGAGAAGGAGATTCGCAAGCATATCGGCGATTACATCCTCTTTATGGCGGGGATATTTCGGGAATGGGTCGAGAAGCAATCCTGTTTAGACCATTACCTGGAGGAGGGGAGAAAAGCATACCAAACGGTTAGTGAATACCATAGGGCATTTTACCAGCCGGGGTCACGCCTTTATTCGGAACTTTCGAAGGATTTCGAGTTTTACGTTGGGGCCTTGAATTATATGAAGAAGACTTTTTTCAGGGACCACGGGGGAAATGACCCGTTTCTCGATTTTGATCACCAGTTGAGCGGGTTGGTATAATGCCGAGAGCCAGAAATGGATAGTAGTAGAGGAGGGATGGGCATGCCTACATATGATTTTCGATGTAAGAAATGCAAGAAGGAATTTAGCACCATGCTGAGTCTGCGGGAATATGAAAAGGGTCAGGTCAGTTGTCCAAAGTGTAAGGGAAAACAGCTGGAACAATTGGTTACCCACTTCATGACCAAAACCTCTCGGAAGAGTTGATTCCACCTTCGCGGGGGAGACTTGATGGTTGCAAAGCTGATGTTAGGAAGGGGCTGATACCCCTTTTTCATTTTGCCGTTGGTTGGAAGCAGATGGATTATCCGAAATGGTGAAGGTTGGGTAGATCTTCGAGAGCCCCAACCTAAAAGATGTGGAAGGGAGGGTGAGCCAGGAGGTTGAAAACGATTAGTAGGGGGTCCCCTTGGTCAGTACCTTTTGAGTCATCTCCTTGACGTAATCGGGAAGATATCCCCTCTCAGCCATCTTTTCCCTCAGTCTTTCCACGATCTCAGGTGTGCCGATCTCCATGGGGCAGAACTCCCGGCATCTCCCGCAGAGGGTGCATGCATAGGCCATGGGCGCCGCGACCTCCCAGCCGCCGGCGATGAGTGCTGTCCATGGAATGCCAATTCCTCCCATATATGTGTGTCCCCAATATCCGCTCACGATGGGGTAAACGGCACACTCGTACATGCATGCCCCACACCGTATGCAGGTGAGCATCTGCCTGAGCACGGGATCCCGTGCAGCTTCTCGGCGGCCGTTGTCGAGGAGGACCACGTGAACCTCCCTTGGTCCGTGAACTCCCCAAATGATGACCTTCTCAATGTCACCCGTTTTGCTCGGCCCCGAAATAATGGAGACATAGCTCGGCATGTAATACCCGGCATATCGAGAGGCCACTTCCACGAGAAGGTTTCCATCGGCCAGGGTGGGGAGGATCTTTTCGATCCCCGCCACGGCGATGTGGACGGTGGGTGCGTTAGTGGCGAAACGGATATTGCCCTCATTCTCGATGAGAAAGATAGAGCCCGTGTCGGCCGTTATGGCATTTGCCCCGCTCATGCCGATATCAGCTCGGAAGAATTTTTCCCTCAAGAAATCCCTCGCGAACCGAGTCAACTCCGCTGGGTCTGGTGGAAGTTCCCTTCCCGCAAGTTTGGAGAAGATCTGAGCAACCCGTTCCTTTGAAATGTTTACTGCTGGGGCAAGGAGGTGCATGGGTCTCCCGTGGAGAAGTTGCACGATGAACTCCCCCAGGTCAGTTTCGTACACTTCGTTGCCCGTTTCTTCCAAAAAATTGTTGATATCCAACTCTTCCGAGGTTATGGATTTTCCCTTGGCGATGAGCTTTTTCGAGCCGACGATTGCCCCGATGATCTTCTGACCGTCCTGCATGGTTTCCGCCATGTGCACCTTGACCCCCATTCTTCCGGCGGAAACGGTGAATTTCTCGATCATTTCATCGAAATGGGTAATAACTTCTTCCTTTTTCTCCATGAGGATTTTCCGTTGTTCCTCGACATGGGGAAACTGCTTCAGGGCCTTATCTCTATTTTCCCGGAATGACCTCACTGCCTTCCGCAGGGCGGATCGAAGCGCCTCATCCTCGACGGCTCTATAGATGGTTCTTTTAAAGTCGGCAAACCCGCGTCTGGCATCATTCATTCCGAGGCTCCTCCATGGATCGGATGAGAAGCTCCGCCAAGTCATGGACCCGGATTTCCCCCTCATCCACCGCCTCAGCTCCCTCCTTCAAGTTGAAATAGCAAAAGGGGCAGGAGGATACGATTCCGTTAACACCGGCGGGTCGAGCCTGAAATTCGACCTTCTCCTGAGCAACCGCTGCGGATAGGATAGGAAGGTAGGCCCTGACCATTCCCCCTCCACCGCAGCAGGTAGCCTTATCCCGATTATGTTCCATTTCCTCCACTTTCAGCCCGGGGATGGATGCCAAAACCTCTCTCGGTTCCCGATAGATCTTTTCGCCCATTCGCCCCAGATAGCAAGGGTCGTGATAGGTGATTTTCCGGTCAACGGGTTTGGTCAATCTGATCCTCCCCCTTCGGATGAGATCGGCGGCAAACTGGGTAAAATGGAGTGTCTTAAATGGAGTCGATAAGTCGAATCGATGGGGGAACTCGTTGGAAAAAGCCCTGTAGCAATGGGGGCAACTGGTGACCAGAGTGGAGATACCCTTTTGGGAAACATCCTCAACGAGTTTCTTTGCATTTTCCTGAGCTTCCCTTTGACAGCCGGCGAGGAGGAGGGGGATCCCGCAGCAACGATCAACGCCCAAAGGCTCATAGCGGATCTTCGCCTTACGGAAAAACGCCTCCAAGGCACAGCGGAGCTCGTCAAAGAGGAGGATGGTGCATCCGAAAAAGACACCGAGCATAACGCTGATTCCTTTAGGATTTCGAGTTTATGTCTACATTATAAGTTTTCCACCTCCTTTCTTCAATGACCAATGGGAAATCCCCAATAAGACGGGAATTGTTTTCATCCGTCATTTCTGATAGTATTGACGTCCGAAATCCCATTCTTAGGTCGATTCACTACTTACCATCATTTCGGTCCACATCAAGGACTTCCCTTTGAGATCTTCACCAAAAGGGATGTGGGGATGAAAAAATGAAGATTAACAAGCTTTGGGGCTCCAGGTTCCACCGGGAACCTCCCCCTCGGATTATCGAGTTCTTATCGGGAAGGGATGTTACGGGGGTATCCCCTTCCGACCAGGGCCTGGTTGAATACGACATCTGGGGAAGCAAGGCTCATGCTATTATGCTTTGCAAAAAGAGAATCATCTCCGAGGATGACCTCAGGGTGATTCTGAGGGGCCTCAGAGAGGTCGAAGCTCGTTTTCTCCGAGGGGAATTCTTCCTTGACGCTTCGAAGGAGGATGTTCACAGCAACGTGGAGAGCTTTCTCATCGAGCGACATGGGCTGGAATCAGCGGGGAAGCTCCATACGGCCAGGAGCCGGAATGACCAGATAACGTTGGACATGCGCTTGTACATGAGAAAACAGGTTTTCGATTTCATACAAGAATTGGATGGGCTGATCGGGGCTTTCCTGGAAAAGGCGCAGGAGAACCTGGATACGGTCATGCCGGGTTTTACCCATCATCAGCATGCCATGGTTACCACCTTTGGCCACGTTCTTCTCTCCTTTGCCGAGCCCCTGGAGAGGGATATCTGGCGGTTTATCCATTGGTACAGGCTTTTCAACAAGAACCCACTGGGTGGGGTGGCGGGGTATGGGTCTACTTTTCCATTGGACAGGGAGTTAACCTCAAAATTGTTGGCCTTCGATACATGGCACGGAAACACCTTGGATCCCATAAGCAACCGGTGGGAACCAGAGCTGGAATTCTCTCACGCCGTTGCCATGACCATGAATCACCTGAGCACCGTTGCCCAGTCCTTCATCCTCATGAGCACGTCCGAATTCGACATGGTGAAGTTGGACGATGTGCATTGTAGCGGAAGCTCCCTCATGCCCCAGAAACGAAATCCCGGGGCCTTGGAGGTAATCAAGGCCAGGGCCTCCGTTGCCCAGGGGATCTTGATGGGGCTGCTATCCTTGGGTAAATCATCCTTTTTTGGATACAATCGTGATTCCCAATGGACGAAGTATCTGCTCATGGACATGGTTCGGGAGTGCAAGCCGGCCTTGGGGGTGATGAGGGAAATAGTTGAGTTGCTTCAGGTGAATCGGGAGATAATGCTCAGACAATGCCGAATGGGATTTATCGGGGCGACGGCCCTGCTGGAGGAAATCGTCCAACGGTTTAAGATCCCTTTCAGGAAGGCAAAGATCGTCATGGAGAAGGCGGTCAGATATTCAGAGGATCAGGGGGCCGATATGGTGATCCACGAGGGATTTCGGAAAGCCATGAGTGAGACGGACTTAGATCTGAAGCTGTCAGAGGAAGAACTCTTGGAGGGCCAGGATCCTTTAAGGATAATATCGAGGAAGACCTTGAAAGGTGGTCCCTCGGTGGAAGCCGTAAAAGCCCAAATCGATGGGATGAGGGAACGGTTAAAGAAAAGCCGACGGTGGAGCCAAGAAGAGCTGGGGCGAATTGGCGATGCCAAGAAGGAGATTCAGAGGATTGAGGAGTCCCTGGGGATATCAGGGAAGGGTTGATTTCCCTTCTGGTCCCCGGCATTGAATTAACCTGTCTCATCCCCAACCCCACATGAGCGGTTTTTTGCACTGCAACTCATCTGCACCCTATGCGGTAAAAGATACGGCCTCGATGAGCCCAAGTTGATTGCTGTCCAGGTAGAGGGTGCTCCTCCATTGCCGAGTCCTATCAAAAGAGAATGCAGAAGGTGATGAGAGTTCGCAATCCCAAGACATTGCCCAGGGCATTGAAAATCCATATTCGCCCAGGGGAGACCATGTCCTGAGGGAGCAGAGGTGATTTGTTGACTGTTCTCTTTCGCCCAAGCAGGCACCGCTTTCATAAAATTCTCAGCAGGTGCCAGAGCCTTCTCTTGATCTAGGTCTGGCTGCCACCCAGGAACGGATCTTAACTGCGCCCACAAGCATCCTGAGTAGATTGGGCATGCTATCAAACTGCCTCATGCACAGGTTGCATTCTTCCTCAGTCACAGAAGATGTTCTCGGATAACACCAGATCGGCATCCCCTTCCGAATTCCCATCGGGTTTTTCATTTTCTTGCAGGGGAATTCATCGCAGCAAGCACAGTCGTCCACGACCTTCTCTCTCGCACACGGTCTGGCTTTGCAGCTCTTGTCGGCAAGTCTGCCATCATTGAGACATCCTCCACGAGAGGTGGGCGAAGATAATCCCAAACTGATTCTTGACCAGGGCCAGGTTCAATGGGTGTTGGTTTCACCTCGCCACATCTCCTTCACCCAGCAGGTTTATGTAATTGACATTGGTCTAACTCAATTCTTGAACACAGTTTCAACGATCGATACGATCCAATCCACCAAGTGTCAAGTTTGGACCTGCTCGCTGAAAGCCTCCGGAATTCCGAGAATTTGACTTTTGATAGTAATCGGCTGTATTTTTTATCCATGAGCAAGATCTAGGGGAGAAAAAACGTATGGAAATTCCCGGTGAGAGCGGAGGCATGCATTACGAGGGGTATTGCATTCGTCCTCCCAGCGAGTCGGACAGTATTCTATTACAGGTAACTGTGGGCTGCTCCCACAACAGGTGTACCTTTTGCGGATCCTATAAAGAAAAGAATTTCCGGATTAAAGACGACACTATCATTCTGTCCGATATCGTCTTTGCCTCGAAGTATATGAGGGGGCAAGACAGGGTTTTCCTCATGGACGGGGATGCCCTCATCATCCCCCAAAAAAGGCTCATCTGGATTCTCGACCGGATCAAGGAACATCTTCCCTGGGTGAGGCGAGTTGGCGCCTATGCCAATGCCAAGGGGATCAAGAAGAAATCCCCGGAAGAGTTGATCCAATTGAGGAAAAACGGGCTGGGGATAATCTACCTCGGTGTGGAGAGCGGTGATGATGAGGTTTTAAAGTCCGTGAATAAGGGAACCAGTGCCCAAAATCTCATCGAGATGGGGCGCAAGGTCCGGGAGACCAATATAAAGCTCTCAGTGACCGTTCTTCTCGGCATCGCTGGACGTAAAAGGTCACTTGAGCATGCAAGGGCCACGGGCGAACTCCTCAGCGCCATGGACCCGAACTACGTCGGTGCCCTGACGGTGATGCTCATTCCCGGCACTCCTCTTTATGAGGATCTCGAGAGTGGAAAATTTCAACTCCCTACGGAGAGAGAGCTCCTTTTGGAATTGAGGGAGATGATCGCCAATACCCACCTGACGATGGGCCTTTTCTTCTCCAACCATGCCTCGAACTACCTCCCAATCCGGGCGAGGCTACCCAAAGGAAAACAGGAGGCCCTCTCACTCATAGACTGCGCGCTCCGAGGGGAGATACCCCTAAAACCGGAATGGATGCGGGCCCTTTGATAAAGAGCCCATTACGTGCTCTGGTTAGCCTGCTGGGGTTTCTCACGGAAAAGATAGTCTTCACTTCTTAGGTTTCCCATTTCGATCCCTCAAAAACTAAGGCTGAAGACCTCCAGGAAGGGTTTTTCTCCCTCAGCTTTTTCGAGCATCTCCTTGAAACGCCAGCCGCTATTCTGGTATTTTTTTCCGAGGGACCCCTCTGATAAAAAGTGTTTGAAGGGAATCAATAATGAGCGTCTTGTCCCGATTGAAGCCGCCAGTATTTAAAGAGGGAGGGATGCCGGAGATCGACAAGGCTCAGTACCGTCTCCTTATAAGAGGCCTGGTGCAGGAGGAAAGATCCTTCACCTGGCAGGAGATCATGGACCTCCCGGAATCGAAGGTTGACGCACGGCTCACCTCGGTTTCCGGGTGGTCCGTGAGGACGACGTGGGAGGGGGTACTCTGGCGTGATTTCATCCGTATCCTGAGGCCGAAGAGGAAGGCAAGCCATGTGACGTTTTCAAGCTTTGGCGGGACCTACGAGACGACCGTTTCCCTCAGTGATCTGGATCACCCAAGGGTCCTCCTCGTCTATGCAGTGGAGGGAGAGCCCCTCGAAAGGGAGTATGGGGGTCCCCTCCGTATGGTCGTCCCCAACCTCTATGGCTATAAGAGCTGCAAATGGCTGGAGACCATCACGCTTACCGATGCCATGGAAGGCGGGTATTGGGAAGATCGGGGATACACGCGATCGGGTATCATCGAGCCCGGGTTTACCTTCGATGTCAACGCTGGGATCCGACGCCCCATCTCCGGGGGCGAAGTGACGGAATTTTAGCCGGTTGCATCAGAATGAAAGGGGAAAATTACCATCAGAAGCATCACAGTGAGACTTTAGAGAAAGGAGGAGTTCGATGGAAAGGATATCCCGCAACTACCATGCGAGGCTTCAGGAGATGTGCGATTGCTACATGGAGACCGACTATCGAAAGGAAATAGAGAAGATGGCGTCCGAAGACAGTTTCGATGTGGAAGAGGATGCCCTAAAATACCTGGCCCTCTCTATCCTTTATGCCACCACGGAAAAGGCCAAGAAACTATCCTTTAAGAAGAAGAAAGGCCAGCGCAAGGTGAGCGTTAAGGCGGAGGAAAGGATGGAGCTCCCAACACCGCCTGGGGAGATCGCGGATAAGATCTTTGAGATTATGCGCTCCATCACCCACCTGGAAGAGAAAAAGGGGAGGGAACCTTTCTCCCTAGGGCTCAGAGATGGGCGCATGGAATTGGGGGTGAGAGTTAAAAAAGGTGACGATAAGGAGTCGCTAAAGTTTTCGTTTCCGGGCCTATGACAGCTTGAAAGACCTGGCGGCCTTGGCATAAGATGCCAGTATGAGGAAGGGTACTTGTGGTTCCCCCTCCTTCCCCTTCCGCTCGGTTGCGCGCATGAAGAAGCCTGTCCCCTTTCGGTGGGTACACCTCCCGTCCAGCATTTTCCTTCGGATGTAAGGGTTCTCTCCCGAAACTCAGGAAACTGCTCTACGTATGTGGAGCGTCTTATGGATAGATGCCGAGCAGTCTGGTCGCTTCCGCGACCCTCCCCACCCCCAGCATCCAGGCCGCCGTCCTCATATGAACCTTGTCTTTTTTCGTGATGGCCGCTACATCCCAGAAGCTTCTTCTCATTATCCGCGCCAGTTGGTTATTGACCTCCTCCAACGTCCAGAAGAGGGACTGGATATTTTGCACCCACTCGAAGTAGGAGACGGTAACGCCTCCGGCATTACAGAGGATATCGGGGATGACGAAGATGCCCTTCTCGTAGAGTATATCGTCGGCAGAGGGAGTGGTAGGACCGTTGGCGGCTTCTGCGATGATCTTCGCCTTCACCGTGTGGGCGTTCTCCTTGGTGATTTGATTTTCAAGAGCTGCCGGGATGAGGATATCGCAGTCCATGGCCAACAACTCTTCGTTGGTGATATTATCTGCCTCCCGGTAATCAACGACCGAACCGGTTTCCTCCTTGTGATCCAACACTTTTGATGGATCGAGGCCATCGGCACAGTAAATCCCGCCCCTTGAGTCGCTCAGGGCTATGACTTTTGTACCGGCCCTATGGATGATTTTGGCGGCATTGGACCCCGCGTTGCCGAAACCTTGAATGGCGACGGTAGCCTTCTCTAAATCCATGCCCAGGTGTTTCACGGCCTCCTCAATGGCGTAGACGCAACCCTGGGCAGTCGCCTCATTTCTCCCCAGGGATCCGCCGATAGGTATGGGTTTGCCGGTTACTACACCCGGAACACTGTACCCCTGCAGTGTACTGTAAGTATCCATGATCCAGGCCATAGTCTCGGCATTGGTGTATACATCAGGAGCGGGTATATCCTTCTCGGGTCCAATCAGAGGGGCGATCTCCCAGGTATACCTCCGGGTCAATCGCTCCAATTCCCCTTTGGACATCTCCTTGGGATTGCACTGGACTCCGCCTTTGGCGCCACCATAGGGGATATTCACCACCGCCGCCTTCCATGTCATCCACGCCGCCAGGGCCTTCACCTCATCCAGGTCGACGGTGGGGTGATAGCGGATTCCCCCCTTTGCCGGTCCCCTGGTATTGTTATGCTGTATTCGGTATCCGGTAAAGATCTTGAGCTCTTCGTTATCCATTTTGACCGGGAAGGTGACGATCAGCACCCTCTTGGCGTTTTGCAATTTTAACTTCATCCCCTCATCGAGGCCCAGTTTTTCGGCCGCGATCTCCAGTTGGAGCAGTGCGACCTGGTATGGTTTTGTTTCATCATATTTAGTTTTGTCAACGGCCATTGGTTCTTCTGCCTCCTTTCGTTACTTCTTGCCCAACCCGAGCATTTCCCTCGCTTCCCTCGGGGTAGCAACCTCTCGGCCATACTCCCGTGCAATGCGAACGATACGCTCCACGAATTGAGCATTGCTTGCGGCAAGTGTGCCCCTTTGATAATAAATATTGTCCTCCATACCCACTCGGATATGTCCTCCCATGATCAACCCCATCATTGACATGGGGAGATGTCCTTTACCGATTCCGATTATGGACCACGTCGAATTTTCAGGGAGGTATTCGTAGATGTGGAGGAAGGATTTTGGGGTGGCGGGGCTTCCCCATGGAGTACCCAAGACAAACTGGAAGTGAAGAGGCTCTTCAAAATATCCTTGATCCCTCATGCGGAGGGAGGTTATCATCATGCCCACATCGAAGACTTCAAGCTCAGGTTTTACCCCCTTTTCCCTCATTCTCTTGGCCGCGGTCTCCAGAAACTCGGGGGTATTGATAAAGACCGAATCCCCAAGGTTTATCGAGCCCGCATCATAGGAGGCCAGTTCTGGCTCCAATTCAAGAGGCAGCAGTCGCTCCTCAATGGGAAGATTGCGACCTGGAATACCGCTTGTGGTTAAGCAGAGCACGAGGTCGGTCTTCTCCCTCAATGGTACCACCACTCGCCGAAAAAGATTCAGATCTTGGGTTCCCAGGCCCGTTTTCGGGTCACGGACGTGAATATGGACGATGGCTGCCCCTGCATCCCAACATTCTATGGCGGATTGGACGATCTCATCCGGTGTGATGGGAATATGGGGCGCGACGTCTCGAGGGATTCTACTTCCGGTTATGGCTGCCGTGATGATGAGCTTTTCCATGGTTAACTCAGAACCTCATTCCCTTTGTGCGAGGTTTGTGAGTCCTGGATTTTCTTCCCATTACGCTCTTTCTTTCCGTTGTGATACAGCTCTCCCCGTTCCTACTGGGTAAAAGGGCAATTCATGGGAAAGGTGTTGCGGAATAAAACTGCTGGCCTTCCAACATTTCATCATTATCAAAGGGCTCCATTCTTGTCAAATATATCTTTAGACATCTTTGAATAAGTCGCTCTTCGCCGCTCAAAATATCTTTTCGACTATCTCAAGATACAGTCAATACACCGCCAGCCAACATAACTGCAGCACCGCAGCACTGTGACACTGCATATTTTCGTCCCCAGACCGCGCCCTTTGCGCGCTTTCTAGAGATCTTCTTTATTTATTCTTTTGGTTTGCTTCGCTTCTATATTATGGTAAGATGCAAACGGTGAGGGACACGATGGGACATTTTTCCCGTTATAAATTGGTCGTTTTCGATCTGGATGGAACCCTTACTGCAGAAAGATCCATCTGGGAATACATCCATAAGAAGCTGGATAGATGGTATGGCTATGCGGAGAAGTACCAAAGCCAATTCCTCCAGGGAAAGATCTCTTACAGGCAGTTCTGTGAACTGGATGCCCAGGTGTGGAAGGGCATGAGGGTTGATGAGTTACGGGATATCGTTCGAGGTGTCCCCTTCAATCCAGGGGTTGATGAGTTGACTTGCCTGTTGAGGGGATTGGGCCTGAAACTGGCCCTTATCTCCTCAGGCCTCTCCGTGCTGTCCGAATGGGTGCAAGAGAAATACTGTTTTGATTACGCGGTGTCCAACCGGCTCCTTTGCGCAGAGGGTATCCTCACGGGAGAGGTGAAGATCAAAGTTCACTACGATCGAAAGGCTGAATGGGTCCAGAGTATTGTGGATATTTTTCGGATTCGGAGCCACGAGATCATCGCCATAGGCGATAGTGCTGGGGATATTGAGGTGTTTGAGATGGCGGGATATTCCATTTCCTTCAATTCCTCATCGCCCAAACTCGACGAGATTGCCGATGTCGTGATAAAGGGTAATGACCTCTCCCACATTATTCCCAGGTTGCCAATGGTGAGGGGAGAATCCGAAACAGGTGGAAATTCCATTGTCCTCTCCGTCGATGCGATCAAGGGGTTCAGTGGCTAGAGTTTAGGACAATTTAGAGCCAGGTATGGGGCTGGTGTTGGATCTTCCGTTGATGCAATGGGTCAATGTGGCGTGGTCAAACTGGGTATTCGACATGACCATGCCCTGGATCACTCATTCTGGCAGCAAGGCTATGGGTATTCTCTTTGCCTTCATCCTCTTCGTCTCGACGAGGAACGGACGGTCCACTTTTCTCTATATAGTCTCATTCGGCATCAATGCCATAATCTTCGAGACTCTTAAATACGGAATAAATAGGGCGAGGCCTTTTGCAAACCCTGACGTCATCCTCAGGATCTCGGCGGAAGAGGCATCTCGCTTGAATCCCAGTTTTCCCAGTGCCCATTGCGCTATCGCTTTGATGATTGCAACAACACTTTCTCATCGATATGGAAGGTATCGGTTTGTGTGGTATAGTCTTGCCGGATTGGTGGGATTGAGCCGCGTTTACCTCGGGGTTCACTATCCCAGCGATGTTATTCTGGGGGCGGCTATCGGATATGGTGTAACGAAGGCCATCATTTTGGCATGCGAAGGAGGTGGTGAAGGGAGGTAAGGTGAATCAGGGCGAAATAGGCGTTGTCTTTTGAGAGGTGAATCACAGGAAAGTGGGGGGAGCGATGAAAGAGCTAGTCGAGAAGATGGTTCAATACCTCGTCGATGAACCCGATAAGGTTGAGGTAAAGGAGATCGACGGAGACCAAGCCAACATATTGGAGATTAGGGTATCCAAGCAGGACATAGGCAGGGTACTCGGAAAACAGGGGACCAACATCAATGCCTTGCGGACCATCGTTTCAGCGGTTGGGGGCAAGAGGAAGAGGAGGTACTTCGTGGAATTAATCGATGATAAGCCTCACGAGGGGAGGAAGCCGTTTTAAGTGTTCATCTATTGAAGAAGTGAAGAATCCTTCAAGAGCATGATGAAGGTTAGATGGTCCGATTTGGCTTCCCAATCTGTCCTTATGCATGAAATTCCATGATGGGATCGCATGGTTTGGGGTTTCCTATGGGCAGCCTCTTGAAATGATTTCAGGGAGAGGATTTTCATCCCGATCCCTCAGTGGATTAACCTGGACCGATTCGGGGTAAATTCAAAATGACACGCACGGAAGGAGAATTTCCTTGAAGGGAAGGCATTGTCATGACGGGGATGAAACCCTTCCCAAGATGGAACGGGCAATGATGAGCTTTTCGATTTCCTTGGTCCCTTCATAGATTTCCACGATTTTTGCATCCCGGTAAAATCGCTCCACGTCATAATCTGCCATATATCCATACCCGCCATGGAGCTGAACGGCTTCATCAGCAACCCTCACCGCCACTTCCCCTGAATACCATTTTGCCATGGAGATGAGTTTGGAATCGGGTTTTCCCTGATCCAGTTCCCACGCGGCCTTATAGTAGAGATTTCTTGCCGCCTCAATTCGGGTAGCCATCTCGGCTATTTTGAACCGGGTGGCTTGGAAAGAAGCCAAAGCCCTTCCAAATTGATGCCTTTCCATGACATGTTTGACGGCCTTTTCCATGGCTCCCTGAGCTAGGCCTACAGCTTGGGCACAGATATGCGGCCTCGTATGGTCGAAAAAGACCATGAACTGATGAAACCCATTTCCCTCCTTGCCCACCAGATTTTCCCTCGGAACGCGGACATCGCTGAAAGT
>CAYFXL010000083.1:0-13003 GCA_964346945.1 uncultured Syntrophobacterales bacterium
ACTGTGTGTGCCATGCGGGCCATTTCGAAGTGCTAACGGGAAAGGTCATTGCAGGACCCCCTCCAAGCCCTTTGCCGAAGATGAACCTGGCGGTAAGAGGGGGAGAAGTTTTTGCCACACGGTGGGATGACCCCAATTACGTGAAACGTATCAGCACCTACGCATAGAGGAGTTATGAGCAAACATCTTTTTCCAGGAGGGGAGAAATGCCATTTCTAAGGAAAGTTGTCCGGGGATCGATCATTCTTTCTTACGGGCTGATCGCTCTAGAGATCATCATCATGGTAAGCCCCTTCGCCTTTTACTTTTACTCCATTTACGGTCCCTTCCTCAAAGGGCTTCACGGGTTTCCCGCTACCCGTTGGCTAACGGCCTTCATTCTCCCTCATATTCTCTACTCCGGAGATCCGATGTTGAACTGGTCGGAAAGGATTGGGTTCTATTTATTCCCCATTGGGTTGTGGATTTTTATCGTTGGCGCCATCCATGTGTACGGGGCAAAACTTTTCCGAAAGGGTCCTGTGACCAATGGCCTGTACGCATTTGTTAGGCATCCTCAATACTTAGGGCTTATCGTTTCGGGTCTGGGGTTGTTTCTATTCTGGCCTCGTTTCTTCATCTTGGTGATGTATGTCACGATGGTTTTCATTTACTATCACCTGGCGAGACATGAAGAGAAGGAGATGGAGGGGAGATACGGCGAAAAATACTTAGCCTATAAGGGAAAGACGGGTATGTTCCTACCCGGTAATTTAGGGGGTCGCTTTTCTACCCTCTTGGGGGGTTGGAGATTCGAAGGCAAGCTTTCCCCCGTCCTTATGTATGGTTTAATCCTTTCCATTACCATAGGGTTTGGATTTCTGCTGAGGGAATACAGCAAGGGGCGGATTCCGAGTTTCTATCTGGAGGGAGAAAATACGAGGGTGGTCTACTCCTATCCCAGAAAAGACGCTGATATGCGGAGGATCGTCAATTTTGCCTTGAATGACGAAAGAACACAATCCCTGATGGAAAAGTCTCATTTGGATCACGAAACGTCGTATATTGCCCATATTGTTCCATCCCACCATGGAATGGGGAGGCTCATTGCCACGGTGGATGAAACCCTCCGGAGACCCCAACGTATAGATTGGGAAAACCTGAGGTTTCCCATACGGCTTCTGTTTCCTTTCATCAGCGGTGACCATCATCAATCCTGCCGGTCCCAATGGCAAACAGTGAGGGTGATTATTTCTAAACTCTCCTCCCCTGATGGAGGGTATATTCCCGAATCAGAGGCTTTTAGTATCAATGCGATGAGGACACCCCTATTCTTGGCAGAAGTGGATTCGAATACCGGGGAAGTTTTGGAGGTATCGGAGACCCTGCCCAGACATTTCTGGGGAGATATGCCCATGCCGGCATTCTAGAGTTTAGCGGGATCATTACTGTTGATCCTTCCTTAGGCGGGTTATTTCTCTACTCATATTTCTCCTTTAACACTGATTTGACACATCTCGCGGAGAGTCCACCCTGTGCAAGGCATTTGCGTGGAAAATGAAGGCATTTTTTCCGGCTTGGTGCGAGTGTGAGCCCTTGGGCCCATAATCTCAAAGCTGAAACACTCTGTTGACCCCAGTCCTCTTTTCATGAGGTTGATACTATAGTAATAAATTAACGTTCTTTGATTTCCATTCGTATTTAAAACCGTTTTCTCAAAAATTGCCGCAGTAAAAATCACAGGGACCAAGAAGTCATAGATTTTGTTTGTATGATGTTTGCAGAAATGTTAGGTTTCGCTAGAATAAGAAACAGCACAGGAATACAATAAGCCTGGGAGGGTGGACCTATGTATCTATTTGACCTAGGAGAGAGGCCGTGGGAGCAATCTATGCTCATCTTCCATGCCCTGGCGAGAATGGGCGTGGAGGCTCTTGATATCGTGTTCCCCGCAACCCCATTTATTAGTATTGGATACTTTCAAGATGCGGAACAGGAGGTGGACCTCGAATACTGTAAAAGGCATGGGCTTCCTATCATCAGGCGGGAGGTGGGTGGTGGCACGGTTTACCTCGACCGCAATCAGATCTTTTATCATGTGGTATGGAACCGAAACAATCCCCATTTCCCCAGAAGGATAAGCGAGATCTATCAATATCTTGCAGGTCCCCCTGTAGAGACTTACGGGGAGTTCGGCATTAAGGCTGAGTTTCGTGAGGTAAATGATATCGTAACCGCTGAGGGCCGGAAGATTGCGGGCCTCGGAGGCGCTGACATTGCAGACTCTATGGCCTTTGTGGGGTCGGTCATCCTCGACTTTGACTACGATAAAATGGCCCATGCCATCAAGGCTCCCGATGAGAAGTTCCGTGACAAAGTCTACAAGACGATGAAAGAAAATGTGAGCACCATGAAAAGGGAACTTGGAAGAATTCCACCTGGGCGAGAGATCATAAGTGTCTTGAGGGAGAAGTTTGAGAAGGTCTTGGGCAAACTCGAACCCGTGGATCTCAACGATGAAATCATCAGCAAGATGACAGAGCTTGCACTATGGTTCAATTCCCCGGAATTTCTCTTCAAGAAGGCTCCACGCATTCCAAAGGGAGTGAAGATCAAGGAGGGGATTGAGATACTCTACGGAATGTACAAGGCAAAGGGAGGGCTCATTAGAACTGCACAGGAGGTGGAGAGGAGGACGCTCAAAGATTTAAGCATCTCCGGTGATTTCACCTTCTATCCAAAGGAGGAGTTATCAGGGCTGGAAGATACCCTGAAGGAGACGGAGAGGGAGGAAAAGGAGCTCACAGCAAAGATAGAGGAGTTCTATGAGAAGACACGCGTGCAGACGCCGGGCGTGGAACCCCAGGATATAACGAAGGCGATAGAAGCAGGGAGATAGGGAAAAGGCTGCCCGTCGCCGCCCAAAATGGTTTTCCTACCATTTTAAAGCTCGCTTCATAGAAAATAGCGCTCAGGTGCTACTTCGTTCCAAAACTCGCCTTTCAACCTCGAACATTGAATTCGTGGCCATTTTCCCTCACTAAGAATGGGTACCGAAAAAATCTTCATTCACCCTCAGAGCTCTCTTTCGAGTTTTTCAGCAGGCCCACATTATTTTCTTGACAGTATGCTTTAAAAAGCATATTTAATAGTCTTGGATTTAACCTTTGAGGGGGGAAACTCGTCGTGGAGATCAAAGCGAAATTCTGGATTGAAAACAAGGGTGAGGTTGTTCTCGGCTCAGGGAAGGCCGCTCTTTTAGGTGCAGTCCATGAGAACGGTTCGATCCAGAGGGCTGCAGAGGGGTTTGGCATGTCATATCGGCACGCCTGGGGGATTATTAAGAAAATGGAGCACAGGGCCGGATTCAAGCTTGTGGATGTCCAGGTAGGTGGCGGGAGAGGCAAAGGAGCAAAATTAACAGCTCGTGGCAAGAGTTTCCTTGAGCAGTTTACCCTGCTCGAAGAGAATCTAAGGGCGATAACGATGGAGAAGTTCGAGGAAATCTTTCAATAAGCGAGTTTTCATTTTTATTATTGGAACTCATGAAAGTTGGCGAATTCGAATTCAACCTGAGGGAATTAGCGGGATCGATGGGCGATTTTGGCACGCTATTTCCCCTCGCTATCGGTTACATCGCTGTTTGCGGGATGGACCCAGCTGGGCTTTTGGTCATGATGGGCCTCGCTAATATTATTACCGGGATCGTTTATAAACTCCCCATGCCCATCGAGCCTAAAAAGGTCCTGGCGGTTACGGCGATCGCACAAAAGTGGCCCCCCAGCCTCATTTACGCTTCCGGGTTCGGTACCGGAGTTATATGGCTCCTTCTCGCCGGGACCGGCTTAATAGACTGGGTTGCAAGGCTTACGCCGAAGAGCGTGGTCCGTGGTATCCAACTGACCCTTGGCGTTTTGCTTGCCATAGAGGGCTTCAGGATGGTCTCAACGGGATGGGCCTTGGGCATCGCTTCTGTTATTATCATTCTTACACTGAGAGGAAACAGATATGCGCCGGCGGCGATTGTGTTGGTGGTGCTTGGCCTCGGAGTCATGGCCTATGAGGGGGAACTTTCCGGGGTTACCCATCTCAATTTTTCGCTTCCGATTATGAGGGGTTTCACCCTCCGGGAAGTTTGGAAATCATTGGTATTGGCGGGATTTGCCCAGGTTGCTCTGACTGCAACGAACGCGGTGATTGCGACCGCCGCCCTCATCGAGCACTATTTTCCCGGTAGGCCCGTGAGCGAAAGAAAGCTTTCCTTGAATATGGGCGTCATGAATACGGCGGTTCCTTTTTTCGGGGGAATGCCCATGTGTCATGGCGCGGGGGGATTGGCGGGTCAGTACTATTTTGGCGCGAGAACCGGCGGAACGAATATTATCGAGGGAGTCCTTGAAATAAGCCTGGGTCTGTTTATGGGTGCGTCCATTGCCCGGTTATTGGGAGCATTCCCCCTGAGCATTATTGGTGGGATGATGTTCTTGGTGGGCATAGAGCTAACGAAATTCGTTAAGGATCTGCGATGGGAGAAGGATCTCATCCCTGCCGGCGTGACAGCCTTGATGTCGCTGGTTTTTAACATGGCGGTCGGGTTTGTGGCCGGAGTCCTGGTTTATCATGCTATCAGGAAAATTTTTAGATCCTCCGGAAAATGTTCCTGCAAGCCATTTCATCCAAATAATCGTTGATTCAAAAAGCTTTCCCCTATGTGTGAATTCAACCATGAGATGGGTATGCTTTGGTCAGGGGGTTTGATCAAATAAACAAAATGGCGCGGCTTAACCGTTTCACCATTGTGCGGTGAGCTTGAGCTCGTTAATCCTGCCCGGAGCTTCTCGATTGGCCCAAGAGGAAGGGGAAGACGGCCACATCCAGGGTGCTGTTCACAATCCGTCTCGGGACACGCGATTATGGCACCGGGGAATTGCCCCGGATAGACCCATCGGGGCATGTATAATAGAGGGAATCGATCCAGCATGGCCGAGAGCATCCTCTTTCAGGATTGATTCAATACGGTGTATAATATGCAAGAGGGATGAGGGGCCGGGTGACAGCGGGCTATAAGGAACGAGCACCCCGCTTGCACTGTAACCCATGGCCCTAGGGTATAGAGTTCCATAGGGAGGATTTTCCCATGCTTGAACTTTTTCAGCAGGTCCAATGGTCCCCTTACCTTGTGGGGGCTCTGATTGGGATTCTGAGCTGGTTTGCATTCTTGTCTGTTGGAAAACTGTTGGGAGTTTCCACATCCTTTGTAAGGACGGCAGGGATGATCGAAAAGGTAGTTGTCCCACACCATGCGAAAGGGAACCCCTATTTCCAGGAGGAGAGGCCCGAGATTGACTGGCAGTGGATGCTTTTTGCCGGAATATTAATCGGTTCTTTCCTCTCGGCTTGGATATCGGGAGATTTCACAATCAAAGCCGTGCCAGGACTCTGGGAGACCCAGTTTGGCCCGGACATTCTGTTTCGATGGTCCATGGCCTTTGTGGGAGGGGTGATTTTGATGTTCGGGGCACGCCTCGCCGGTGGGTGAACGAGCGGCCATGGGATCAGCGGTACGCTGCAATTGACTATAAGTGGTTGGGTGAGCGCAATCTGTTTCTTCATCGGCGGGATTGGCATGGGGAGGTTTCTTTATCATTGAGGAGGCACTATGACACCCTGGGTGACATCGAGAAACGGGCAACTCCTATTAGGATTGATCACCGGGATTATTTTCGGGTTCCTGCTTCAGAAGGGTCAGGTGACCAAATACGGGGTAATCATGGGGACCTTGCTTTTCACCGACCTTACGGTGGTGAAGGTGATGTTTTCTGCCGTGGTTATCGGGGCAATTGGTATCCACTACCTGAAAGGGAAAGGTCGGGTTGAACCCCAGATCAAGGAGGCAGTCCTGGGGAGGAATATAGTCGGGGGCATCATTTTTGGGATAGGATTTGCGCTGCTGGGTTATTGTCCTGGCACAGGCTGGGGGGCTGTTGGACAGGGGAGCTTGGACGCCCTGTTCGGAGGTGTGTTAGGCATGCTGGTGGGTGCGGCCCTCTTTGCGGAGAGTTATGGCTTCTTGAAGCGAAACGTATTGAATTGGGGAAAGGTACGATCGTCAACCCTTCCCCAGATGATGAACAAGAGCGCATGGACCGTCATAGGAGGGCTTACCCTCTTTGTCCTGGCCCTGTTCGTTTTCATTGAGTCAATGGGACTGTAAAAGCTACGAGGAAATACCTAAACCAAAGGCTCTTAAATCTACCCTCTTCTTGAAATAGCCCCGTCTGTTGTGACCAAAAAAAGAGGGGCCAGAACGCTCCGGTGGAAGACAGCATGACCCCTGGGGGTGGCATAACACCTCATTCGTGTATCACAACAGTTGCCCCAACCCTAAGGCCCGCAGCGTAGCCTCATCCGGGCCACGTCCCGCACAGCAATCGGCGAATTCCAGATCGCGTCCCGGAGAGGGTCGTGCATCCATTCCAAAAAGCTCCCATAAGAGAACACCCTCGGCATAAACGGGATCATATAAATCAGGTCAGGGAAAACACCCCCTGCGCCCACTTTCCAGGCCCAGGGTTTCCGGTAAAAGAAGGCGAAGTTCCAGAAGAAGTGTTCGTATGGGTTCACGGAATGTGCCTCTTCAAAGAACGCGCATGGGCAGAGCTCAAGGAGGGATGCCAGAAAACGCACCATCGGATCACGTATTGGGGCAATGATATCAGGCTCCTTCCAGTAAGGGTCTGAACTCTTGTGAGGGGTAAGCTTCGCTGATTCCCCTTTCATTGACCCTCTGCAGTCAATAATAGGATTGTCGTATTCATGTTATTCCATTATAATGAGCTTCATTCGGTGGATTCAAGGAATGGACTGGGTGAATAGGGTGCTGCGGATTCTGAATGGAGTCTCTTTTTTCCAGATCTTCCCAATGCTCGTTGTTGAATTCTCATTGGGTGTTATGAGAGCCACCTTTACCCAACAATCCGAAAGGAGAAAGTCGTGAGAACATCGTGGCGTATCGGCAGCCTCTTTGGAATCGAGATCAGAATCGATTCCAGCTGGATCATTATCTTCAGCTTCGTCACCTGGGCCCTGGCTTCACGCTACTTCCCCAATCGTTTTGAGGGTTGGCCCCAGTGGCAGTACTGGGTAATCGGAGTACTAACGAGCCTGCTCTTTTTTGCCTCGGTCCTCGGCCATGAGATCACCCATTCCCTGGTGGCCATGAGGCAAGGTGAGGAAGTTCGGAGTATCACGCTGTTCATCCTGGGAGGAGTGGCAGAGCTTAAAGGGGAACCGAAGAGCCCATCGGGGGAGTTTAGCATGGCTTTCGTTGGTCCTCTTTCTAGCATGGTGATCGCCTTATTTTTCTGGTCGATATCAGTTCTGATTCGCGATTTCAGCCAGCCCCTCTGGGCGCTTACACGATATCTGGGCTTCATTAACCTTATCATTGGGATCTTTAATCTCATTCCGGGTTTTCCCATGGATGGAGGCCGTGTACTTCGGGCCGTTATCTGGAAGGTAACGGGAAATCTGAGGAAATCCACCCGTATTGCCTCCGTAACAGGACAGGTAATGGCTTTCGTGTTCATCATGTCTGGGGTATTCCTGATTTTTAGCAGGGTATTCTTCAACGGCCTTTGGATGATTTTGATAGGGTGGTTCATTCACAGTGCAGCGGTCAGGGGATATAAGCAGGTGGTTATGAAGGATATGTTGAAGGATATAAGGGCCGGGGACCTCATGAATCGGGAGTTCGAGACGATCTCCCGCGATCTTGCCCTTCAGGAACTCATCGATGAGTATATCCTCAAAAGGCGCCAGCGGGCTTTTCTGGTATTCGATAGAGGGCAACTCCATGGCATCATCAGCCTGGATGATGTAAAGAAGGTGCCCAAGGAGAATTGGGCCACCACGAGTGTTGGCGAAATCATGACCCCAAAAGAGAAATTGGAGACCGTGTTTCCCGAGGATGATGGTACCAGTGTTCTCGCTAAACTGACCGCAAAAGATGTAAATCAGGTTCCCGTAGTCAAAGGTGAAAGGGTCGAGGGTATCCTCTGCCGGAGCGACGTCTTGCAATTTCTCCAGCTGCGAACGGAACTAGGGATTTAGCTGCTAACATTTCACCACCGTGTGATCTCCTCAGTGGCCGGTTCTTCCCTGAATTCCCTCCGCTGACGCTTCCACGAAAAAGGAGAAATTCCAAAGGGTTATAGCCGATCTCCCTGAGAGGCCTTCCTTGACAATGCACCCATTGATTATTATCCTTTCCTTGTGAAGGAGGGCCTTTTCCCTTCCTTATCTCTTTTGGTATCCCTTCAACATTCGCTGAAAGAATGGGGGGAGTGAGGTGGGAGTTGGGGGAGGTTCTCTTTCGGACCTAAGTGTGCAAGGAGACTCTGGAGGAAAGCCATTCCATGGGGAATCAATGTCCTTTCTTGGAAGAGAGCAAACCTTGGGGAGGGTTCTTAGTCCTCGAAGATCGCCCGACCCATAAGGTCAAGCGGATTTGGGTCCACCCGGGACAGCGTCTGAGCTACCAGAAGCATTTTAAGCGATCGGAGCACTGGGTCATCCTGGAGGGCAGGGCCAGGGTCACCCTCGACGGGGAACAGATCTTGCTCGGTCAGGGTGAGTCGGCCGATATTCCGCTCGAAGCTGCCCATCGAATCGAAAATATCGGGGATACCCAACTCACCTTCATCGAGGTTCAAAGGGGGGATTACTTCGGGGAGGACGACATCGTCAGGCTTGAAGATGATTATGGCCGGGTGCCCCAGAAGTAATCCACAAGGGTTGCATCCGAGGTGCTTAGGTGAGGTCTTCGCTGAAGCGAGAGGGATGGAATTGGAAGAAAGGGAACTGGATTCACTGAGGGAACACATAGAACGACGGAATTACGCAGCCGCCGCATCGATGGCCGAACGGCTGGAAGAACCCAAAGAGAAGATCAAGGAGCTGCAGAAAGCTGCCATTAGGCAGTATATCACGGAATATCGCAATGCTCCGGGGTCAATTGCCCTGGTCCAAGAGTTCCGATTCACGGATGACGAAATCGACCGACTTCTCGAGGCCATAGTCGAAGAGGCAAGGGGAAGCGGGGAGAAGAGACCCTCGTGGGCCGGTAGACGCTACGACACCAAGACCATGAAGTATCTGGACGTAGAAGAGTGGATCGGCCGCTACGCGAGGGAGTTAAAGCGAGCGGGAAGTCGCTAGACTCCACTGAAGCCCTGCCGACAAAGCTGTATTTTAAGCCGATCTGATCTCCTGCCGCATGAAGATCCCATAGGAAAACCCGAAGCAGACCAGGGTTAACGCAAACAACGAGACGATGTAAGGCCATACCACGAGGATGCTCTGGGTCAGTGACAGCGGGCTTTGAAAACGTGACGCGGACAATCGCTCCATGGGGCCCATCAAAACGAGCGATTTCGTGGTCTTCTGCATAGGATTCATCACGGTGGCAGTGGCATCGCTGTAAAGCCCCATGGGTGAGGACAACCTTACCCCCTCTTGGATCCGGGCGTTCAGAACAATGGTCTCGGAGTCCAAACCGACCTGATTGATGGGTGCAAAGGCCTTGGCCAAGGTGGGAGGGCCGATTAAGGTGAAAATGAAGAAGAATACCCAGACAGCTATCGATGCCAGGGCCGATGTGGCGATGCTTCGGAAGACGATGGACGACAACATGGCTATTCCCAACCAGAAGGAGACGTATATGATGCTGATGACCAGATAGATGATTATTCGCCAAACCTCTTCGATGCCCGGAACTACGCCCAATAACAGGAGTCCGAGGCCGGAGATGACCAGGACGATGGAGACGAGCATGATGGCAATGGTTGTTATGCCGGCGAGGAATTTGCCGTTGATGACAGAGTCTCGAAATATGGGTTGGGAGACCAACTTGCTCATCGTCCCGCTGCTTAATTCTCGATTGATGGAGTCGAAGCCTAGTACAATACCGATGAGGGGAAAGAGAAAAGCCACAAACCAATCAAGGGACAACCATGCTCCACTTGTGAAGAGCATCAAAAACACAAGCTTCGGCTTGGCGATGCCCTCGAGCTCATCCCTCAGGCTTACACCCGTCATGTAGGTGGAAATGAGGCTCACCATGGCGATGAGGGCGAAGAGGATGATAAACCGGTAGCTGCTGAAATGATCCGCCAGTTCCTTCTTGAATACGACCAGGAGACCTTGGGCATCGATTCCCTCGGAAACGAGCTCACGGAGATTTTCAGAAAATTTACCCATAACTACACCTCATGGAAATACTTCATATAGATTTGCTCCAGCGTGTACTTTTCCTTATCCACCCCCAACTTCTCCTTAGCCAGATCCTCCATCGGGCCCACAGCAACGAGCTTTCCCCTGATCATGATGCCCACTCGATGGGATATCCTCTGCACCTGGTCCAGGTTGTGGGAGGAGATGAGCATGGTGATCTTCCTGTCCCGACTGAGGGATTGAATGAGCTCGATCATCCGTATCGCGCCATCGGGGTCCAAGCCGAGGGTTGGCTCATCGAGGAAACAGACCTTTGGGTCCTTAATGAGCACTTCCGCAATGCCTAGCCGCTGACTCATTCCCCGGGAGAAGGCTCCCACTTTCTTTCCCACCTCCTCGGAAAGCCCTACGGTACTGAGGGCATCATCGATTTTACCGGAGACGATCCCGTCGGGGATTTTGTTGAGCCTCGCGACGTACTGGAGATTCTCCCGAGCGGTCATATCCTGGTAAAACCCCACGTTCTCCGGCAGATACCCGACCAGCCTTTTCACCTTGAGGGGTTCCCTGGTGGGGTTGAATCCACAAACCCGAGCTTCCCCCCTTGAGGGTTCGGTGAGCCCAAGGAGCATGAGAATGGTGGTGGTCTTGCCGGCACCATTCGGTCCGAGAAAGCCGAAGATCTCACCTTCCTGGACCTGGAGGGTCAATCCTTCCACCGCGGCCTCCTGGCCGTAGTACTTGGAGAGGTCCCTCGTTTCTATCGCTATTTGGGCGGCCATGTTTATCTCCTCCCCAACCACGTAAACAGTCCACCGAGCCCTACAATCACCCCTACGATGATGAAAATGCCTATCAATCCCCATGCCGTTGAGGCCTTCACCGTCACCCTCATTTCCATGGTCTTCTGAACCTTTTCCCCGTCGACGTTGATGCCCACGGAATAGTCTCCCACCAACGCCTCTTCGGCGGGGGTGAGGGTTACCTCCACTTGTTTGAGTTCGTCCGGTTTGAGGACATCGATCTTTTCGGGTTCGAACTTGACCTTCCAGTTCTCGGGCTTTATGGATAAGAATTTGATGTTGTTGTTTGCGGCCGATCCGGTATTCCTCACGTAGATGGACATATTCGCGTCCTTCCCCTTCTGGGCTTCCAAGGAGAGAATGCCCGACGGGGTGCCGGCCTCCAGCTTATAGGTCCCCGTGAGGATGACGGTCAACTTCGCCTCCGCCTTTTCATCGCCCGAACCGACCCGGACATTAACGGGATACTCGCCCGCCTCGGCCAGCCTATACGGTTTGACCTCCACCGCCACGCTCTTGCTCTGATTCTTCTCCAGCCGCAAGCTGGAAATAAACTTATCCTCATAGGCAGGCTTGAAATTGACCTCCCAATTCTCCGGTCCCTGGGAGATAAGGTTGTATACCTTGTCCTTATCCAGTTTGTTGTCCACCTCGACGGAAAACTCGAACTTAGCATCCGAGGGGCCGCGCAACACGGGATAAGATGTGGTAATGGTAACCGGCTTTTCCTTTTCCGCTTCGGCCTTTTCGGAGACCGTTACGGTGATATCTTGCGTTGATGTGAACGCGCCGTCATGAGTGCTCGCGCGCACCGTGAACACGTAATTTCCCGGCTTTACGTCCTTCTTTTCCGGCTCGGCAGAAAAAGTCAGGCGTCTCGTTTCACCGTTCTCAACGTGGGCCCCCGTAACAGTGAAGCTGTACGTCTTCACCCTGGCCTTCCAACCCTTGGGTTTCGAGGTGACCTCGACGTCGATGTTCTCGTCAGCTTTTCCCTTGTTGTAGAGGATCAGGTCCATGCTGACATCTTCACCGGGCGGAATGATGACGCCGGGATATTCCGGGGCCATTGCAATTGCCCTCGGTGGCCTATCATCCTTTTTGCCCTCTTCCTCTTGCGCCAGCACGGATGAAATCCCGAGCAGGGAAACCACCATTGCCAGAACGAGAAGAATGAAGAAGATTTGACCACGTTTTGACCTCTTCATGAGAATTTCCCCCTTTCACGTCTCTGTTTCGGTCATTTGGCCCTTTCCCTCAGACCAAAGCTTTAACCTCCTCCTCATTGAACCTGGGAAGGCCAGAACTAGACCAAACCCTTTTCCCTGGCTCAATTCCTTCATTTTTCCCGAGGGAAAACTAAAGAAATTTACCGTATAATTGCCGCTAAGTCAACCCTTCAAACCGGTTTTCTGAATTCGTTGGGGATTTCCCCGAGAGACATCTATTTTCCAATAAAATTAAAGGGTTACAAAAAGAATTCCCCCGTAGAACTCAGGAACTTGTCCTGTTTCAACGGTTTCGCCATCCCTGGGATGTCCGAGCCTATTTGGCATTCCCTTTTTGCCGTTAATCATGAACACAATAATAAAGCAAAAGTGGGAGCACGAAGAAAGCCCCCACCTTTGGTTTTTGCTCTCGACTTATCAGCCCCTATTAGTACATCCCGCCTCCTGGAGGCATAGGCGGCATGGGGGCTTTCTTTTCCGGCTTCTCCGCTACCATAGCCTGGGTTGTTATCATCAACGATGCCACGCTGGCCGCATTCTGAAGGGCCAATCTGACCACCTTCGTGGGATCGATGATGCCGGCCTTCATCAGATCCGTGTATTCCTCCTTGGCCGCATCGAATCCATGGGCACCCTTCTCCTTCTTCACGTGCTCGGTGACCACTGAGCCATCGTGGCCGGCATTGTGTGCAATCTGGCGAATGGGTTCCTCCAAAGCCCGCTTCACGATGTTCACCCCCGTCTGCCTGTCACCCTCCA
>CAYFXL010000084.1:0-12718 GCA_964346945.1 uncultured Syntrophobacterales bacterium
CAAAGCCCAAAGGCAATAGGCAATAGGCGAGAGGCTATGGGCCAGAAGACAAAACCAGGTGTTGCGGTTTGAAGAATAGGAATAGACTTACGAACACGGGTTGCTCCAGAAACTCAATGAATCGTATCAATCCAACAAACGATCTGAACCATCCTAACCATCTAAACGATCTCAACCAAAAAACGGAACGGACCCGATAGACCAAATACAACGATCTACGGGCCTCGGGAAACTTCCCCAACATATCCCTTTACAAATTCCCAAGGCCATGATACGAGGAATAAGCATACCGAGGAGGACCTGTCATGGAGAGGACGCTCATCACGGGTGGAGCCGGTTTTTTAGGCTCTCACCTCTGCGATTACTTTGTCCAGAAAGGACATGAGGTTATCTGCATGGATAACCTCCTCACCGGGAACATGGAGAATATCTCCCACCTCATGGGGCACGAGAGCTTTACCTTCATCAAATATGATGTCACCGAGTACATCTATGTCCAGGGAAACCTGGACAACATCCTGCACTTCGCCTCCCCGGCCAGCCCCAACGACTATT
Source organism: uncultured Syntrophobacterales bacterium (assembly GCA_964346945.1). Classification (GTDB taxonomy): domain Bacteria; phylum Desulfobacterota; class BSN033; order WVXP01. The sequence goes on from CAYFXL010000084.1 coordinate 556, forward strand.
TGAATCTCCCTATTCATACGTTAAAGGTTGGTTCCTTGGGAACCCATAAGGCGTTGGGGCTGGCCAAGGAGAAGAAGGCGAGGTTTCTCCTCGCATCAACCTCCGAAGTCTATGGGGACCCCCTCGTTCATCCTCAAAAAGAGGATTACCAGGGCAACGTGGACCCGGTCAATCCCAGGGGGGTTTATGATGAGGCCAAAAGGTTTGCCGAGGCCATAACCATGGCCTACCATCGATCTCATGGCGTCGATACTCGAATTGCCAGAATATTCAATACCTATGGCCCGAAGATGAGGCTCGATGATGGAAGGGCACTTCCCACCTTTATGGTGCAGGCCTTGAAAGGAGAAGATCTCACCGTATTCGGCGATGGATCTCAAACCCGCAGTTTCTGCTATATCTCCGACATGGTGGAGGGCATCTATAGGCTCCTTTACTCGGGGGAAAACCTTCCCGTCAACCTGGGTAACCCCGACGAGATCAGTATTCTGGATATCGCCAAGGAGATCATCGCCCTTACCGGATCCAAAAGCGGGATCACGTGCAAGCCGCTCCCATCCCATGATCCTAAGGTGAGGCAGCCCGATATAACCAAGGCGAAAACCCTTTTGGGTTGGAACCCAAAGGTCAGTCGGAAGGAGGGGTTGAGCAAGACGGTGGACTATTTCAAGAAAACGATTTCGGAGGCACCGAGCCGGTAGAAAGACCTCCGCTCAAGACCTGGCCTCCTGCCTGATTTTGATCCTCATCCTTTTCTTTAAGACCACCTTGGCCGTCTGAGCCCCCAGAAGGGCTTCATCCACCCAACGGTCTTCCTCGGTGATCCGCATCCTCATTTCTTCTTTGGATTTGCCACTCAGATTCAGTGCGTCCGCTAGTCCTTCGACCCACACTTCGACGGCCTTGGAACATTCAATGGGATACGGCTTGGAGTGGGGTATTGAGCAGCAAAAGTCGATGACGTCTATCTTCAGAAGGGTTTGAAGGAGATAGGCTGAAACCTCCCGCAATTTGGGATAGCTGATGCGACGTGCCGATCCCAAACCAATGAGCAAAATTTTGGGAGATTGAATCCGTCTGCTGGAGGGGATGATGACAGTCTCTTTGAACTGCCCCGTTATTCGGCCATTGATGATTTCCCGAGATATGGCTCCGTTGAGCCTCCAATCGAGAAGGCCTGCAGGGCCCCTCAGAGGCCTCTCGTCCTCGAACAAGCCTGCCGCTACCAATTGGCATTCCTGGCGGTCTATGGGCTCGGAGGAAATAATGACTTCCATCGAATCCCTGGGAAAACAGGCTGATCCCTGTTTGTAGTGACTATTGGACCTGCCGTCTCTCCTCGGACCTCACCTTATCCAAAATACCGTTGATGAAGGCTCCTGAGTCCTCGGAGCCATACTTTTTGCCGATATCGATGGCCTCGTTTATGGCGACCCTGGGGGGGATATCATTGCAGTAGAGGAGTTCGTAGGTGGCAATTCTGAGAATAGTTCGATCAACGTGGGCCATGCGGTCGACCTTCCAGTTGGATGAATAGTGCTCGATAACCCGATCCAGATCCTTTCGATGCTCTTCGACTCCCTTGACGAGCCGCTCCGAAAAATCCATGGCCTCCTTCCATACCTCGAAGTTGTTCCGGAAGAGGTTTAGGGCCTCCTCGACTCCCAGACAATTCAATTCTCTCTGATAGAGAACTTGGAGGGCAATTTCCCTTGCCCGTCGTCGCAATCCCACGGCGCCCTTCCTCCCATGAATTCATGGGTCTGGATAGCGGAGGTCGATGACTACCCCTAAACTCCCATGGCCTTGAGGAGATTTATCATCTCGATGGCTGAAAGGGCGGCATCCCACCCTTTGTTGCCGGCCTTTGTCCCGGCCCGCTCGATTGCCTGCTCCAAGTTGTCGGCCGTAACCACCCCAAAGGAGACGGGAACACCGCTTTCCAAGGAGACCTTTGCAATCCCCTTTGCGACTTCGGAGCTTATATATTCGAAATGGGGAGTAGCCCCGCGAATCACGCATCCTAAACAGATGACGGCATCATACATCCCACTGTCGGCCATCTTCTTGGCGGCCAATGGAATTTCGAAGGCCCCGGGAACCTTGGCAATGGAGAGGTCCTCAGCTTTGGCTCCATTTCGATTCAGGGCGTCTAAAGCCCCTTCCAGCAAACGGTCATTGATGAAATTGTTGAACCGGCTAACCACAAGACCGAACTTCAACCCCTTAGCGTCAATCTTCCCTTCTAAAACCTTCGGCATCTTTTTCCCCTCCCCAGGATTAGTCGCCTGTTTTGATGGAAAGGAGGTGGCCCAACTTCTTCTTTTTGGTCTTCAAATAATCGAGGTTCTCGGTATTGGGTTGCATCTCAATGGGGATCCGGTCGACCACCCTGATCCCATAACCCTCCAACCCGATGATCTTCCGGGGGTTATTGGTCATCAATCGTATTTTACGAACTCCCAGATCCACGAGGATCTGGGCCCCGATTCCATAGTCCCGTAGGTCGGCCTTGAATCCCAGCTCTTCATTTGCCTCAACGGTGTCCTTCCCACCTTCCTGCAGGCTATAGGCCCTCAGTTTGTTTAGGAGACCAATCCCCCTGCCCTCCTGGTTCATGTAGAGAATAACCCCCTTGCCCTCCTCGTTGACCATGGCCATGGCCTTGTGGAGTTGATCCCCACAATCACACCTCTTGGACCCGAAGACGTCGCCCGTCAAACACTGGGAATGAACCCTCACCAGCACCTCATCTTCCGGATGGATCTCCCCCTTGACCAGCGCCACGTGGTGAGAAGAATCAATATCGTTTCCATAAGCGATGGCCTTGAAGGTGCCTCCGTATTCCGTCGGAAGCGTCACTGTAGCGCAACGCCGCACCAGGGATTCATTTCGCATGCGGTACTTTATGATGTCAGCGATGGTGACGATCTTCAAATTATGTCTTTTGGCGAAGATCACTAAGTCCGGCATCCGGGCCATGGTTCCATCCTCGTTCATAACCTCGCAGATTACGGCCGCTGCTTTCAATCCCGCCAACCTTGCCAGGTCTACCGATCCCTCGGTTTGCCCGGATCTAACCAGTACCCCACCTTCCCTCGCCCTGAGGGGAAAGATATGACCCGGGCTGATCACATCCTCGGGTTTGGTCTGATCATCGATGGCGGTTAACACCGTGGTCGCCCGATCCGCTGCTGAGATACCCGTCGTTACCCCACGTCTAGCCTCAATAGAAATCGTGAAGGCCGTCTGAAATCTCGATCTATTCTCGGAAACCATCATGGGCAGCTTCAACTCCTCCACTCTCTCCGGGGTAAGGGAGAGGCAGATGAGACCCCTGCCGTATTTGGCCATGAAATTAATGCCCTCGGGGGTGATTTTTTCCGCCGCGATCATCAGGTCTCCCTCGTTTTCCCGGTCTTCGTCGTCGACCAAGATGACCATCTTCCCCTTCTTAATATCCTCAATTGCGGGCTTGATACTGGCAACCATCCGATTCACCCCCATCTATTTGAAGCCATGTTTGACCAAAAAATCCATGTCCAGCCCCGATTTGGAAGGTCTTCCCTCCCGCTTCTCGACGGATACGAATTTCCCGACATATTTACCGATGATATCCGTCTCAACGTTCACCTTATCCCCTACCCTCTTACGGCCGATGGTGGTGCGCTCAGAGGTGAAGGGAATGATAGTCACGGTGAACTCATTCCCCCGACACTCGTTTACCGTTAAGCTAATCCCATCGATGGCTACCGACCCCTTTTCTACAACGTAAAGGAGCAGGTCCTCCGATGCCCGAAACGTGATGGTGATGGAACGCCCCTGTTGCCGCCTTCCCGTAATCGTGGCCGCACCATCGACATGGCCCAATACCAAGTGACCCCCCAGACGATCCGAAGGGGTTAGGGCCCTTTCCAAATTTACGGGATCCGCAGGTTTCAATTCCCCCAAGGTGGTCCGAGCAATGGTCTCATTTGATACATCAACGGTGAAGATCTTTCCATCCACACCGACGACGGTCAAACAGGCCCCATTGACGGAAATACTATCACCCGCCTTAATCTCTGTCAAATCCCAGGGAGAACTGAAGGCGATTCTCGTGGATTCTCCTCTCCCTTCAATTTTCGAGACCAACCCGATTGCCTCGATTAACCCCGTGAACACCTATCTGTCCCCTACCCTCGCCCTCAGGGAAAGGTCGTTACCCCTTCTCAGGGGTTTCCCTTGCCCTTTTTGGCTTCCTTTGTCCGATTCCCCAAGAGCTCTTTGAGTTCATCCATAAACTCGTTGATATCCTTGAACTGTCGATAAACCGAGGCGAACCTCACATAAGCCACCCCATCCAGGTTCCGGAGTTCATTGATCACCTCTTCCCCGATGACGGTGCTCTTGATCTCCCTCTCCCCCGCCTCTTGCACCCCTTGTTCTAATCGATTGACGATCCTTTCCAAGTGGTCAATGCTGATGGGCCGTTTCTCGCAGGCCTTCCTCAGGCCGTTCAAGATTTTGAGCCGATTGAAGGGCTCCCTCCTCCCGTCCTTCTTGATCACCATTGGCATGGCGTCCTCGACCCTTTCCGAAGTGGTGAAACGCCTCCCGCAATGCAAGCACTGGCGGCGACGCCTAATCGTCGCCTTATCCTTGCTGATCCTTGAATCGGCGACTCGACTCTCCGTGCCTGAACAGAAGGGACATTTCATGCCTTACCCTGAAACTGGACTACCTCCACAGCCGACTGTTGAATGAGGTCCCTGGCTAACTCATCACAGTAACCGTCCTGATAAACGATCCTCTTGATCCCCGCATTGATGAGCATCTTAATGCAGATGGTGCACGGATAGTTAGTACAGAAGAGGGTGGCCCCTCGAATTCCAACTCCGTGATAGGCCGCCTGAATGATAGCGTTCTGCTCCGCGTGGAGTCCTCGACACAGCTCATGCCGCTCTCCCGATGGTACAGTCATCTCCTCCCGGAGGCATCCCACATTCAAACAATGAGGAATCCCCGAAGGGGCCCCATTGTATCCCGTGGCCAATATATTGCGATTCTTGACCAAAACGGCTCCCACTTTCCTCCTCAGACAAGTTGACCGCTTGGCCACGAGATTGGTGATATCCATGAAATATTCATCCCAGGACGGACGAGACATCCCTGCTCCGGGCTTCACCCAATGACCCTCAATCTCACCTGAAATCCCCGGGGTTCCATACGTGCAGCTGTGGAATAAGCCCGGTAGAGCCGGTCCACCAGGCCCCGGATTCCTTCAGATCTTCTTTCAAGTCATATCCGCCGTGATCGCGGGAGAGGCCGATTTTTGCGCCGGAATTCATCATCCATTCCATGTGGAAAAGATGAGAACCGCGTTGGTTCCGCCAAACCCAAAGGAATTGGACATCGCGATATTGATCTCCTGCTCCCTGGATTCTTTGGGCACATAGTCGAGGTCACACTGCGGGTCGGGATTTTCCAGGTTAATGGTGGGGGGGATAATCCTATCTCTCAAAGCCAAGATGGAAAAAATCGCCTCTGCGCTTCCCGCTGCTCCGAGGAGATGCCCAGTCATGGACTTGGTTGCGCTGATGGGGATCTTATAAGCATGTTCGGAAAAGACCGTCTTAACTGCGATGGTCTCCGCGAGATCATTTAATTGGGTTGAGGTGCCATGGGCATTGATGTGATCGATCTGGTCCGGGGAGATTCCGGCATCTGCCAAGGCGAACCTCATACACTTGGCCGCTCCCTCCCCATTAGGCGATGGGGCTGTTATATGGTAGGCATCTCCGTTAAATCCATACCCAATGATCTCGGCGTATATCCTGGCCCCTCGGTCAAGGGCAAAGCCCACCTCCTCCAGAATGATGACCCCTGCTCCTTCAGATATAACGAATCCGTCCCTCTCCAGGTCGAAGGGCCTGGAAGCCTTTTCCGGCTCACCGTTTCGCGTGGAGAGGGCTTTCATTACATTAAAGCCGCCCACACATAACGGAGTAATATTGGCCTCGGTTCCCCCTGTGATTATGGCGTCCGCATCCCCGTACTGGATGGCTCGAAAGGCATCCCCGATCGAATGAGCACCGGTGGCACATGCCGTCACAACGCACGTATTTGGTCCCCTCGCGTTAAAGTGCATGGCCACATGCGCCGAGGCCATATTGGCGATCAACTTCGGTATGAAAAATGGGGTGATCCTGTTCGGACCCCTCTCCAAGAGAACCTTGTGATACTCCTCGATGGTGGGAAGTCCGCCCAAGCCCGTTCCGATGATAACCCCTACCCGATCACAAATGGCCTCATCGACCTCCAACCCGGAATCCTCCAGTGCCATTTTTGCCGCGGCAACGGCGTATTGAATAAAGAGATCCATCCTGCGAATCTCTTTCTTCTCCACGTAATCCTCCGGGTTAAAGCCCTTCACTTCCCCTGCGATCTTCGTGTCAAATTCATTCGTATCGAAACGGGTGATCGGGCCGATCCCGGACCGGCCCTCACGGGTATTCCTCCAGGCCTCATCAACGCCGATTCCATTCGGAAGAACCAACCCCAATCCTGTAACGACAACCCTTCTCTTCAATTGATCACCCTCTTGAATCTCTCACGGCAGGAGACATTCCCCTCACATGACCGCCCGAGTTTCCGTCACGCTATGACCCCATGTGGGACTTGATATACTCAATGGCGTCGCCAACGGTCTGGATCTTCTCAGCGTCTTCATCCGTTATCTCGGTGTTGTACTCCTCCTCCAAGGCCATCACCAACTCGACCAAATCGAGGGAATCCGCCCCCAAATCGTCGATGAATTTGGCCTCCGACGTCACCTCTTTTTCATCCACACCAAGCTGATCGATGATGATCTCCTTGACTCGACTCTCGACGGACATCTGCTCCTCACCTCCTTTGCCATTTTAAGTCTACATATAAATTCCACCATTGACGTGTAAAACGTGCCCCGTGATATAACTCGAGGCATCCGAAACGAGAAAAAAGACGCCATTGGCAACATCCAAGGGGGTACCCAATCTCGCCATGGGAATCTGTGCCTTCAACTCCTCCTTCACCTTCTCCGCGAGAGCCTCCGTCATCGGGGTTTCGATATAACCGGGTGCGATAGCGTTCACATTGATTCCCCTCTGGGCATATTCCCTGGCGATGGACTTGGTCAATCCAATGATCCCCGCTTTGGATGCAGCGTAATTGGCCTGACCGGCATTTCCCATCTCCCCTACTACCGAGGCAATATTCACGATTCTCCCGCTCTTGCGCTTCATCATATGCTTGACGGCCGCCTTCGTGCAGTTAAACGTTCCCTTCAGATTCACATTCAAAACGGCGTCCCAATCTTCCTCTGCCATCCTCACAAGGAGCCCATCCCGGGTGATGCCGGCGTTATTCACGAGGATATCGATCCCGCCCAATTGCTCCACTGTCGTGGCCACGATTCTGTCGGCGTCAGCAGGATTGGAAACATCACCTTCAACGGCAAGCCCCCTCCTTCCTAAGCCCTCGATCTCCTTGGCCGCCTCCGAAGCCCCTTCCATGTTGATATCCGAGACTGCCACGTCAGCACCATTGCTCGCCAGAAGCAGAGCAACCACCTTGCCGATCCCCTGGGCCCCACCCGTAATTAAAGCCACCTTGCCTTCTAAGCCCATGATGAAACCTCGCCCTTATGTGCCGGCCTTTTTCTTGCTTGCGGACTCCCGGATGAGTTCCTGGCCGATTACATTCCTCTGGATCTGATTCGTTCCCTCGTATATCTGCAAAATCTTGGCATCCCTCATCATCTTCTCCACGGGATATTCTCTCATGAAGCCATATCCACCGAAGATTTGCACGGCATCGATCGTCACCTGCATGGCCACATCTGAGGCGAAAAGCTTTGACATCCCCGAAACCTTTGAGAAATCCCTCGGGTTACTGTCGATGAACCTGGCAACTGAGTATACCAGGGCGCGTGCAGCCTCTATTTGGGTTGCCATATCCGCCAGCATATGTTGAATCGCCTGGAAGGAGATAATTTTTCGCTCGAATTGAACCCTTTCCCGGGCGTACTGTATGGAAGCGTCCAACGCCCCCTGAGCCAATCCCACGCCTTGGGCCCCGATTCCCGGGCGAGTCTTATCGAAGGTCTTCATCGTGATGATAAACCCCATCCCCTCCCGGCCAATGAGGTTTTCCTTGGGGATCCGGCAGTCCTGGAAGGCGAGTTCCCGAGTTGCCGAAGCCCGAATACCCAGCTTCTTCTCCTTTTTACCGAAATCGAATCCCGGGGTTCCCTTCTCCACAATAAATGCACTGGCCCCCCGAGCGCCCCTTGACCGATCCGTCATGGCAATGATGGAGTAGATCTCCGCTTCCCCCCCATTGGTGATCCACTGTTTCGTTCCATTCAATGTGTACGAATCCCCGTCTCGGAGGGCCGTCGTCTGAATGGCACCGGCATCGCTTCCAGCATTGGCCTCGGTCAAACCGAAGGCAGCCAGCCGTTTTCCCTTTCCGATATCGGGGAGATATCTCCTCTTCTGCTCATCGCTGCCGAACATCAAAATAGGGTAAGCCCCTAGACCGCTTCCGGCATAACTGGTGGAAATACCGATACAGGCCCAGCTCAGCTGCTCGACGGCTAGACAGTTCTCCAAGACCCCACCACCGAATCCCCCATATTCCTCGGGAACGTAGACCCCGAAAAGCCCGGCATCGGCACATACCTTCATAATCTCCCACGGAAACTCCTCCTTCTCATCCAGTTCCGCCCTCACCGGAAGCACTTTTTCCACCGCCACCTTTCGTGCCAAATCCCTTATCATCTCCTGTTCTTCGGTCAAAAAGTAGTCCACCGCGGATCCCTCACAATCAGTGGATAATCTTCTCCCTAATCTGATCCAATATCTTCATGACGTTTTTCTGACCCACTTTCAACAATTCCCGCCTCTTGTCGAGTTCAGCCACCAGTTGTTGATTAAATCCCCCCTCTGCAAGCTTTTGGCCCAGCAAAACCGCATTCATAATGGCCTTAGCCGATGAGCTTCCATGGCATATCAAACATATCCCGTTGATCCCTAAAAGGGGAGCGCCTCCATATTCGGAGTAGTCCACCCTCTTCTCCAAGTTGGCAAAAGCCCCTTTGATCAAAAGATAGCCGAGCTTTGCCCTGAGGCTTTTTTTGATTTCACTCTTTAGGATCACTCCGATTGCCTCTGCCAACCCCTCGCTGGTTTTCAAAGCGACGTTTCCCACAAAGCCATCGCACACAATTACGTCTGCACTCCCGTTGCAGATATCCCTCCCCTCGACATATCCCGCATAGTTCAAGCGGGTTTGCTTCAAAATAGCGTGGGTTTCTCGGGTCAACTCGTTCCCCTTACCTTCCTCAGTCCCATTGCTGAGAAGGCCTATGCGGGGGCTCTGCTTTCCCAGGAACAACTTTGCATAAACACTTCCCATGATGGCAAATTGAATAAGGTGGACGGGCCTGCAGTCTACATTTCCACCGGCATCCAACAGAATAGACGTCCCTTCTGGCGTCGGGTGAAACGTTGCGATGGCAGGCCTTTCTACCCCTTCCAATTTCTTCAGGATAAACATAGCAAAGGCCATAGCCGCACCGGAGTTTCCAGCGCTGACGGCAGCATCCGCTTCACCCTCTTTAACAAGGCCCAAGGCGACTTTGATGGAGGAATCTCGGTTCTGCCTCACTGCCACGGAGGGAGATTCGTGCATTCCCACTACATGGGGGGCATGGTACACGGATAAGGGTAGGCCGGAGGTATCGTGTTTCTCCAACGCGCCATAGACCCGCTCCTCATCACCTACCAAAATAACTTTGGCCCCGTGATCGCGAGCTGCCATGATGGCTCCCGCTACTATTTCATGCGGTGCGTGCTCGCCTCCCATGGCATCCACGGCTATCTGCATATAGCCACCTCTTATCCTCTCGGTAAAGCCGGATAAAGGTACTCCCTCCATCATTGCGTTCGTCAACGAACTGATGAATCGAGGGACTTAGGATTCCTCTTCTTTAAAAATCTCTTCCCCCTTGTAGGTCCCACAATGAGGACAGACGCGATGAGGTAGTTTTGGCTCATTACATTGGGGGCATAAAGACAAAACGGGGGATACCAACTTATTGTGGGCCCTACGCTTACCCCTCCGTGATGTGGACCACCTTCTCTTGGGCACTGCCATTGGTTTAATTCCCTTTCCCTCTCCGGCCGATCTTAAGCCCCTTCAGCGGGGCAAACCGCTCATCGAAAACCTCCTCCTTGCACGAGCAGCTCCCGCGATTGAGGTCCTCCCCGCAGGTTGGACAGAGTCCCTTACAAGATGGGCGGCATAGCGGCTTATACGGAATGTCAAGCAGAATTTGTTCTCGAACGATGGCCGAGAGGTCAATTTCACCTTCATGATAGTAGCTCGACCTTAGGTCTTCCACATTGAGCTCTTCTTCCTGAGGGAAGGTTTGATCCTCGAAGGGAAATAACGTCACTTCGCAGTTGGAATCGAGAGGGAGGCGAAACTCCTCCAGGCACCGACCACATTGGAGGATGATTTCCGCCTCTATCCGCCCCTTTATCCAAACAGCCTTGTCCGATTTGTTGATCATCAGGTGGCCCCGGACGTCCTTGTCCAGGGAAAAATCGATACCGGGTAGATGGAGGAGGGATTCCTTAAGGCTCGCCCCTTCATCAACCAATTGAATTTCTATCCCCTCTTCCGGTATATCTTCTACGCTCAGTCTAATCATGATACGATCATCCCCCGAAATTTCGTCTCATGGGGATTGGAACGTTCACGGAAATATGAACGTCAATTTAAATCCTGTAAGTATATAAAAATCTCCCTTTTTGTCAAGGGCAAATCCTCGTGTGAGTTTAATGACTTGCTGAGGGACTTCGTTGTACCTCCTCTTGATCAGCTGGAGAAATGGGGTACACGTCGAGGGCGATCAGGCTTCGTCGTAAGCCACAACAAACTGTTCCCGTAACGTGTTTACGCCCTACTCTCAGCCTCAACCTCTCCCCTCCTACCTCTCACCCTCAACCTTAACCTGCTGAAGATTGACCATCTAAACCATGCAAACGATCTGAACCATATTAACCATCCTAACCATCGAAACGCTCTCAACCAAAAGAACGAAACAGGCCAGATAGACCAGGCTGACGAAAAAGACCGGCCGGACGAAATAAATCCTTCCTCCACCCATTGTAAATGTCCAGTCGTTTTAGTACAATCTTACCATTTTTCAGGGGGGAATTACAGATGGTAGACTGGGCCATGGCATTCAGGGTTTTTGCCTTCGGTTTCTCCGGGGTCTTCATCACTCTGGCACTCTTGATGATAGCCATAACCATTTCGGGCCTTATCATTTCGAGACTCTTCAAGAGGAAGGAACCGAAATAATCTTCCGACGAAAGGGGAAAAGCGGCGATGGAGGGATCTTTTTTCAATACCGTCATTCTCAAAACCGGCCTCGTTCACCTGTACTGGGGACACCTGGTCATGTGGGCAATGGGATTCGCCTTCATCTACCTCGCCGTTAAAAAGGATTTCGAACCCCTCTTATTGGTCCCCATTGGCTTCGGAATTTTTATCGTCAATCTCCCCATCACGCCCCTTATGGGTATCTCCGAGGGGAAACGTGAGCTCATCAATATCTTTTACCATTACGGCCTGGAATGGGAGGTCATCCCTCCCCTCATATTCCTGGGAGTCGGGGCGCTTACGGACTTCGGCCCCCTGATCGCAAACCCAAAGACTTTCCTCCTTGGGGCGGCTGCTCAGTTCGGGGTCTACGTCACCTTCTTTGGGGCGTTGTTGCTGGGTTTTGGGGTCAAGGAAGCCGCATCCATTGGAATCATCGGTGGGGCAGACGGACCAACGACCATCTATCTCACCGCCAAGCTGGCCCCTCATCTGTTGGGACCCAATGCCATAGCGGCCTATTCCTACATGGCCATGGTCCCCTTGATTCAGCCCCCGATCATGAGGCTGTTGACCACCAAGGAAGAACGCAGGATCGTCATGAAGCAGCTCCGGCCCGTATCGAAGCTGGAGAAAGTCTTGTTCCCCCTCATCGGTACAGCCATCATCTGCCTCTTGGTCCCGGATTCCGCTCCCCTCATGGCCATGCTCATGTTGGGAAACCTCTTTCGTGAGTGCGGGGTGG
>CAYFXL010000085.1:0-12621 GCA_964346945.1 uncultured Syntrophobacterales bacterium
GCGATGATCGCAGCGAAGACACTGGGTGGGGACGCGGGAAAGGTATTGAAGCTTACCAATTCTGGAGATGTCACCGGGGACAAAGGGCCCGGTAATTACACCGTAGGGTATTTGGCGGGAGCCTTTTACCGAACGGGAAGACGGCAAGCGGCGTTATAGTTTTGGCTGGAGAGAGCAACGGGGGGAAGATGAGGCGTGGCAAAAATGCAGGCGTCGATCTCGGGTTGAGCGACCGGGAAAAGGAAACCCTGCTGCATATCGCAAAGACAGTGATCGAGAGCAAGGCTCGAGGGAAGCCGGTGCCGAAGTTTACGGTTGACTCTCCGAAATTGAAGGAGAACAGGGGGGCTTTCGTCACCCTCAACAAGGGAGGTCAACTTCGGGGGTGTATCGGCTATATCCAAGCCCGCAAACCCCTTTACCAGACGGTTGAGGAAATGGCAGCCCAGGCGGCCTTTCATGATCCGCGATTTGATCCAGTGACCGAAAGGGAACTGCCTGATCTGGAGATTGAGATCTCGGTCCTCACTCCCCTGAAACGAATCAAGGGCGTCGAGGAGATCGAGGTGGGGAAACACGGGATCTTCATAGAGAAGGGTTTTTATTCAGGCCTTCTCCTTCCCCAGGTGGCCACGGAATACCGTTGGGATCGTAAGACATTTTTAGAACACACCTGTTTTAAGGCCGGGTTACCAAAAGATTCCTGGAAGGATGAGGATACCGTCATCTCCATCTTTTCGGCCGATATATTTTAAACCTTTTTGAGATCCGGGGGTCTCATTCAAGGAGGAGGGCGAAAATTTCCGGGTTTCTCGAAAAAAGGGGGAGAGACAGCCGTAAAAAGAATCTTAGTTAGTGAAGGAAAGGCCTCGGGTATGATGGTGAATTCGTGTCAAGAAAGAATGAGTAGAAGGGAATTCTTGGGTGATTGCGCGAAATATTCCCTTCTCTTTTCCTCTCTATCGAGCATTTCCTCCCTTTTCCATTTCGTTCAAGACGCCGAGGCGTTCAACATCAGAAGGGAATGGGGCCTTATTAAGGCAAAACTCTCTCCCTATTACACCCCCCTGGAGGGAAAACAGATCCAGTGTGAACTGTGTCCCACGGCGTGCGTCGTCTCAGATGGAGAGAGGGGATATTGCGAGGTAAGGGAGAATAGGAGTGGTAAATATTATAGCCTGGTCTACGGAAATCCCGTAACCTGGCATATAGATCCCATAGAGAAAAAGCCCTTCTTTCACGTCCTTCCGGCAACGGGTTCTTTTTCCATTGCAACAACGGGATGCAATTTCGACTGCAAATTCTGCCAGAATTACGAGATATCCCAGGCAAGGCCTGAGGAGACGGCGAATTTCGACATGCCCGCTGAGTTGGTGGTGGCGGCCGCAAAAAAGACGGGTTGCAAGTCCATAGCTTCGACCTACGTTGAACCTACCATCTTTTACGAATACATGTACGATATCGGGGTACTGACGAGGGAAGAGGGGATTTTGAACGTCTGTCATTCCAATGGTTATATTAATCAGAAGCCCTTAAAGGCCCTCTGCAAGGTTCTTGATGCTGCTTGTATCGACCTGAAAGGATTCACGGAGGAGTTCTATCGAAGCATCACGGAAGGGAGGCTGCAACCGGTACTGGAGACCCTCAAGACCTTGAAGGGGGAAAGTGTGCATGTGGAGATCGTCAACTTAGTAGTCCCCACGAAGAACGATGATATGGATCAGGTTCGACGGATGTGCCTGTGGATTAAGGACACGCTGGGATCGGATACGCCCATTCACTTTTCGCGATTTTACCCCATGTATAAACTGAGAAACCTCCCGCCTACCCCCGTATCGACTCTGGAACAGGCCAGAAAAGTAGGCCTTTCCGTCGGGCTGGAGTACGTATACATCGGAAACGTCCCTGGCCATGAGGGGGAGAATACACACTGTCCCACGTGTAAGAAGCTGTTAATCCAGCGAATAGGCTACCGTATCCTCCAGAATAACCTGAACGGACGAAAATGTCGGTACTGCGGACATTCCCTGCCCGGGATATGGGCCTAGGAAACCCACATCCGCGGCTTCCCCGCACCGCTGCTCTTATTTCCTTGTACCCCCATTCATCCGTCTTGAGAGGCCTTTGATCTTTGGATGAAGCCGAGCAATCCCAGCGCGGAGAGATTGAGGGCTGTGATGACGTAGAGGGTATGTGCAATCCCCAACACGGGCAGGAGGATAATTCCGGCCGAGAGGGCCCCAACCGATGATCCTACCAGATCGACTCCGTAAACCAGGCTGGCTACCTTCCCCACTTCCCTTCGCTCGGCTAAATAGATGACATTGGCCAAGGGGAAATGCAGCCCTCCCAGATATCCCGCCACTAATGTTAAGAGGGGAAAACCCACTTCCATGATGGAGGATATTCCGGAGAGCTGACCTGAGCTCTGGAACAGAAAGATTATTCCCAGGAGGAGGATGGCATAGAGCGCGAGGCCTCCTTGAATGGGCATGAGTATTCGCAGGGGTTTCGTTATCCGTTCTACAGCGGGGGTAATATGCCAGCTTCCGAGGATGAGGCCGATCATGTAAGCGGTGATCAGCATGGCGATCTTATAGTAGACGTAACCGTAAAAGATCTGAAAGGCCAGGATGAGAACCACGTTGAAGGTCATTTCGGAATAGCCCGTAACAAAAATCGCGTAGATCACTGTAGGCTTCAGGGCCTTTTCCCGAGGCTCTCGGCGGGCAAGGGGGAAAAGCACAGCGGTGAATCCCGCGATCAAAAGGATAAACCACATCAATTCGATTTGGCCAAGAGAGAGGAAGATCGATTTCAAGCGCGGGGTGTATTGGGCACTCCAATGGACGATATCGTAAAAATAGCAGGAAGGACTGAGATCGCGGTTGATCCTTGTCCCCTTGGTCGCTTGTAAGATTCCCCGAAAATAGTGCAGTCTCTCCTGGGTGAGGTTAAATAAGAGGTAATAGTCTCTCACATATTTTAATGCTAAACGCCTCTCCTTGATCCTGTCCACCAAGACCTGAGGGTCGGAGATGAGAGTACCGTCCTCCATTGTGCCGAAGAAGCGTGCCGTTGAGCCGGGGAGGACGAGAACGCCTGGATAAGCCACGGACATGGATCGATGGAGCGAGTTGAGGAGTTGGGCGAGGGTAAGTCCGACGATGTTTTCCGATGATGTGAGGCTGAGGGACAGGATGCCTCTTGGAAGGGTGATCCTCCTCGCCTCTTGGAAGAATTCCACGGTGTAGAATCGATTGAGTTGGGCTGTCATCGGATCAGGGAGGTTGACGAGGACCACGTCGTACCGCGATTGGGTGGTCTTGATGTATTTGCGACCATCGGTATGGATGATGTGAACTCGGGGATCATCCATCGCAGCGGTTGCTTCCCGGGGAAGAAGTCGCCTTCCCAGTGCAATGAGCGTGGGGTCCAATTCCACGTAGTCAACCCGGGAAACCGTGGGGTGTTTCAATATCTCAGCCAGGGAACTGGAAATCCCGCCACCCACGAGGAGGATTTCCTTGGGCGCGGGGTGTTCGAGCAAGGCGAAATGAACCGATTCCTCCGCTGTGAGCAGATCCGGGTAGGTGAACATCCAGAGCCCGTTTTCATAAAAACTGATCTGTCCCTCTGCCGATACTGCTGTGAGGTTACCATAGAGCGTGTCTTCGGAATCCATGAGGCGATATCCCTTCCACTCCCAGCCTCTGCTCAGCATTTCCCATTTTTCGCCGTGAACGGCAACGACCATGAAGCACGCAATGAGAAACAGGCCTGAAATCCACACCCACGACCGGCCCCTCTTCAGGCCATAGGGGTGAAGAAGGAGGAACATGGAGGACAGAACCAGCAACGCCGATAGGGCAAAGGAAGTCTGGAGATGATTCAGGAAGTGGACGAATAGCGCGGTGAAGGCGACTCCACCGACCCCCGAGCCTATGGCTTCTAGGAGATAGACGGATCCAACGGATTTGCCCCTTCCGCCCGTTGTCTCGCTGTGGACACTACAGCCGAGGGCGAAGAGAAATCCCGAGAAAAAACAGAAGGGAGCCAGGATGGCAAAAGAAATACCCATCATCGTTGCGAGATCGATAACCTCACCTATGGGAATATTCCACAGGATTCTGGATAATCGAACCATGAGGATGGATGAGGGAAGGAGAAGGGCCAGGAGAATCTGGACAGATCCGAAGGCCCGGTGCTTATGTGAAATGGCGTCGGCGATCCTCCCCAGGGTTGCGCTGCCAAGGGAAGTCCAAATGAGCCAACTGGCCAATATGATGGCTGTAGACAGCTCGTTTCCGTAGAAGATAACCAGAAGTTCCCTGATGAGAAGGATTTGACCGACAATGGCTACAAATCCGATGAGAAAGAGGGCAAAGGAGAGCCGCCTTTTCATGCATCTTATCTTAAAGAAGGTAATCCCATAAAGCAAGGCCCGAAGGGGCGAAAAGTCCCAATCGGTTTCCTTCCGTTAGCTTTTGCAACCGTTTCATAAGACATCAATAATGGAGGGGGAGGGGATCTAAGGGAGAAGAAAGTTTCTTTGCTCGCACGGAATGAGCGAGAGATGATTGGGAAAGCCCATTGGGAATTTCTTCAGGCCATTATCATACCCTTTCAAGGTGGAGAGATCCGAACCCCTTTTTCCCACTTCATTGGGGTGGAGAGGTCTCCCCAATGATTCGATCGAAGTAGTCGAGCCATGGCTTTTTTATCCAGTCTCGGGGCCCTATGATCTTCAAGAGAATATCCCCTTTCTTATTGATAATGAAGGTCTCGGGTACTCCAGTGAGGCCATAGAGGCGGTATACCTTTTTACTGGGATCGAGCAGGATGGGAAACGTCAAGCCATATGTGGCAACGAATGATTGCACATGATTCGCTCCTTTGGTATCGATACTCACTGCAAGCATCTCGAAATCTCGCCCTTTGAGCCTTTGATAGAGGAATTCCATAGAAGGCATTTCTTGACGGCAGGGGGGGCACCAGGTGGCCCAAAAGTTCAAGAAAACCACCTTGCCCCTGTGATTGGATAGGCGAACGGCGTTACCCCCTAAGGTTGGAAGGGTGAAGTCCGGTGCCGGATTTCCAACTTGAGGCCTGAAATCCTGCCGGATCCCTTGCACCTCCGTGGGGGACTGATCGTTTTTAAAGAAAATGACGTACAGGGCAATGGATAATCCTACTAGTGCCAACCCAATCAGTATTCCTCTCCATCCCCTGATTTCAAATCTACGCATCCTTTATATGGAATTCCGGTATTAAGGAATTCGGTGTCCCTTGCAGAAATAACAAGTAAGGAGCGATAGAAGCGCAATGGTACGAAACCCTGGGTGGGTTTAGCGACCAAATTCCTTGTCAATTGCTCTCTTTATCGCTTCGATTGTTTTGCCTTCTTTGTAAAGCTGGGCTGCCCTCAGGGCCTCCTTCTGACAGAGCAGTCACCCTTTACCATGATTATCGGTAAAACAGCTCAAAAGACTTTTATGCTTAACCGGCGGTTCGTCGCACTTACAATAGCAGAAGACCTGATCCATTACCTCTGGATATTCCTTCGCCGCTGCATAAGCTGCGCGGGCCATACCTGTAAACAATGAGGGATCGAGTACGGGACGTGTCTCGCCTCCCCGGACGGAGAAGGACTTACCCTTTTTGGTTCCAACAAAGGGTATATGCCCCGATAGAGCAAGAGTAATAACGATCACCAGGATTGCTCCTCCAATCCACAGAAAGAAAGTCCTTCTCTGCTTCTTTCGCTTCACAAGTGATTTCCTTGGAGATGTTCCCGATCTCTTCTTTTTACCTCTTGTGGCCATTTGTCACCTCACTTGATCTATGAACCGCCTCCTCATACCATTTTACATCAGCCGAAGGGTTCATTTCCATTTTTTGCCAGCCTTATCAGCGGTTGTCAATTCTTGCCAAAGCGCGCTGTGCTATTTTAGATGCGCCACAATGGCTTCCAAAGGGCGAGAGCTCCCAAGAAATACAGTAAGAGTGCTATCCCTATAACCACGGTGAAACCGAAATGAATGGCCAGTATGGAAGCCAAAATCGCGCTCAACACAGAAGCACAGCCGTTCACTCCCCATGCCCAAGGGATGAAATCTGGCATCGCTGTGGCGACCCGTGACAGACCCAAGGGGAAAGGCATACCCATGCAGAATGCCAGGGGGGCGATGAGGGCGATGGAGATCGGGATTTTCAAACCATCTGGCAAGGCAATCCAGCGATGAAAAAGCGGAGGCAAGAGAATCACATAAGAAAGAGCAATGGCAACGATTCCCATGACGACAATAAGGATGGGTATTCCTGCTTTCTGTTGGTGGAAGTGCTGAAAGCGTTGGGCCCACTGGGAGGAGAAGCCGCTGCCAAGGCCTGCAAAAACGAGGAAGGCGCACAAGACGACAGAGACCGCATAGAGCGGGTGACTGAGAAACAGGATAAATTTCTGAATGAAGGCGATTTCAATGAATAAAAAAGCCAATCCAAGAGACAGAAAGTACAAAGCAATCCGGCTCCGGTTTCGCCGCGAGCTCCCGCTGCCTCGGAGGGTCCAAAGAGGAAGGAGAATCAGCACGAAGCTCGTCAAAATAGCTAGAAGAAACGTCACCATGAGGATCGGATAGGTCCATTCCAACAGGGGCAATCCCCCCCGCCCTCTTAGCGATAATATTTCCGGAAGAGTGCCCCACTTAAAGAAGTGAAAAAAGTAAGGGCGATCATCTGTGGCTGGAGTGATGTGAAATTTGTAGCGCTTGATAAAATCGTTCCTCTTCTCCCCTATCAGGGCCTTTGCTCCTTCATACAGATACGGTTTTTCCAGAACATTGTACCGATTGACCTCCATCGCTCGTATCCCTGGATAGTAATCGACATCAAAGGATCGTTCTTCGCAGAATGTCCGAACCGCGCGGATTTCCAGCTCCGTTAACTCCCCATTTTTGACCAGCAAGGTAGTTGTTTTCCAACTCCGGATCAAAACCAACTGTCGTCCGGGACTATGAACACCGGATTTCTCCAAAGCCGTAGCCGCCGTCGCGAAGAGCTTTAGGCCATCTCTGGGAGGCATCTTAAGCCAGCGGGTGATAGCCAAAAGGCCTCCGGGCTGCAGGTGATGGAGGTATTCCTCCAAAGCTTCCACGGTATAGAGGTACGTTTCATTGAGGGCGTATCCGCCCGATGCCGAGGCACTGAAGGAGTCCAGCAATGAGATGTGGATCAAATCATAGCGTTCGCTGGTCCCAGCCACAAAACCCCGTGCTTCAGCAACATGGACCTTGACGTCGTCTCGCTGGTAGAGGTTCCCGGCGAATTCGGCATGAACCCGCTCTATTAAATCAATGATCTGCGGATTGAGCTCCACGGCGTCAATGCTTTTTACTCCTTGGTAAAGGGCCATGAGCACATCTGTGCCACCCCCCGCCCCGAGGACAAGCACCTTGGGGTGGTTCAGTAAGTGATAGGGCAGGGCAGAAGAGAGATAATCCAAATAGGCAAGCGGTTCACGTTCCCCGTCATACTGGGTGATTGGGCTCAAAGAGTCGCTATCAGTGAAAATCCCCAATTGCGTAGGTGGTTCGAAGGAGCAATTTAAGCTCAAACCCGGCGCGTGTCGGAAGGGAATCTTCGGACTCCGAACGACCGTGAGCAGACCCAGTGGGCTGGAGTGTTGGCTGAGCACTGCTGCAGCGGGCACACGCAGGGCGAGGCTCAGCCCCTTATAGTCTGATATTCGGAGACTGAGCCACGCATCGGGCCAAGCAAAGGGCAGTATTAAACCTGATGAGAAAAAAACCACTGCAAGCCAACGGGAACGAGGCAATGTGTGGCTCAAGGCCATCAGTGCTGCGGCGAAGAGCCCCAAAGCTCCCAGGATTTTGAGACAGGTGACCGGGGAAAAGGGAAAGAGGAGCAGGATAATGGCCAGCGCGCCAGTCCCTGCCCCGAGCAGGTCAAATCGATAAATGCGGTTGATTTGATCCTTGAACTGGGCAAAGGTGAGACCGATACAGTTGGCCGCACAAAAAAAAGGTACGGAGAGAAGCAAGTAGAGTACCAATAGATAGAGCAACTGGCTGCGGTCCCAGAGGATCTCAAGGGGATTGAGCGGAATCCGCTGTGCGAGGATAAAGTTACCCGCTGTCGTAAAAGCGAAAAGCAGGGCATTTATGATAAAAGACAAGTGAAATCGTGGGAGGAGCCAACGTTGAGCCAGGGCAATAAAGGTTCCGCTCGCTCCAAAGCCAAGCAGGGCAAGGCTGATGATCATGTAGGCGAAATGGTACCACTGAATGATGGAAAGGAGCCGCATCAGGAGGATTTCATAGCCGATGACTCCAGCCGATATAAGGAAGATGGCGTATCCGACAAGCATGTCAATGCCCACCGGTAAGTGGCACAAATATTACGGGTAGCACTTGCTTTGTTTTGACCGTGCCGTCTTTTTCCTTTTCCACCAACATCAACTGTTGGGTCATGAACGGACTGCCAACGGGGATAATCATTCTGCCACCAGACTTCAACTGCTTGATGAGAGGCGGGGGGACGTGGCTAGCCGCAGCCGTGACGATGATGCCATCAAAGGGTGCATTCTCTTGCCAACCATAATAACCATCACCCACACGAACCTCCGCGTTTTGATAGCCGAGGCGCTTTAACCGCCCTTTCGCCTGTTCCCCAAGTTCTGCCACAATTTCGATGGTGTAGACCTTCTTCACTAATTCTGCCAGGATGGCTGCCTGGTATCCAGACCCCGTTCCAATCTCCAATACCACGTCATCCTCGTCCACATCCATAAGATCCGTCATCAAGGCCACAATGTATGGTTGGGAAATCGTCTGTCCGTAACCGATGGGAAGGGGTCGGTTTTCATAAGCAGAACGCCTGAGGTGAGCCGGTACAAACTCATGGCGAGGGACTTTCCCCATTACTTCCATCACGTGTCTACCCAGTGCCTTTTTGCCGATTTTCTTGCTTGTGTACTTCACATCGGCTTCGATAGCTTTTACCATCCGCTCGCGTAGAACCTTGTATTCCTCATCCTCAGCAGGAATAGGCTCAATTGCTGCCGAGGCCAATGCAAGCAATGGCAGAAATACCATGTATCTTCTTTTCATCTTTTCTACCTTTCGAAGCGGGTTTATCCTCACGGTCTGTGTTTTGGCAGATAAAGGAGGGTTGTCTATTCATGGGTGTTATCTTAAAGAAGGTTATCCCATAAAGCAAGGGCCAGAAGAGAAGAAATGTGCCGATCGGTTCCTTTATGTCCCCTTTTGGCACATTTACGTAACCTATGAACATGAGTAGATATTTCTGAAAAGGAGAGATTTTTCCCCGTTGTTTATGTTCCCTTTGGCGCATTTTCCGGGGACCACACTCGAGTCAACTGAGGGTGAGAAATGAAACGGGATGGAAAAATTATTCAGTTATTTTCATTGGTTATCCCTGACCGATTCCCGAGTAGATTTCATTTTTGGCCAGTGGCACAGAAGTTGCGATAGGTTTGCCACCTTTCGCGGCGCTAGTCGTGGGGCGGTTGTTTGTTATCTGCATGGAGGTGAGGAGAAGAGGGCATGAACCACCACAGGAGGATAGCATCAGTGACAACCGCGATTGACCTCAGGCGTTGGTTGATCCTAGCTTTCTCGGCCCTTTTGGCGGGAGGCATAATCGTTTTCTTGTTTGTTCTGGTTGTCAATATGGTTTCAGGGTGACCTATAACCAGGAGCGGTACGATCAGGAATCCTGCGCGGAGGAGACCGTTCAGGAGAGAGCAGGAATCTCAAGGGATAGGAGAGGCCAGCGGTTGGCAGTCAGCAGTCAAAAAACCGGAACATGAAGAGTAAGGCCAAGACCTTTTAAGAAGTGAATACGATATAAGGGGCGGGGGGTTCCGGGAAAAAGGGGCGGGGGTTAATGCTAAACGGGGCAGGGGCTCCCGAAAAAAGGGGCGGGGGTTATCCCGAAAGGAGCCCCATATGAGAGTGCTCGGCATTTTCCCCATCGGTTGTCTGGCTGTGACGCTTGTTGGCGGAGATACATTCGCCAAGCCGCCCCCACCTAGACCGAAAGTTGTTATTTACCAGGCCTATCCGCAAAAGTTTCCCATTCCCTATGGGTACGGGCTGAGGATTGAGTACTACATTGACCTGAGCCTTCAGGATGCCCCTTGGCGAAAAGCGGAGTCCGTAGCCACCCAATACTCCCCCGACGAGCGGATGTGGTACACCGATGAAAGCGCCAGATCGCCGGGCTACCGGTGGGACAAAATCCACGGTGATATCACGTGCGGTCCCACGATGTACAACTTGAGGAGCGGCCACACCTACACGTTGAGGGCTATCCTCAACTGGCGTGATGCGAGCGGTGGACTTCACAAGACGTACTCGAACCTCGTAAGGGCCACGGTAGGCAAATACTCTGACCTCTGCGTTGAGGAGACCATCGCGGAGAAGTTCAAGCCAGTCCTTCACCGCCATTCCGATGACCTGCAGCCGGAGGGATTGGTAAATGTAGACAACTTACGCTGGGCATCGCGTAAGGTAGTCAGTATTCGTGGCCAACAATATCCCGACGGCGAGATCTCCAAATACTCGGCCTTCCATTGGCGGTCTGGCTATAAATGGGATACGTGGGGCTGCGGGCGGGGCTCTGCCTATTACCGGTGGGACCTGGATGATGATGAACTATACCAGGATGAGGTTCCCGGGGAGCGACCACTGTACTACCACGTTTACAGGGATGGTCTGTGCTACTATGTTCAATACTGGTATTTCATGGCCATGAGCGATATCAGGGATCAGACGAACGAACACACGTGGCACGAGGGAGATTTCGAGCACGTGGCCGTCGAGGTTGAAAACGTCGGGGATCGATTCGTCCCCCGTAGGGTCAATTTCTACAAGCATGAGGGGGGTCGACAGTTCCCGGCAAGCGAGTGCTGGTAGGATTCTCATAGCTCGGGCCATGCCAGAGAGCTTCCGCCTCACCTGGGGTACGACGAATCCCGTACACACCTTCACGTGTGGGTTGCCCGAAACTCCCATGGGTCGTACAACCACGGCGAGCCCCTGTATGAAATTGACGTCTCAGGCGACGTTTACACCGACGACGTCCACTATGAGCCTGACCAGAGCAGCGGGTTCTATAAGAGCTTTTTCCAGTATGACTACCTCGTCAACATGGGGGAGATTAAGCGGTCCAGTGATAACGATGGGGATGGCTCCATTAATGCCCACAGCTGGGAGTGGTTGGATCATTGGTACCACGAACCGGCATGGCATGATCTCCAGTGGCTCCCGTTCAGGGGGAGGTTAGGTAAGTATTGGTGCAAGAAACCGGATGGAACGCTCGTTACATGGGTAATGCTCTTCAAGAGCATCTGCACGCCGTCACCCCGATCGCCGGCCTGGGGGGATCTCGACTGGTTGTGCTTCAGCGACAATATCGATTGCGGGGGGTTCGGCAATCGGGAGCGGACGGCCGTGGACTATACGTGGTGTGATCCCTTTAGCGGAGAGGTAGTGTGTAATACCCGGGCCTTGTGAAAAACTCATTGTCTTTTTCGACATAATTCTTTAGATTATTGACAGTACTGTGTCGATTGTGGCAATGTGAGAATTCAGTTGAGCTGATTGTCAAGGGTACGCCATCTCGAGAGGGTTAGTCGCAAAGTCACTGATCAGCGCAGGATCAATGGTGATGACAGCCGGGCTGCCGATCAGGGAAGGCAGTCCGGCTTTTTTGTTGGGAATTAGCTAACGCTGGAGGCAGGGATGAAAAGCAGGGGTACCTTCCTTCCTGTGGGCTCCGTCATTTCGGCATTGGCCCTCCTCATGCTCTTGAGGTGTGGAGGGGATGGAGGCGGAGGGGGATTCCTTTCCCCTGTGACTCCTGCGTCCAGTTCCGGGACAGGTTACATCGATGGGGTGGTCTATGATGCCTCGGATGATATGGCCCTTGAGGGGGTGCAGGTTACGGCCAAGGGTGTATCGGGAAATGTCACATCAGACGGGGAGGGGCGGTTCTACTTTCCCGTCACGGAAAACAGGGAATACATTCTCACCATCGAGAAGCCCGGCTACACTTATGCCCAACGGAGGGCCCGCGGGGTGGTGGGAAGGGATGTGGCCGTGGATCCCGTCTATCTTGTGCCGTTGGATTCTAAGGTTACCCGCATTGACCCTGGGGGCGGCACGGCGACGGATTCCTCGGGGCGCATTGAGATCGTGTTTCCACCGGGGGCGGTCTCCAAGACAGTGGATGTACGGGCCACCATGTTCGAAAAGGGGAGGGAGCTTCCCTACCCGCTTCCGGCCCTGAGCAAGTTCACCGCAGCTCTCGACCTCAAGCCGGATAATCTCGTCCTGAACAAGCCCGCTACGGTGAGGATCGAAAACTTCCTCGGGTTTCCCCCGGGTACGCCCGTTCCCGTTGGCATCTACACACGAGAAGGTGCCCGATGGAGTGCCGAGGGCATGGGGGTTGTTACCTCCGATGGGCGTGCCATGGAGTATGGCACAGACCATTTTTCCACCTATGATTACAACTTTCCGGTCTTTCCCCCTGAGGATTCGGGCGTCATGAAGGGGATAAGTGATGAGACTTCCC
>CAYFXL010000086.1:0-12418 GCA_964346945.1 uncultured Syntrophobacterales bacterium
CGCGAGACTGGCGAAGCCTTAATCGTATTGCATCTCAAAGGGGAAATGGGAATGACCCGAATTTTGATATCAGCGCTTATAGGCATTTTCTGGGTCCTATTGTTGATCCTCCCTCCCACGGCAACAGCCCAACCTCAGGCTGAAGGGGTGATCAGGGGAAAGGTCCTCAATGCTACCGCGGGTGGAACGGGCGTTGCCGACGCAGAGGTAACCCTCCACCACCATAGCGGCGGGCAGGAGAAAGAGAGGGGGAGCACCAAAACGGGGAAAGATGGCACGTTTTCATTCTCGGGGCTCAACCCCGAAAAGGAGAAGGCCTATTATCTGAGGGCCCTCTACAGAGGGGTGGAATACTATAGTCCAACGGTCAGATTTGAGGATAAAAACGAGCTCCTCCTCGATCTATCCGTCTACGAGACGACGGCCAAGGATACGAACATATCCGCCAAAATGCACCATGTTTTCTTGGGACTGAAAGAAGGCGTTCTCTTGATCCAAGAAATCATGGTCTTGGAGAACACAGGGAATAGGGTTTATGTGGGCTCCCGGGAAGTGGAACCCGGGAAAAAGGAGGTCCTCCGAATTTCCCTGCCCACGAAGGCGACGGCGTTCGAACCTTTGAAAGGCCTGATGGGTTGTTGTATCGTACAGGCGGAAGACGGTTTCATCGATACCATGGACATCAAGCCGGGGAGGAAGGAAATTCGCTTCTCCTACAAAGTCGATTATGGGTCCTCCAGGTATAAACTGAGCAAAAGGCTCCACGCGAAGACGGAATCCATCGATTTCCTCATCCCCGATACGGGGATAAAGGCAAAGAGCGATCTGCTGGAATTCAGAGGATCCATGGGAAATCCAGGGCAACGGTTTCTCCATCTTTCGGGCAAAGATCTGGCCAAGGGCACACGGATCGTCGTGGAGTTGAGTGGGCTTCCTTGGGGGAAGGGGTTATTCAAAATGGCCGTGGTGGGATTGGTGGTAGTCATTTTGGGGGCAGGCCTGAGCTATCCCTTCATGAGGAAGTGGTTACGGAAGGAAGAGAGTGAAGGCCCAGGCATCATCGGGCCAGAACCGGCGACTCCAGTTGATCGGAGGCAGGAGATCGTGCGAGAAATTGCCCATTTAGACGATCTTTTCGAATCCGGTGAGATTGATCCCGAGGAATATCGTTCGAGGCGGAAGCGGATGATGGAGGAGGCCAAGGAGATAACGAGAGAGGTCAGGAATGTTACCGCGACGGACTGAGCCGCGTAATTCACCCCATGGCGTTTGCACTGATAGTGGGTCAAAGCGATCACGTGGGTTGAGGGAGCGGAAAGTTTGACAATACGGAAGTGTGAACATGTGCCACATCGTCCTGTTTTCCCCGATCCTGGCCTTGCCGCTATTTTTCTTCGTACCCTTTAGGACGGCGTTACCTGCCTATGGTGCGGTCCTGCTTGCCGCGGCCTTCGTCTACTTTAAGATCATCGCGGCTATGAAATCCAAGGTTCGGACCGGGATGGAGGGGATGACTGACGGAGAGGCCGTGGTAGTTGAGGACATCGATCCGGAAGGGAAGGTCAGGTTTAAGAATGAGGTGTGGGCGGCAACGACCACGGGCAAAAGGTTATTCAAAGGCCAGAGGGTGAAGATATATGGCTTTCATGGTTTAAAGATGATTGTAGAGGATTCTCATGACGAATAGAGAGGAGTGGAGGAAGAGATGTTTGCAAATATGCTGATCACTTTCCGAGAGACCTTGGAGGCGGCCCTGGTTATCAGCGTCATGCTGGCCTTCTTAAACAGGACTCGTCAGCAAACCTATAAGAGGTATGTGTGGTGGGGGGTTCTGGCTGGTATCCTGGCTTCCTTTGGATTTGCGTTCGTGTTCAATGCCTACCTTGGCGGGTTTTCGGGCAGAGGGGAGGAGATTTTCGAGGGTTTGATGATGTTTCTGGCCGCTGCCCTGCTCACCTTCATGATTTTCTGGATGATGCGGCAACAACAGATCGTTTCCGAATTGGAAGGTCGGGTCGCCCAGGAGATCGAGGAGAGCCATGTTTTCGGGCTTTTTTTGCTAGCGCTAACGGCTGTTTTGAGGGAGGGAGTGGAGACGGTGATTTTCCTGAAGGCGGCGACATTTCTCACGGGAGGGTTTCACGCCTGGGGAGCCTTAATTGGCATCGGTGGGGCGGTTCTGATCGCGGCCCTCTTCTTCCTGGAGATCAGACGGTTTAGGATCAAGCGATTCTTTCAGATCACCAGCCTGATTTTGATCTTCTTCGCCGCAGGTCTTGTTGCCCATGGCATCCACGAACTCCAGGAAGCGAGGCTTTTGCCCGTCATGGTGGAGCATCTCTATGATATGAACTGGATCATCAATGAGAAGGGGTTCTTGGGAGAGATGTTGAAATCCCTTTTCGGTTACAACGGGAATCCGTCCTTCTTGGAGGTACTGGGGTACCTGGGATACCTGACATTTGCGTCGGTTTCCTTCCTGAGAATCAGTAAGGCTAAACCAGAACGTAAGATCGATGCGCAAGAGGATAGACCGAAGTCCGCTCGTGTGATAACTGAGGAATTAGCGCCGTCCGGCAGGGATTAAACCGAGGCCTCTTGGGCGGAGGTGCAAAGGAGAAGCCTCATTTTAGGCGATTGTTCAGAAATAGATGGCGTGGGAGATAATTATGGGGAAAAAGAACAAAAAGCTCAAGGTTATCGTAGTTTCCTCGATCCTCTTCTCCATTATCGGGTATCTTACCTATACGGGGATTAGGGATACCATGGCTTACTACCTCACGGTGAGTGAGCTCCTGGCCAAAGGCCCTTCCACTGAGAACACGGGGTTTAGGGTCGGGGGAGAGGTGATCCCGGATTCCATCCAGTGGAACCCGAAGGATTTGAAATTGAGCTTTCGGATTAGAGAAGGAGAATCCAGCCTTCACGTTGATTACCAGGGCGTTTTACCCGATTCCTTCAAGCCGGGTAGGGAAGTGATCGTTGAGGGGAGGTATACCGCTGAAGGGCTTTTCAAGGCGACCACCATTATGCCCACATGTCCTTCGAAATATGAATGATAGTGTTGGAACCGTGGAAGAGGATTATGTCATCGAGGTGAGGGGCCTGACCAAACGGTTTGGCTATAAGACGGTCCTCAAAGGGGTTGAACTCTCGCTACAGAGTGGGGAATGCTTGGCCCTATTCGGGCCCAACGGTGCGGGAAAGACAACGCTGATTCGAATCCTCTCCTCCTTGATGAGACCGACTTCGGGCGAGGTTCTGGTAGGAGGTTACGATTCCAAGAATGAAGGGGAGGAAGTGAGAAGGGCTATTGGGGTCATCTCCCACAATACATTTCTGTATGATAACCTTACCGCTTTTGAAAACCTGAAATTCTACGGAAGGATGTATGACGTAAAGGGCCTGAAGGAAAGGATCGAGGAGGTCCTGGATCTGGTGGGATTGAAAGAGCGAACGCATGAAAGGGTCCAAACCTTTTCCCGTGGGATGCAACAGCGGCTTTCTATCGCCAGGGCGATTCTTCATGAACCCGCCATCTTGCTCCTGGACGAGCCTTACGCTGGTCTGGATCAGAACGGGATGGAAGTATTCAGGGGGATTCTTGAGGGCTTTAGGGAAGGGGGAAAGACCACTATCATGACCTCCCATGATCTGCAACGAGGGTTGGAAATGTGTAGTCGGGTGGCCATCTTACATTCAGGTGTTATCGTCTACAGCGAAGACATTGCCAGCATCATGATGGGTGATTTCCAGGATATTTACTCTCGCTATACGAAGGCGGGAGGTTTAAGCCATCGGAGGAGTTGGGTTTGAATTTTCTCAGTAAAGTGCGGACCATCGTCTGGAAGGACTTTACCCATGAGTTCCGAAGCAAAGAGATGCTCATATCGATGTGCGTATTCGCCTTCTTGGTGATCATCATTTTTAACTTCGCCTTTCCTCCCGGTGTGGAGGAGGTGGACTGGGTCATTCCGGGAATTCTCTGGGTGGCCTTCCTCTTTTCAGGCCTTTTGGGAATGGGCCGCTCTTTTGGAGCCGAGAAGGATAAGGGGTCCCTCCAGGGCTTGATGCTCTGTCCAGTGGAAAGGGGAACGATCTATGTGGGGAAGATGGTGGGCAATTTTGTCTTCATGTCGATGATGGAGGCGTTCACCCTGGTTATCTTCACTGTTTTGTTTAACGTGGATCTACTGCCCGTCCTCCTCCCCTTGATTTTGGTTATTGTATTGGGGACATTTGGCTTCACAGTGGTAGGTACGATTTTTTCGGCAATGTCTGCTAACACGCGGGCCAGAGATGTGATGCTTTCGTTGCTCGTCTTTCCCATCGCCGTACCCTTGATCATCGCGTCGATTAAGGCGACGGGGAAAATCCTCGATGGAAAATCACTCTCGGAAATCTATTCCTGGTTGAAGATCCTGGTGGCCTTCGACTTGACCTTCATCTTAGTTTCGTATTTGACCTTCGAATTTGTGCTTGAGGAATAGGGATTATGAGGAGATGGGCGAGCATTATCCGCGAATTCACTACACTGGCTGCCATGTTAGTGGCCCTTTATGCCATATTCCTGTACGCCCCCATCGAGAAGACGATGGGAATGATCCAGAAGATCTTCTATTTTCATGTCTCCTCAGCTTTCCTCTCTTTTTTCGCCTTCTTCATCGTATTTGTTGCCAGCATCCTCTATCTGTATCGGAGGGATCGTAAATGGGACATCTTGGCCCACTCCTCCGCTGAGATAGGGGTTATCTTCTGTACGCTTGTCTTGATCACGGGTCCGATTTGGGCAAAGCCCGTATGGAATGTATGGTGGACCTGGGATCCCAGGCTGACGACAACCCTGATCCTGTGGTTTATCTACGTTACCTACCTCATGTTGAGGAAAATGACAGGGGAGGGCCACAAGGAGGCCTTTGCCGCTGTGTTCGGGAT
This sequence comes from uncultured Syntrophobacterales bacterium, assembly GCA_964346945.1. GTDB lineage: Bacteria > Desulfobacterota > BSN033 > WVXP01. Next base: position 4,936 of record CAYFXL010000086.1, read on the forward strand.
TGCCGGGTTCATCAACGTACCCATCACCTTTTTCGCCATACGGATATGGAGGACTATACATCCGATAGTGATCAGATCTAGCGGGATTAGCATCACATCCCCGATGCTTTATACCTTGATTATCACTTTATTGGCCTTCACCCTCCTCTACTTTCATCTTCTCAACGCCAGGATAAGGCTGGAGAGAATGAGGGAAGAGTGCGGGGAAATGAGGGCCCTATGGGAAGAACACAATAACCGTTAGGCAAGGCTCAGGGAGGACGGCTTCATGGATAATGCAGTGTACCTGTTTTCTGCTTATAGTATCGCATGGATCATTATCTTCCTTTACTCCTATGGCATTTCAAAGAGGCAAAAAACTCTGGAGAACGAAATTGCTGAGATGAAGGAGGCCTTAAGGAAAGATTTTCGATCATCGGGGAGCCCCTTGCAAGAGAAGTAATAAGACGAGGTTCTTTTGAAGAAGGACGGCACGGAAAAGATAAGGGCCAGGTACGACCGTATTTCCCCCTATTATGACCACATGGAGTTGTTCCTGGAGAAAGTCGTCTTTTCTCGATGGCGAAGAAAGGTTTTCGAATATCTGGATGGAGACAGCATTCTCGAGGTGGGGGTGGGAACGGGGAAAAATGTGGATTTCTATCCCGTTGGCAAATCGATTACGGCGATCGATTTCAGTGGGGGAATGCTGCGTAGGGCCCGGAGGAGGGCGAAAAGCAAAAGGGTTAAAGTGGATTTGGTTGACATGGACGTTCAAGATCTCCGGTTCCGTAATCAATCCTTCGATATCATTTTTGGAACCTTCGTCTTCTGTTCCGTACCTGACCCGGTAAGGGGATTGCAGGAGATCAAAAGGGTATGCAACAAGGGGGGAAGGATCATTTTATTGGAGCATGTAAGACCAGGAGGTGCGCTTTTGGGAAAGATTTTTGACCTGTTGAACCCCATTACGGTCAAGTTTATGGGGGCTAATATCAACCGGAATACCGTCGCTAACGTAAAAGAGGCAGGTCTGAAGGTCCTGGAAGAGAAGAATCTTTTCCGAGATGTCGTTAAGCTACTCGTGGCCACACCTTGAAACGGGTTGATGATGACCTCTCGGGATCATCTTCCTCACCGTGCAAAAATTTTTTGCAGTCTTACTTACCGAACTGATATGACTGGGTAAATATTATCCACCGCCACAGAGTTCCTCTTTTTCTCTCCTCAGATAAAAAAAAATTATGTAATGATATTAATATGTTATTGGATCACCACTTTTCCCTTCCCTTTTCATCTTTGGCACACCTTTTGCCCTTAGAATGGTTGAAGCCTGGAAAATTCCATAGCCATCAGGGAATAATGAGGGGGTTTCCATGAAAGAAGAGAAGGAAAATATATGGAATAGTCATTCTTTTTGGATGGTTCTCTGTTGTGCAATCCCCCTTGTGGGCATCATTATCCTCTCTCTTTTGGGAGTATTGGGGTCTTGGGGCTATTATGCGTTAATCCTTCTGTGTCCCTTGCTCCACTTATTCTTTATGAGGAGGATGGCCTCAAAGGATATACACAAGGGGTCTAGTAAGGATCACGCGGTGGGGCCGGGAAGGTAGAAATCTTGCCGGAATCACATTGTGGGACACCATAAAATCTACTGAGGAGGATTGCACATGGAAAAATGGCTCATCATTTTGGGAATTGCAGGACTCTTCTTCTTTCTGATGCGCCGGGGTGGGATGGGATGCTGCGGAGGAGGACATTCCAATCCACCTTCCGCGGAAGGAAAAGAGGATGAAAAGAAGAAACTAAGTTGCCATTAAATACTTAGGAGGTAATCGCCATGGCAAGGGATCCGATCTGCGGCATGGAGGTAAGTGAGTCTCATGCCCCTGCAAGCTTGAACTACAAAGGGCAGAATTTTTATTTCTGCGGTCCATCCTGTTATGATGCCTTTGCAAAAAATCCAGATATGTATGTCTCGGGTAAGGGGCAGGGGTGGTGGGCTCGGTTCTTAAACAGGCTCGCCCAAGCCAACAGGGAGACTTACGGAGGCAAGCCTCCAAAGTGCCATTAAAGAAGCATTGGGTCTACCCACTGATTCCAGGTGCTTTCGTCCTCAGCCGGGGATATTCATGGAGAGCATCCTGAACGTAGTTGATGGCTTTTCTCGCTGAATTTTCTCTCGGAATTTCCCCTGCTAGAGGCATTCTGCCATTGTCATAAAAAGGGGAGGAGGAATGGGGGACAGTTTATCCAGAAGAGGGAATTCCTCAAAAAGGGCTGTCTTGGCGGCCGTTTTGGGAGCGAAGGCCTTACTGGTTGCGTACTTTGGAATCCTGACTTTAGCCAATTCCTTGGACCATGCTGTAGATCAATTCATCCTGATGTGGCCCTGGTTTTCCGTATTGGTTGTGGGATTTGGGGTTCAAACCGGGCTTTATACGTATATCAGGAGGGTGCAGAAAATCCACCATGTTTCAGCATTGGCTTCCAAAAAGGGGATCACGGCGACGGGTGGGGTTTCCACCACGGCAATGGTGGCGTGCTGTGCCCATCATCTGTCTGACGTGCTCCCGATTATTGGGTTAACCGGAGCAGCCCTCTTTTTCAGCGAGTATCAGAAAATCTTCCTCTTCCTGGGGGTTCTTTCAAACGCAGTAGGCATCACCCTTATGCTCCACATGATGCAGAAACATGGGTTGGTGGAAAAGGATCATCCCCTGTTTGAGAGGATATTTAGATGGAACATGAGCAAGATGTTTAGGTGGAATATAGGATTATCCATAGTCCTTTTTATCATAGTTGTTATGTCTAAGGTTTACGAGCACTTTTTGTGACTCTTTTTTGATGAGCGAGATTGTGAAAAGAAAAACTTGAATTGAGTGTCCACGGCAAGTACGAAATCAATGATATCGAGGTATAATTAAAGTGTGCTCACGAGAACATTTTTTTAACCTCATGTGTCAAAGGAGATGAGACGTTATGGCTATTGATTTGGTTTGCGGAATGATCGTCGATGAGAAGTCTGCCCCTGCCAGAACGACTTACGGAGGAACCGACTACTTTTTTTGCGCGACCTATTGCAGGGAGGCTTTCGATAGAGAACCCCAAAGATTTATCGACGGGCCCACGCAGTGGGGAGAGGCCATCGATCCCGTTTGTGGGATGACCGTGGAGATCCCTCAGGCTGTCGCTATGAGCGTTTTACAGAACAAACCTCCAGCTTTGCCGGAGATCACTAACTAACTCAAATGAACAACAAGGCCTTAGCGTGGAGAATCTCTTAAAATAATTTGTGCGTACCCATGTACATTCATGATTTCGAAGTTTTTTTGAAGAAGGGGAGGAGGATAAAATGGTTAGCGCAATGCCCAATGAAAAGGTTACTTTGAAGATTGGAGGCATGAGTTGTGCCTCCTGCGCCGCCACAATCGAAAAAGCCCTCAAAGCGGTGGAAGGGGTATCCGAAGCCGCTGTCAATTTTGCTGTCGAGAAGGCCACGGTTGAGTATGATTCATCTCACGTGAAACAGGCGGACCTGATAAATGCGGTGGAATCGGCCGGCTATTCGGTAGTGGGTGAGAAAGAGAAGGCGATACTAAAGATTGGCGGGATGAGTTGTGCCGCTTGTGCGCAAAAGATTGAAAAGAATCTTAATAAACAGAAAGGCGTCGTGAAGGCGGCAGTGAACTTTGCTTCTCAAACCGCAATGGTAAGTTACGATTCCGCTATGACCGGCGTAGAAGATCTAGAAAAGGTCGTTAAGGATACGGGATATGAGGTCATCAAATCATCGGGAGAGAAGTCGGTAGAATTCAAGGTCATAGGAATGGGTTCTGACCATTGTGCCGGAGTGGTTAAGAAAGCAGTGGAGAAACTTGAGGGAGTGAAAGAGGTAGAGACCAACTTCCCCAATTCCTACGCCCGAGTTTCTTATGATGAAAGCAAGCTGAGTACCCGCCAGATAATCAGAGCCATCTCCGCTGCTGGTTATAAGCCGGAACTTATTGAAGCGGGAGAAGAACCTGCGGATGTTGAGAAAAAGGCGCGGGAAAAGGAAATGAGGACCTTGAAGAAGAAGTTTATCTGGGCGGCCATATTTGCCTTTCCCATTTTATATGTGGCCATGAGCGAGTTAATCAGCAAGAGCCTTTTGCCGGGATTTCTGAATCCTGAGCATTTCCCGGTCCGTTTTGCCCTGTTTCAGGTGGTTTTATCCATTCCCGTGATTATTGCCGGCTTGAACTTTTACCGGGTTGGTTTCCCCAATCTCCTCAAAGGTTCGCCCAATATGGACTCGCTCATCGGCATGGGGACAGCGGCTGCCTACCTTTACAGCTTTTATGCTGCCGGTTTGGTGTTGCTGGGCAAGGACCCTGAGGGGCTATATGTAAGGAGTCTTTACTTTGAGACGGCAGCGGTAATCATAGCCTTGATTTTGTTGGGGAAGTTCTTGGAGGCCTTAACAAAAGGCAAGACTTCAGAGGCCATCAAGAAGCTGATGGGACTAGCTCCCAAGACGGCCATTGTTGAGGTGGATGGGGTTGAGGAAGAGGTTCCCATCTCCGAGGTTCAGGTTGGCGATGTGGTAGTCGTTAAGCCCGGCGAGAAGATACCCGTCGATGGAGAAGTAATTGAAGGAAGAACCGCCGTGGATGAATCCATGCTAACGGGGGAAAGTATCCCGGTGGAGAAGGACCCTGGTTCCAAAGTGGCCGGAGCCACCTTGAATAAGACTGGCTCCATTAAATTCCGGGCAGAAAAGGTGGGTAAGGATACCGCTCTGGCCCAGATTATCAAGTTGGTTGAAGAAGCTCAAGGGTCAAAGGCGCCCATTGCCCGTTTGGCGGACATCGTTGCCGGCTATTTTACCTGGGGCGTAATCGGAATTGCCATCCTTACTGCTATTGTCTGGTCTTTAGCGGGGTCCGTTTTTGGAGTTACCCTTGTGGGAGGAACCTTAATCTTCACTCTGACGGTGGTGATCGCCGTTCTGATTATCGCCTGCCCCTGTGCCCTGGGACTGGCAACGCCCACTTCGATTATGGTGGGGACAGGCAAAGGCGCCGAACAGGGGATCCTTATCAAAGATGCAGAGGCCCTGGAGAATTTCCGAAAGATCGATTTTGTCATCTTTGACAAAACCGGCACACTTACCGAGGGAAAGCCCCGGGTTACCGATATTGTTACCTTTAATAACCATAGTGAAGATGAGGTTCTCAAGATTGCTGCCAGCGGAGAAAAAAAGTCCGAACATCCCCTGGCCGAGGCCATTGTCAACGAGGCCGAAGAGAGAAAACTGCAATTACTGGAGGTAACTGACTTTAACGCTATCCCCGGGCATGGGATAGAAATAAGCCTGAATCAATCAAAAATATTTCTGGGCAATCAGAAGTTAATGGAGGACAAAAAGATAGATTTGAAAATAGCCCGGGATGAGGATGGCCGCTTAGCCAATGAGGGGAAGACTCCCATGTTTATAGCGAAAGATAAAACCTTGATGGGGATTATCGCCGTGGCCGATGTTTTAAAAGAGAACAGTGAGGAGGCAATTAAGGAACTTCACAAATTGGGAATAAAGGTGGCGATGCTCACCGGAGATAACAAAAGGACAGCTGAGGCGATCGCCCGTACCGTGGGCATTGACCGTGTCTTAGCCGAGGTTCTGCCAGAAGATAAGTCAAAGGAAGTGATAAAACTCCAGGGTGAAGGGCACAATGTCGCTATGGTGGGAGACGGGATTAATGACGCACCTGCCCTGACACAATCAAACGTGGGGGTGGCTATTGGTGCGGGCACGGATGTGGCTATGGAGTCGGCCAAGATTGTCCTCATGAAGAGCGATATTCTCGATGTGGTCAAGGCCTATAAGTTGAGTAGCTCCACATTAAGGAACATCAAACAGAATCTATTCTGGGCTTTTGCATACAACTCCACGGGTATCCCCATTGCCGCCGGTGTGCTTTATCCATTTTTTGGCTTTCTCCTCAGTCCGGTAATTGCCGCGGCAGCGATGGCTTTTTCCTCGCTTTCTGTGGTTTCCAACGCCCTGAGATTGAAAAGGGCTAGGCTGTAAAAAGATATAAGAAACCTCATAAACATAGATTACGCGGATTATCACAAGACTGGAACTGACATAACGCGGTCCTTGGATCATGGCATCGAGGCCAAAATCGGAGGCAAGAGGATCTTGTTGGGGTATATCAAATTGATGAAGGACAGGGAAGTTTCCCGGATCGGAATCGATCAGAAGGTCGAAGCCCTATTCGAGCAAGGAAAACCCCTATTGTTCATGGCCATCGATGGAAATCCGGCAGGCATCTTCGCAGCGGCGGCCATGGGACTCTCGTCCGTAACGGTGGTGAGCAATGCCCTGAGGTTGAGGAGGTTCAAGCCGCCAGTGGTTGCTGCGTGAAGATGGAGGGATGCAAGAGATGGGAAGAATATACGATGATATCACACAAACTATCGGGAACACCCCGCTGGTGAGGCTGAATAGAATAACGGAAGGAAGTGTGGCTCAAGTCGTGGCAAAGCTCGAATCCTTCAATCCCCTTTCCAGCGTCAAGGACCGGATCGGGGTGAGCATGATTGAGGCTGGGGAGAGGGATGGTTCGATAAAAAAAGATACGGTCCTCATCGAACCCACGTCGGGAAACACCGGGATAGCCCTGGCCTTTGTAGCCGCGGCCAAGGGATATCGATTGATCTTAACGATGCCCGAAACCATGAGCATCGAGCGGCGGAACCTCTTGCAGATGCTGGGGGCGGAGTTGGTTTTAACCCCGGGCCCAGAAGGAATGGCCGGAGCCATCTGGAAGGCGGAGGAGCTAGTCAAGGAGACTCCCAACGCCTTCATGCCCCAACAGTTCAAGAACCCTGCCAACCCCGAGATCCACCGGAAGACCACGGCGGAAGAGGTGTGGAGGGATACCGATGGAAAGGTTGACATTCTCGTGGGAGGCGTCGGAACGGGTGGAACCATAACCGGGGTGGGGGAGGTGATTAAACCGCGAAAGCCGGAGTTTAAGGTCGTCGCCGTTGAGCCCAAGGATTCTCCGGTGCTTTCCGGCGGGAAGCCTGGTCCTCATAAAATTCAGGGGATCGGGGCGGGATTTTTCCCTGAAGTCCTCAATACTGAGATTATCGACGAAATCATCCAGGTTACCAATGACGATGCCTTTGAGACGGCCCGAAGGTTGGCAAAAGAAGAGGGGATTCTTGGCGGGATTTCATGTGGTGCTGCGGCTTGGGGTGCCCTTGAGGTGGCCAAGAGATCGGAGAATAAGGGGAAGCTTATCGTCGTCATCCTGCCGGATACCGGGGAGAGATATTTAAGTACTCCATTGCTCCATGTGGAAAAGGGCGGTTTATGATCAAAAAGGAGGAAGGAGGTTAGAGACATGGCAAGAGATCCCATATGCGGAATGGAAGTCAAAGAGGAAGAGGCGGCTGCTACCTATGAATACAAGGGGAAAACGTACCACTTCTGTGCCGTAGGATG
>CAYFXL010000087.1:0-12267 GCA_964346945.1 uncultured Syntrophobacterales bacterium
TGGATCTCATGAATCGGGTGGGGCTCAAGGGGTTCGAGGGGAATTACCCCGACGAGTTATCCATTGGCATGCGGCAGAGGGCTGCCCTAGTGAGAACCCTCCTCTTCCGCAAGGACATCCTCCTTTTGGATGAACCCTTCGGAGCCCTTGACGCCATGACTCGATCGGTGATGCAGCACATCCTGCTCGACCTTTGGATGGATTATCGGAAAACGATTCTCCTGGTCACCCATGATATTGAAGAGGCTTTGCTCCTCTCCGATCGCATCTACGTATTGACCGCCCGCCCCGCCGCCGTCAAGGGGGAGATCAACGTGGATATTGCACGACCCAGGAAGGTGACCGATTCGAGCTTCGTGGGTCTCAAGGGGATTCTCTTGGACATGCTGCAAGGGGAAATCGAAAGGGTATTTACATGACCAGACGACTACTCTATCCCGCTATCCTGTTGATCCTTTTCGTTATCTTTTGGGAGTTGATGGTGTGGCAGTTTCAGGTCCCCCATTATATCCTGCCCGCACCCAGTCGAATCCTTCGAACCTTGGCCGTTCAACAATCGCTGTTGCTCCATCACACTCTCATTACCTTGGAGGAGGTCATCGCGGGGTTCCTCCTGGCCTTCGTTGTAGGGGTGGGGTTGGCCTTCCTCATGTTTCAGTTCCCCGTCTTGGAGAAGTCGTTCTATCCCATCGTGATCGGGTCCCAGACAATACCCGTCTTTGCCATCGCTCCCCTGTTGGTGCTCTGGTTCGGCTATGGACTTTCATCCAAGGTCGTCATGGCGGCCCTGATCGTCTTCTTTCCCATCGTCGTCAATACCTTGGATGGGCTGAAGGGGGCTGATGTCGATTCGGTGAATCTCCTGAGGATCCTGAAGGCCAATCGGTGGCAAATCCTTTGGAAAGTGAGAGTTCCCTCGGCCCTGCCCTTTGTCTTTTCCGGATGCAAGATCGGAATATCCGTATCAACCATTGGGGCCATTATCGGGGAATGGGTGGGATCGAAGGAAGGGCTCGGTTACCTGATGCTCCATGCCAATGCCCAGCTTCAAATCTCCCTCATTTTCGCCTCACTCATCTATCTCACCATTTTAGGAGTTGGGCTTTTTTACTTCGTTGTTTTCATGGAAAGGTGGGCGATGCCATGGAAAAGATTTTCCGAAGTACGGTAAGGGCGTTTTTTACCATCGGTTTTTCCTTAGTCATCCTTTGGGGTTCGGAGGGATTCGGCCAAGGCCTCCCGGTTAAAGTATCCCTGATGTTGGACTGGTTTCCCAATGCAGATCACGTCCCCGTCTATGTAGCCCGAGACAAGGGGTTTTTCACGAAAGGGGGACTGGAAGTCGAAATCCTGGTCCCGGCCAATCCCAATGACCCGCCGAAACTCGTGGCGGTTGGGAAGGTAGACTTTGGGATCAGCTATCAACCCAGCGTCACCGTCGCGCGATCCCAGGAACTACCGATAAAAGCCATCGGAATCCTCGTAGAGCACCCATTGAGCACCATAACCTTTTTGAAGGAGTCGGGTATTAAAATCCCCGCTGATCTAAAGGGGAAAAGGGTTGGTTATTCCACGGCTCCCACGGAGGTCATCCTGTTCGAGGCCGTCGCCCAATCCGCTGGCCTTGCCAGGGACGACTATGAATTGATCAATATCGGTTTCAATCTCACCCCCTCCCTCTTAACGGGAAAAGTTGACGCCGTTGTCGGGGCATATTGGAACTACGAGATCAACGAACTGGCCTTGGAGGGGAAGGAGGCCGGATACTTCCCCGTCGAGAAACATGGGGTTCCGGATTACTACGAATTGGTATTTATCACCAGCGATGGGACCTTAGAGAAGAGGAGGCAAGCGGCCAACCGATTTATTAACGCACTGGATGAGGCTATCGGTTTCACCAAGCGACATCCGGAAGAGGCCCTCAAAGTCTATTTCCAGGCCAATCCGGATGTCAGGAAGGACCTGGATGCCCGGGCCTTCAATGATACACTGCCGGTTTTCGCAATGACCCAGGTTCAGTCTCTGGAGAAGTGGAAGGGTTTTGCGGACTTCGCCTTTGAGAGGGGGCTCATTCAAAAGCGGCCGCATCCCGAAGCCCTCTTCGAAAATGTTGTGAAATAATGATGATCGCCTCCCTCGATATGGATAATTCTCGTCGCTTCATAGCAATAGTACAGGGAGGTTTCAGGGAAAGGTCGCTCTTCACTGCTCAACAATATTTTTCCCTCAGAGGGAAAATCCTTGTCCCTTCGCTTCACGGAACCCGGCCGACATCCGGTTAGAAAACTGACCTTGGGTTGGAACACTCACGACGAAGCCTGCTCACCCTCGATGGGTCCCCACTTTTCCAGCAGAATACGCTCAGGGAACACCGTTTTCCCTAATAACACTGAGAACTCTAGAAGGAAAAGATCTTAATTCGCGCCCAGGGTTCCCTTTCCCATTTTTTTTAGCGATCTCACAGAAATTGATTGACAACGCGGCGAATAAATTATTTAATTGCTTCATTCTCGTTCGCACGGAAAAAGGTAATTCCACCCATGGAGTCGATGAAATGCTGGAAGTGAAGTCTCTGGATAAGAGCTTCGGTGGCCTCCGGGCCGTAGATGATTGCAGCCTTGAGGTCAAAGATGAATCCATTACCGGGCTTATAGGGCCCAATGGGGCGGGTAAAACGACCCTCTTCAACCTGGTGACGGGCTTCCACAAACCCGACGGTGGCGAGATCCTCTTCAACGGGAACCGAATCGACGGCTTGTCCCCCCACAAGATCTTCCAAAGGAAAATCTGCCGCACATTCCAGATTACCCGGGAGTTTGGCCATATGACCGTACTCGAAAATTTGATGCTCGTACCGGAGAACCAACGGGGGGAGCGGATCTGGAATACATGGTTTCGGCCTAAGTCTGTAAAGGAGCAGGAGCGGGAGATACGGGATAAGGCCCTGGGGGTATTGGAATTCGTGGAGCTGATTCATCTGAAGGATGAATATGCGGGAACGCTCTCGGGCGGGCAGAAGAAGTTGCTCGAATTGGCCAAGACCATGATGGCGGACCCCGATCTCATCCTCCTCGATGAGCCCGGCGCAGGGGTGAATCGAACGTTGATGAGAAAACTGGTCGACAATATCAGGGAACTCTGTGCGGAGAAGGGAATTACTTTCTTGATCATCGAGCACGACATGGACCTGGTCATGAGCCTCTGCAACCCCGTCATCGTGATGAGCGAGGGGCATAAGCTGGCAGAGGGAACTCCGGAGGAGATCCGGTCAGATGAACGGGTCCTGGAGGCCTATCTCGGAGGTCAATATCGATGAGGGTTTTGGAAGCCAGAAACCTGACTTCCGGCTACGGTGAGACGGACATCCTCTACGATGTCTCCATAAAATTGGATGACAGGGAGATCGTCTCCATCATAGGGCCAAATGGTGCGGGAAAGTCAACCCTGCTGAAGACCATCTTCGGAATTTTGACGCCGAGGCAAGGAGCCGTCGAGTTGAAGGATGAAGAGATAACCGGGTTGAGCCCGGACAAAATCGTCCGCAAGGGGATGAGTTACGTTCCGCAAGTTGACAACGTCTTTCCCTCCCTCACCATCCAGGAGAACCTGGAGATGGGGGCCTTCGTCAGAACTGATGACTATCGTGATAGGCTCCAGGAGGTGTATGACCTCTTTCCCCTTCTCAAGGACAGGAGGAACCAGAAGGTGGGAAGCCTCTCCGGTGGACAGCGCCAGATGGTGGCCATGGGGAGGGCGTTGATGCTCGATCCCAAGGTGCTGCTCTTGGACGAACCCTCCGCCAGCTTGGCCCCACTGCTGGTGGGGATGATCTTCGAAAAGATCGTCGACATCAATAAGACGGGCGTCGCCCTCATGGTGGTGGAACAGAATGCCCGGGAAACCCTGAAGATCTCAGACCGGGGGTATGTTCTGGCCATGGGGCGAAACGTATTCGAGGATACGGGGAAGGCCATCCTGGAGAATGAGGAGGTTGGCAAGCTGTATTTAGGGGGCTAAAGATGGCAGAGTTAACCGTCTATGGAATCGTCCTCGGGAGCATTATTGCACTGGGAGCCATCGGTCTCACCTTGGTGTATGGGATCCTGAGGTTCGCCAACTTCGCCCACGGCGACCTGATGACGGCAGGGGCCTATATCGCCCTCTTTCTGGTCACGGGCCTTTTCCCCTGGTTTGGTATCCCCGATACTACCTTTGGCTCCCTTTCCTTCGGGTGGAGGATGATCCTCGCCTTTCCCATCGTCATGGCCGGCGTGGCCATGGTCTCCATCCTGGTCGATCGTATCTTATATCGGCCCCTTCGCCTGAGACGGAGTTCCTCGGTGATATTGGCCATGTCCGCTCTGGGGGCTTCCTTTATTATCCGAATGATCGTCCTCATCCTGTGGGGGGGTGATTATCACTTTTACCGTCCCGGAGTCCTGCGGCCGGCCATTATATTGCCCCTTGAGATTAAGATCAGGCCTGACCAGATTCTGATCCTTATAACGGTCTTATCCCTAGTCGTCCTGCTCTATCTCTTTCTCCAACGGACCAAGATGGGAAAGGCCATGCGGGCCACGGCCGATAATATGGAATTGGCCCGGGTGAGTGGGATTGATACCGAAAGGGTGATAATATGGACATGGGGTATTGGAGGGGCCCTTGCTGGGGCGGGGGGCATCCTCTATGGTATTGACGTCCAATTACATCCGGGTATGGGGTGGCACTTTCTCCTTCCCCTCTTTGCGGCTACCATCCTGGGGGGAATAGGCAACATGTACGGAGCCCTTGTCGGGGCTTTGGTCATGGGCGTTGCCCAGCAGGTTTCCACCGCCTATCTCTTGCCGACCTATAAACCCGCCGTTGCCTTTATGGTCATGATCTTGATCCTCTTGGTAAGACCGCAGGGGATCTTTGGAGGGGGGCGTGCCTAATGGAAATTGGAGGTTACATCGCCTATCTGGTTTTCTGGGCCATCATGGCGGGGATCTTTGCCGTGTTTGCCCTGGGGTTAAATATCCAATGGGGATATACCGGCCTCTTCAATATCGGGATCGCCGGCTTCTTCTGCATCGGGGCGTATACGTCGGCCATGATTACGACCCCGAAGCCCACGGGCCTGTACGCCCAGTATGTCCGCCAAATTTTCGGCCTCGGTCTCGGTGAGATTATCCCCGTCGGCTTGTGGTTTCCCCTCGGTCTGCTGGGAGCTGCCCTGGTGTGCGGTTTCATCGCCTATTTGATCGGATATCCAACCCTCCGCCTTAGGGAGGACTACCTGGCTATTGCCACCATCGGCATCGCCGAGACCGTTCGCCTCATCTTCAATAACGAACATTGGTTGGCAAACGGTCCCCGGGGTTTGATGGGCCTTCCCCAACCCCTTCAGGGATGGGTCGATCCGAGATATTACAATTATATCTATCTACCAATCGTATTGGCCATCATGGTGGTTATCTATTTATCCATCGAGAGGGTCATTCGATCGCCCTGGGGGCGGGTGCTCCGGGCCATTCGAGAGGATGAGATCGCCTCAGCTATGACCGGGAAGGATATCTTCAGGTTCAAGATGCAATCGCTCATCTTTGGCTCCATGATCATGGGAGTGGGTGGTGCCCTCTATGCCCACTATACCAAGGCAATCTCCCCGGACGTGTTCACCCCCCTCTACGGGACCTTTATCATCTGGGTTATGCTGATGGCAGGGGGAAGCGGCAATAACAAGGGGGCCATCCTCGGCGCCTTTGTCATTTGGGGAATCTGGGAAATAACAAGGTTTTTAACAGCATATATTCTCCCATACACCATGAAGGCCAGGGCCCCTTACATTCGCTACCTGATCATCGGTATCCTCCTGGAGATCATCCTCATCTACCGACCGCAGGGCCTTAAGGGAGAGGAGAAGAGAATATCCAAGATGATTGACTGATGAGGCCACGGCCGTTGTTGTCATACATATAAAAAGGGGGGTTCTCGCCATGGCAAGAGCCCCCCTTTTCGGATCCGTTTCTTGTTCACCTCATATCCGTGGGATCTCTATTTCTATACGGACCGTTGTGGGAACGCCTTTCCTGTATCTCCAGATATCAATGGGCGTCTCCACATCTCCGCTGGCGTCGAAATCCACGGAACCAGCGGCCCCCTCGTAGTTGATGGCCTTCCCCTGATCCAGCAACTGGAAGGCCTTCTTGAATTCCCCCGGTTTGATGAGTTCACCGGGTGGGTTAGCTACCGTACGGAGCTGATCCCTGATATTTGTGGACGTCATGGGGAGGCCTTTCGCCTTGGCCGCATAGGCGGCAAGACCAATCACCGCCGTGGCATCATAGGCGTTGGTGATGAATGGCAGGGGAGGGAGGACCCCGTATTCCGCCCGATAATCGGAGACGAAGATATCGTAGGATTTAGTCTTTGCCGCGCCGGGGGCGGTTCCCCATTTCCCTTCCACATTTCTGGCACCGACAGCCTTGGCGATATCAAAGGATCTGGTACCATCGCAGTACAGGAAATTGTTAAATTTGAAGAACTCGAGGGCTTCCTTGATATAGACCTTGGCGTGTTCTGGGTAGCTGAAAGCGCCGATAATATCGGGTTTATCCGCAAGCGCCCTCTTCAATTCCGCCGTGTAGGACTCCGCGGCTTTTTCGTCATGGGGAATCATTGCCAGGACCTTACCACGTCGTCTCTCATAGGACTTCTGAAACTGCAGAGCAAGCCCCTGCCCGTAAGGGTTGTTCACGTAGAGGACTGAGGCCGTCTTGCTGAACGTCACTGCCAATTTTCCCGAGATGACCCCTTGAAGAGCATCCGATGGGCAGGTGCGGAAGAGCACATCGGCATCCTTGTCAGAGGGCAGAACCGTAATGAGGGGGGAAGTGGAGGCTGGCGAGATGTGCAGAATCTTACTGGGACAGGTCACCGATTCCGCTACCGGCACGGTTACCCCGCTTGCAAGGGCACCCACAATGGCAACCACCCTGTCCACTTCGACCAATTTCTTGGCCGCATTGGTTGCCGGGATGGCGGAGGTTTCGCTGTCCTCATGGATCATTTTGATAGTCAGCCCCGCCGCCTCCAGTTGTTTTGCAGCTAGCATAGTGCCATTTTTGAGATTGGGACCGAATTCCTTTAGTGGCCCGGTGTAGGAGAGAAGCGTCCCTACCTTCAACTCTTGGGCAAAAGCTCCTGAGGCCAAGGCAAGGGCAAACATGAATACAACCGTTATCAATAGAATCTTCTTCATACCGACCTCCTTTCTCTATTTACTCCCTTTGTTTTCCTTACCCCTTCTCAATCACCTCCTTTCCTCTAAATAATGAAACTCGTGGCCGTCACATCGTCGATAAATGCCTTTTCCTAATTACCTCAATTTTCTCCTCTTGTCAACAAAAAGAAACGCGAATAACTGCAGATCACACCCATTGACCATCACCGGTGGAAAGGATATCTTTATCAGAGGGTTCCACTTGCCGGGATGGGAGTCCCAATGTTGCTCAAAATTTGGCAGGATATATGGCTAGGGGACTGGTTCTTACATCGGATGGGGTCGAGGAAATCGAGGCGTTAACCATTATCGATGTCCTCAGACGAGCTGGAGTTGAAGCAATCCGTGGGAGGGAAAAGATCGGGGAGTTGAAAGAGACCATGGTGGTGAGGGATTAGGATAGTCCCTTCGACTAGGCCAATTAAACCACTGATTGTCCGTATCCATTTCTATTCGTCGAATCTACTTCCCCGTATTTAATCCCTCGTTGGTATTCGGGACTTCATTCCGGCCCAACCAACGGAATGGAGGAGTAAAATCCCGAAGGCGGATGGGAGAAGAGCCCATGATTTACTCCGGGTTAGTTGTCCAATGTCTCGACAAGAAGGAAGCGGAGATGCTGGCCCTCTTGGAAAAGCTGGTCAATATCGATTCGGGGACCTACCTAAGAGGAGGGGTTAACCAGATAGCCAGCATGATTGTCCCAAAACTCCATGACCTGGGTTTTGAAGTTGAGCGACTCCCCCAACCCGATTTCGGGGATCACCTTCTCGCCCGCAAGGGGGGAACTTCTATAAAGAAGCTCCTCTGCATTGGCCATATGGACACCGTTTTTCCTGAAGGGGAAGCGGAGAGGCGCCCCTTTCGCATTGACGGCGACAAGGCTTTCGGACCGGGGGTGATCGATATGAAGGGGGGAATTGTAGTCCTTCTCCATTCCCTTCATGCCCTCATGGAGGCGAACCCCACCCTCTATCGAACCCTAGATCTCACCGTGTTGCTCAACTCCGAGGAGGAGATCGGCTCCCCTACCTCCACCCCTCACGTAATACGGGAGGCGCAGTCAGCGGACACCGTCTGCGTCTTCGAGCCGGCGCGCCCCGAGGGACAAGTGGTGATCAAGAGGAAAGGGGTGGGAAAATACCACCTCACTGTTCACGGCAAAGCGGCCCATGCGGGAACTCAGCCAGAATTGGGGGTTAGCGCCATCGAGGAATTAGCGCACACCATTTTAAAATTCCATGCTTTGAATGACTTTGAGGGTGGCCTCACCGTCAACGTAGGCGTCGTCAGAGGAGGGAGCCGGCCCAACATCATTGCCGAGCACGCATATGCCGAAATAGACGTCCGGGTAGTGGACGAGGCCCAGATGAAGCGAGTGCAGAAGGAGTTCAATCGTATCTGTTGTGCCCATCGGGATGGTATCCGGATGGAATTGACCGGGGGGATTACATTTCCCCCGATGTTGAAAACCGAGCGGAGTTTGGAACTCCTCCGCTTGATCCAGGATGCGGGAAGGGAACTGGGCGTCGACATTGATGAGATCCCCACCGGAGGAGGATCTGACGGCAACAATGCTTCGCACTATGCTCCGACCGTTGATGGCCTCGGTCCCCAGGGAACCGGGGCCCACAGCCCGGATGAAACCCTAATCGTCCCCACCCTGCTCGAGCGGTCCAAGGTCTTCGCCCTATTTATGGAAAAATGGCATCAGTCTTTTCCGCCAAAGGAGGACTACCCCAAAGGTCTTTCACCCCTTTGCTGATATTGGCCGATAGGACGTCCGCCCAATATTCCCTTTCATCAAATTCTGGCGGAATATAATAAGAGATTTGCCCCCAAAGAGGAGAAGGAGCCTGATTTGAAAAACAGACCGGTACGCTTTGACACTAGTTCCTCTGGCCCGGATCCGGAAGAATTCCAATGGGTACCCCTGGCGGTACTGGCATCGGCCCATATGATCACCGATGTCTATATTAATTTCCTACCACCACTGATGCCCTTTTTAATTCGAAAGATGAACCTCTCGCTGACCTTGGCGGGCTCGCTCGTCACCATAAGGGCTATTGCCTCTTTTTTCACTCAGCCCGCAGTGGGATACATATCGGATCGGACCGAAATGCGCATGTTCGTCCTTTTTGGTCCTCTCCTCACGGGAATATTTATGGGCCTTCTGGGGGTTACCCCGTCGTACTGGTTTCTCGCCCTCTGTTTGATTTTAGGAGGGATCGGGCACTCCGCCGTTCATCCCCCAGGTGCAGCCATGATCGGCGAGATTGGTAGGAGACGGGCCGGCTTCTTCATGTCGATTTGGATGATCGGGGGTACCTTGGGAATGGCTTTAGGTCCACTTCTGGTTACCATAACGGTCTCCATGTTCGGGTTGAACGGAACGGTCTTCACAATAGTTTTCGCCTTAATCATAACCGTATTCCTCATCAGGTTTGCGCCCACATCACCTCCAAAGAGTGATCGGAGGGAAGCTTACAGTCTCAGGGCACACCTGTTTCCCAGAATAGGGGCCCTTGCTGTCCTTTGGTTCCTTGCGGTCATCAGAACCGCAGCCGGTACGAGCTTTATGAGCTTTCTGTCCGTTCTGCTCGTTCAGAAGGGATTCCCCTTTTTTACCTCGGGACTCGCAGTATCTTTGTTTACCGGTGGAGGGGCCTTGGGAAGCTTTGTCGGCGGACTGCTTTCCGATTATGTGGGAAGGAAAAAAATTATGCTAGCATCTTTCTCCCTATCCCCCGTAATCCTCTTCTTGTTTCTCAAGAGCCATGGGATCCCTGCATTGGGGCTCTTGATCATCGGGGGACTCTGCATGTGGGCGACGACCCCCGTTCTCATCGTTGCCGCCCAGGAAATAGCGCCAAAGAGCCGGACCCTCGTATCCAGCATGATGATGGGCCTGGGTTGGGGGGTGGGAAGTCTTCTCGTAACCGTAACCGGGCTTCTGGGTGATACCATCGGGTTGGAAAAAGCCCTTCAATGCGTTCTTGTTCTTCCCCTAATCGGGGTTATTCTGATTGCCCTCGGAGTTAAGGATCATAGGGTCTCGAGTGATTCACCTTAGCCAAGGATAGCACTCTTCACCTCATCTCCCACCTCCCAGGTCTTGCTCTTACCTCCCATATCGTAGGTCTTGACCTTCCCCTCGGCCAACACCCGGGCGACGGCCTTCTCGATGTCCCGGGCCGCCCCTTCCTCCCCTAGGTGTTCCAGCATCATTCGAATCGACTCAATGGAGGCAATGGGATTCACGACCTCTTTTCCCGTATACTTTGGTGCTGAGCCGTGAATGGGCTCAAACATGGAGGGATAATGCCGCTCCGGGTTTAGATTTGCGCCGGCGGCAAAGCCCATTCCCCCTTGAAGCATGGATCCCAAATCCGTGATGATATCACCGAATAGATTGGATGCCACGATGACATCGAAATCTTTGGGATTCTTGACGAGCCACATGGTAAGGGCATCTACCATGGCCTTATCGGTCTTGATGTCGGGATAATCCTTGGCTACTTCCCAATAAATAGAATCCCAGAAAACCATGGAGTAGTTCAATGCGTTGGATTTTGTGCAGTTGGTCACCATGCCAACGTTTTCCCCTTGGCCAAATTTCCGCCTTCTTCGAGCCAATTCGAAGGCATACCGGATGATCCTCTCGCAGCCCTTTCGGGTGAAAACCGCTGTCTGCAGGGCAAAACCGTCGGGGGTTCCCCCTTTGAAAAATCCTCCAGTTCCTGCATACTCCCCCTCCGTATTCTCTCGGACGGCTACGAGATCCACCGCTCCCGGGGTGGCCGTCTTGATGGGCGATTCCACCCCGGCATACAACTTTATCGGTCGGAGGTTAACATACTGGTCAAAGCCCTTTCTTATCCTCAAGAGCAGCGTTAGGGAGATTTCATCGGAAACCTTATTGGCATCGCCAATGCAGCCCAAGAATATGGCATCGAACCCCTTGAGGATTTCCAAGCCATCCTCTGGCATCATGACCCCGTTTTTCAAATAGAAATCGCAACCCCAATCAAAGCTTTCGATCTGCACCCGAAACCCATGCTTCTCCGCTGAAGCCATAAGAACCTTGACAGCCTCTCTGGCCACCTCATTGCCGACACCATCCCCTGGAATGACTGCTATCTGATAACTGGACATACCAAAACCTCCTCTTGAGAAACCGATAATCAAGGATCGAGCGCGAACAGTGGATATTACCGAAGGTCCTTTGTGTGTAAGGTCCTATTGGAGAAGGGAAAAAATAGCGGTGAACGTGGTAAGGGATAATCCCCAACTATCACCGTAGGAGACATTGCGGAGATGTGTAGGCCCTCGTAGCCTTCAATATCTCCCTGACGGGCTGCTTCCCGCAGAATGCCTTGCCGGGCGAGTCGTAAAAGGGATCTCGCCTACAAATCGGTTTTCTGCTTGAGACATCCCAGCATGTGCTCCAGCCTGCCCTTGTCGAAGCCAACCATAACATCGTTGCAGGCCACGATGACGGGGACGCTGCGAGCCCCTGAAATCTTCACCATCTCGTTTAAGGCTTCACGATCGCTGGTGACATCGAAATCCTTGTAATCGATTCCCCGTTGCGAAAGATACTCTTTCGCCATCTTGCAGTACGGTCAGGTGGGACTCGTATAAATTTTCACCTCTTCCTCAGGCATGGAATAGTTCCTCCCTTTTCTGTTTTTTACCATTTTACTCTAATGAAAAAAGATGCCCAGTGTCAAGGGATTCTTGGGAGGTCATGAAAAGGAGCTCTTCACTGCTCAAAATATTTCATCGCCCGTTCTAAAGTTCCCTTCACTGCAAATCTGAAACTCGCCCTTCATCCTCAGACATTCGATTTACGGCCATTTGGTCTCACTAGGAACGGTCACCGAAAAAATCTCAATTCGCACTCAGAGCTCCTTCCCCCATTTTGCAGGGATATCCATTGCGGATGGTTTCCCTGGAATGTGGGCGATGAGACGACAAAGCCATCATCAACTATATATCAG
>CAYFXL010000088.1:0-12085 GCA_964346945.1 uncultured Syntrophobacterales bacterium
ATGTCTTTGATGCTATTGTCGTGGATCTGGTAATGCCGGAGATAGATGGCCACGAAGTAATCAAGAGGGTTTCAAGGGTCGACCCAGATATTCCCTGCATCGTGATAACCGGTTACTCCACCGAGGATAATGCCATTGAAGCCTTGAAGGGGGGAGCCTTCGACTACCTGAAGAAACCCCTCAACCGAAATTTAGTGGAGTATTCCGTGAAGCGTGCGGTGGAGCAGCGCAGGACGAAGAACGAAAACAAGCAGCTCATCGATAGGCTGAAGGAAGGCAGGGATAGGCTGAGACAGGCCAATTATCTCCTCTTTACCGAAAAAGAGGGCCAACGGGAAAAGATCTTATCCCTGCAAAGGGAGCTGGACCAGCTCAAAAGTGAATTCACCAACTTCAGGCTTCAGGAAAACAGATTAACGGAACTTAAGATAAAGCTCGATGTGTCGGAGGACCTCAATACCTTATTAGAAAGGGTCATAGAGATACGTGACTTTCTGATGGCCCATGCGATTAGTCTCTATACCATCATAAAGGATGACCAGGGGGCTGAGTTTGTCAAATCCCTTATCTGGGCCAATAGGCTCCTTTCCCACACGGAAGTCAATGAACTCACCTTCCCAATGGGTGAGGGCTATGCTGGCATTGTGGCGGAGACCGGGGAAGAGGTTAACGCAAAGGAGGTACAATACGACAAGCGATTTGCTGATTGGTATAAGGAAAAGGTCGATTTTCAGATCGAGAATGTTCTTTGTGTCCCTTTGCGACATAACGGCAAAATTACCGGTGTCATCGAGATGTTTAACAAAACCGATCCTGAGGGTAGTATCGATCAATTCGGTTTTACGGAACAAGACCGCTCCATGCTGAGGGATTTGTCGATTCATATCTCCTCCGTAATGGACAAGCTCAATTTAGTTCAATACGACGGGCTTACGGGATTGCTGAACAGGGAACCCTTTTTCGAGGCGTTGGCCCTCAGGATGACGACTTACCGGAAGAGGAAGGATGAAAAGGGGTTTTCCATTGCCATCGTGATGTCGGATATCGACGATTTCAAGAATTTCAACGATCGTAACTCTCATATCGCGGGGAATAAACTGCTCCGGGAACTGGGGAGGATCTTGAAAGACAGTATTCGCGAGGATGATTTGGTCAGTCGATATGGGGGTGAGGAGTTTATCTTCTATCTATCTAAGATCTCAAGCATCGAACAGGCATGTCAATTTACCGAGAGAGTAAGGAAGACAGTGGAGGGGCATTATTTTCGAAATCAAGAGGTGCAGCCCAATGGAAACCTGACGATGAGTTTCGGTGTGACCCTTCTTCCATCGGCGGCCATCGATCAATATGGGATGCTCCGGCCGGAGGACCTCAATCAGATTGTGGAAGAGGCAGATAAGGCCCTGCTGGCCGCAAAAGGTTACCATGAGTTCAAGGGCGATAGCGGGAGGAGGGGTAACCGCATCTGTGTCTTCGATCGTGAAAGGGGCGATGCGGATTACGATAGGATATGGCTTTATGCCGAGGCCTAGAGGTCTGCTCATCTGCCCAGGGAATAAGGGAGAAGGCCCCATCAGTTTGGTGGTGGGGCCTTTCATTTCGCCTCCAAGGGCATAGGGGATGGGATTGAAGGAAATCACGACCGATGTGCTGGTAGTGGGCAGCGGAGCTGCTGGGGTTATGGCGTCCTTGAGAGCCGCCCGAATGGGATGCAAGGTGGTGCTGGCCAGTAAGTCTTCCATGAGGAGCGGGAATTCGGTACTTGCCGGCGGAGGGTGGCTAGCTCCTTCAGAGGATTTTGCTCCCGATGAGTATGTTAAGCTGGTTATGGAAGCGGGGAAGAAGATAAACGATGCTGAATTGGTTCGCATTTTGGCCCAGGGGGGGGAGGCCATGATAGGGACATTGAGGGAGATGGGAGTCCCGCTGGAGAGAAGAAGCGAAAGATCCTGGTTTATCCAAATGGGTACCTCGACGAGGGTCCCGGGCCTTGCCTTCATGGACGCACTCTTGCAGCACATCAAAGAGGAACGGATTACCGCCGTTCCCTGGTTTTCCATCGTAGAGTTGTTGCTGGAGGAGGGGCAGGTTTCGGGAGTCCTGGGGATTTCCAAAACGGAGGGCCAGGTGGTCATCGATGCAAAATCCGTTGTATTGGCAACGGGAGGAGGGGGCGGTATCTACAGGCGTCATGACAATCACAGGAGGGTTTTGGGGGACGGGTATTGGCTCGCATTGCAGGTGGGGTTACCTTTACGGGATATGGAGTTCGTCCAATGTTATCCCCTCGGTCTAGCCGAACCGCATCTACCCCCCATGATTATCCTACCACCAATCCCAAAAGAGGGTAGGGCCATCGATTCCGAGGGGAAAGATCTCATCAAGAAACATGGCCTTCAGTTCGATTTGAACGAATCCATCGTGAAATATCGCGATCAATTCACCCAGATCCTCAGCAGGGAAACGGAGAAGGGAAAGGTCTATTTGGATTATACAGCTGTTCCGGAGGAGAAGTGGGGGAGACCTCCTCTGAATCGACTCGGGAAGATAAACCCCGATTTTCGGAATCGGCCCTTTTCCATCGCCCCGGTTGTTCACTTCTTCATGGGAGGCGTGGAAATTGATGGCCGTGCCCAGACGGCAATCCCTGGGCTTTTCGCCGCTGGTGAAGTGACATCGGGCGTTCACGGGGCCAATCGAGTGGGTGGGAATGCCCTGACGGAATGCGGCGTATTCGGGGGTATTGCGGGCGAGTCGGCAGCTCGATATGCCATGGGAGTTCGTCGGGGAAAATTGAAGCGGAAAATAGTCAGGGGTAAGTTCGCATGGAGGCACGAGAAGGAAGGGAGGCGGGAGCTCTTCCGCGAAGTTCAGAATGTGAGCTGGACCCATGCCGGTCCCCTACGAAATGAAAAATCCCTGGAGGAGGGACTATCCAGGGTTTCCGAAATGGGGAGGAGATTGGCCGAGTTGGAGACAGCGGGAAGCTCTCTTGAGCTGAATGAGCTGAAAGGAAGTATATTAATATCGAAGGCCATCATGAGGGCAAGCCTGGCAAGGGAAGAGAGTCGGGGAGCCTTTTACCGGGAGGATTTTCCGGAAAGGGATGATGAACATTGGCTCAAGAATATCCTCCTTACCCTAGATAGGGAAACGGGTAATTTTATCGTCTCCTTCCGACCTGTGCAGGGGCTTTGATGAGTGCAGCCTCGTTATCGGCATAATTGAGGGAAGAAATGACAATGGCGAAAGGGTTCAGGTACGAAGTAATCGAGGGCTGGGAGCAGCTCCCCGCGGGGTACGTGCATCGCGACGTAGACGGAGTCACAGTTGACTCGCGCGACCGCGTCTACCTAGTCACCCGGAGTGACGCACGAGTGATTGTCTACGAGCGCGATGGCACCTTTGTTACATCCTGGGGCGAGGGCATCTTTACTCCTCGCACCCACGGGGTCGCCGTCGGCCCGGAAGACTCAGTGTACGTTGTCGACGACGGTGATCACACCGTGCGCAAGTTTACCCCCGAGGGTGAACAACTTATGGTGATTGGAACCCCGGGAGTACCCTCGGATACCGGTTACGACAAGGAGAAAGGTTTGACCAGTATTGCGCGCGGTGGACCGCCCTTCAACCGTCCAACAAATGTCGCCCTCGCGTCAAATGGAGAACTGTACGTCTGTGACGGGTATGGTAATGCTCGGGTGCACAGATTCACCCCCGATGGCAAGCTGATACAGTCTTGGGGAGAACCCGGTACTGGCCCCGGCCAGTTCAACCTTCCCCATGGCATCGCCATCGACGCCGAAGGGCGAGTGTTGGTGGCCGACCGCGAGAACGACCGGATTCAATTCTTCAGCCCTGATGGCGAGTACCTTGATCAGTGGACGCACGTGCAGCGTCCAACGGATATCTGCATAGACGGCGAGGGGCTGATATATGTCTCCAGCTTGTGGTGGCGCGTTGGACAACATTCCTTTGTCAATGGTCCCATGAGGCACGATCTGCCGGGACACGTGAGCGTCCTCGATCCGAACGGTAACGTGCTGCTGCGCTGGATAAGCGCCGATCGTTGTGCGCCGGGGAATTTCGTCGCACCGCACACGCTGTGCGTGGACTCCCACGGCGACCTCTATGTTGGGGAGGTCACCTACACTTTCGGGGTCGAAAGGGGCCTGGTTCCGTCCGATTGTCACACGTTCCAGAAGTTCACTCGCAAGGGTTCCCCTCCCAAGGCCTAGTCAAAGCGCGGGGGCAACATATCACAGAGAACATACTCCGCTACACCAATCTCCCCGAGTTGATTGTCCGCGAATTTCCTCACCCTAAGCGTATTTCTGGGGAGGGACCCCTTTCCCTTGATACTAGATAGAGGGTTGCCCTTTCAGACTCTGGATGAATTGGGTATATTTTTTCCATCTCGTGGAGGGAATAGAATGCGCGCCGATATACAATTTATCCATCGTCCCTCGCCTGGCTGGAAGGCTGATGGAAAGGTCTTCGTAGTCATCGATGTATTGAGGGCGACGACCACCATCATCGAGGCACTATCCCATGGATGCACAGAGGTGATCCCTGTTGTGACTGTCGATGAAGCCTTCAGTCTGGCGAAGAGATTACCGCGGAGAGACACGTTGGTCGGGGGGGAAGAAGGCGGATTAAAGGTCAAAGGATTTGATTTGGGCAATTCTCCCAGGGAATATACCCGGGATTTTGTATCGGGGAAGAGGGTCATCCTGACCACAACCAATGGAACCAAGGCCTTACACTCGGTGGCCGATTGTGAACACGTCTTCGTTGCTAGTTTCACAAACGCTCATGGTGTTGTCCAAAGATGTTCGAATTTAAATGCTGACCCGGTGATAGTTCCAGCGGGCATGAAGGGGAGGTTTTCCTTGGAGGATGTGGTATGTGGGGGAATGTTGATTGACCTTTTGGAAAAAGAGGGGTTTGCCGTAACGGATGGCGCCAGGGCCTCGCGAATCCTCTACAAAGCCTTTGCTCGAAATCTCGTGGAGATGGCAAGGACCTGTGAGCACGGACGGGAGTTAATACGGCTGGGATTTGAAGAGGATTTGGCCTTCTGCGTACAGACCAATGTCTCGTCATGTGTCCCTGTTTTCAAAAAAGGGTCCGTCACATTGGATTGAATGCATTGAGGCCCTTCTCGAAGAGGGCGTGCATTCCGACATTCGGTAAGCCTCGCAGCATGGAAGGGGATAAGAAGGGTGGCCAAATCGAAGGTCTCCATCGTTCGATGTCGGGATTATTCCGAAAAATCGGTGCTCAAGGCGGTGAAATCCGCTGTTGACCTGCTGGATGGGATGGACGCCTTTGTCAAGGGGGGTGATCGAGTCTTAATCAAGCCCAACCTCCTGGTAGGAAGGGCCCCGGAGGAAGCCGTGACGACACACCCCTCCGTTGTGAAAGCCGTAATCCAGTTGGTTCGTGATGCCGGTGGCGTTCCCATGGTCGGCGACAGCCCCGGAATCGGAGGGTTGTTGAGGGTGGCGTCCAAGGCAGGGATCTATGATGTTGTTCGGGAGATGAATTGCAGGCTGGTGGACTTTGACGATGCCATGGGAGTCAAAGGGTCCCATCAAGGGGTATTCAGAACGGCAGAGGTAGCCAGGGCCGTCATGGAGTGTGATCTTTTGATTAACCTTCCCAAGTTGAAAACCCATGGTATGACCACCATGACCTTATCGGTGAAGAACCTCTTCGGGTGTATCCCGGGTACCAAGAAAATCCAATGGCATTTCAAAGTGGGGGTTGACAGACACTCCTTCGCCCAAATGCTCGTGGACCTTTATGGGATAATCAGGCCAAGGCTGAATGTAGTTGATGGCATTGTGGGTATGGAGGGAGACGGGCCGAGCGGTGGGGAGCCTCGGGAGATTGGGTTGATTTTCGCGGGCACTGACGGAATTGCGGTCGATTCGACTATCTGTGATGTCATTGGACTCCCCCCCCTGGACCTTTTGACCAACAGGATTGCGACCGATTTGGGGTTGGGAGTGGGCCAGGCGAAGAATATCGAGGTTGTGGGAGAGGGGATTGGAGAGGTGAAGGTGGAGGGGTTTCATTTTCCTCGGAGCGTGGAGCCTCAATGGGGCCTTCCGCAACCCTTGAGAGGCTTATTAAGGAATGCTATGACGGCGAAGCCGCGAATCAAGGAGGATGTATGTGAACTCTGCGAAGTGTGTGTTGAGGGATGTCCGTCCCAAGCGATGACCATGGAGAGAGGGAAGATAGATATTGATTATTCCAAATGCATCCGGTGTTTCTGTTGTTCCGAGTTCTGTCCGGAGAGAGCCATAGACGTTCAGCAGGGATGGTTTTTGAGGCTATTTGGAAGCTACCACGGGGTGATTAAGCAAGAAGAAGAATGAGAAATATTAAATTGACTCTCGAATATGACGGGACGGGCTACCACGGTTGGCAGATTCAGCCTAACGTTAAAACTATTCAGGGGACCGTAGAGGGAAAACTCGCACACATCACCGGAGAGCCGGTGAGGTTGTTTGCCTCCGGTAGAACGGATACCGGGGTCCATGCCATGGGGCAAGTAGCTCATTTCAAGACACAGAGCTCCCTCGATGTCCTGTCATTTCTCAAAGCCCTCAACAGTCTCCTTCCCGAGGATATCCGGGTCAAAGACGTTGAGGAGGTTGACGAAGCATTTCATGCCCGATTTGGTGCAAAGGGAAAGGTTTACGAGTATCGGATTTTTAATGGGGAATTGCCTTCCCCATTTCACCGCCATTACTCATGGTTTGTCCCGGGAAAATTGGATCTGGCCAATATGAGGAAAGCCGCCATGAAACTGAGAGGTCGCCATGACTTCTCCTCCTTTTGCTCGGCCGGTTCCGACCACTCGAGTCGCATACGCGAGATCTATGCGATCGATGTGGGAATGAGAGGGGATCTCGTCATCATAGAGGTGGAGGCCAACGGCTTTTTGAAGCAAATGGTACGAAATATTGTGGGAACCCTCGTTGAAGTGGGAAGGCGGAAGTTAACCCCCTCACAATTCGCCGACATTCTGGAGGCACGGGATAGAAGAAGGGCCGGATTAGCAGCACCGGCCCAAGGGCTTTTTTTGGTCAGGGTAAACTACTGAATGGGTTCAGAAAAGGTTTCCCTCCTTCCCTTCAAATGAGGAAATATTCGCGGCGGGGGAATAACCTCACACGGAGGTTGGTTCCCCCAAAGTTACACCCAGCTCGGCAATGGCCTCAGTGATACCTCCCGAAGGGTTCTGCGAAACGCTTCAGCATCTCCCTGGCTCCCGTATCTTCGAATTGATGAACCGGTGATTTGGAGGGATGTGCATTGGCCTCGATAAGAGGCCCGGAAAGCTTGGGGTCCAAAGCTGCCCTGGCAGCTCGAACGGCATCCGTGGTTACGCCCGCCGAGTTGGGGGAATCCTCCACCGGGAGCCAGACCGCAACGTTCATCGTCACGCCGCCGAATTGCTCCGCCTCAATCCGCAAAGAGCAGGGGTTGTTGTCCTTCAGCCAAGACACATAATCGCTCGGGCCACTAGAGAAGTTTTGAGGATCGAACTGTTTCCCATCCATCAGGCCGAGAACCGACTGGATTTCGTTCGTCTTTTTGCTCATCAGCCGCGAGCGGTCCAACATATTGAGAAAATCCGTATTCCCTCCGACGTTGAGCTGGTATGACCCGTTTATGGGTTGTCCCCTTACCTCGAAAAGCCTGGTCAGTACCCTTTGGATGTTGGTGGCTCCTACCTGAGACTTGATGTGACCCCCGAGGATGAGAAGGCCGGCTTTCTGGAAGCGATTCCCCTAGATCCCCCATACGACCGGGCTCTAGATCGGGATGAGATCGTATTTCCTCGATCCTAGGCGAATCTCCTCTGCATATTGCAGTTGAACTTCCCAATCGATCCGAGGGTACAAAGCCCGAAATTTATCCTCTCCCGGTGCCAGATGAGTATTCAACCTGGACCGCTCGTTTCCCGGTTGGGCGTTGACCAAATCGACCGAGGCCTGATCAATGGCCACGGGATCACAGGAGGAGAGGACTCCAATATCTCCCACGATGGGGGTGTCGGAATGTCCTAAACAATCACAGGCAGGGCTCACCTGGGTCAGAAAATTGAGGAAGATCGATTTTTCGCGCTTTCCCGCGATAGCCCCGTAGGCGTATTCCGCCATCTTCTTTTGGAAGAGTGCGGCGTCGTTATCCCATTTAAACTGAATGGCTCCCTCAGGGCAGACCGATAGGCACTCCCCGCATCCTACGCATTGTTTGGGATGAATACGCGCCTTACCGTCGAACATGGCGATAGCGCCTTCTGGACAGCAGGCAATACACGCCTCGCATCCAGTACAGCGGCCAGTTTTCACCCGGGGGGCCACACTTGAATGTTGTTTCAATTTACCTCCGCGGCTGGAACATCCCATGGCAAGATTTTTCAAGGCACCTCCAAACCCGGAGAGTTCATGGCCCGTGAAATGACCGACTCCGATGAGAGCGTCGGCGGTAAAGATATCGTGGGCGATGCTCACCTCACGGTATATGGGCTTATCGATCCTGACCGTCACGGAGGTATTTCCGCGGATGCCATCGGCGATGATAATGGGAGCATCAACGACGGAGTAGTCAAATCCGTTTTCAAAGGCGGTGGCGATATGGGAGACTGATTCGTGCCGTGCACCCGTGTAGAGCGTGTTGGTATCGGTGAGAAAAGGTTTTCCTCCGCATCCCTTGATGGTATCCACGATCCTTCGGATAAAGATAGGTCTGACGACGGCTGTGTTTCCCCTCTCCCCGAAGTGAAGTTTTATTGCCACCAGGTCATTGGCCTTGATTTTATCCGCGATTTCTCCCCGGTGCAGGAGTTCGTCCACCTTGTCCAACATGATCCTTTTGGCATTACTCCGGAGATCCGAGAAAAAGACTGTGCTGCTTTTCATGGTATCTCCCTTTCGGAGGCAAGATTAGGCCGGAAGTGTAGTGTAATTTAACGGCGATGTCAATGTTCGCATTCCGGGGATTTCATGAACCTTCGACGCCGGTCATTTCGTGATTCCTTGGCGGGATGGGGTCTTGTTTCAATGGGGTTTAGGGAGCCTTTGTTGTCCGAGGGGAAAACGTCCGGTTCGGCAGAAATCCAGCGAAAGACCCGACTTCAAAAATCCCCATATTCTCATCGAAATTGATCGGTATCCGTCGGTATTCTGAGGGGTCATCGGCCTGGAGAGTTCGGGGTTGACTTTTAGAGGTGAAAAAAGTAATTATAAGGTTAACCCGTTAGCGAATCGGTTCAGGGGGATTCTCTCCATTTCCAGGCAAGGGTGCTCACATGAAGAAATTCGAGGTAGGCGAAATTAGGAATGTCGGGATATTTGGTCACGGAGGTGACGGAAAGACTTCACTGGCTGAGGCTATCTTGTTCGATACGGGGGCGAATAATCGGCTGGGAAGCGTTGACGAAGCTACTTCCGTGATGGATTATGACCAGGAGGAGATCAACCGAAAGATTACCATCAGCTCTTCCCTTGCCCACGCGGAGTGGAATAAGCACAAGTTGAACCTCATCGATACTCCAGGGTACGCAAACTTCATTGCCGATGCACGTTCGAGTATGAGAGTAGTGGATGGCGCGGTTATTGTCATTGGGGCCAATTCCGGGGTGAAGGTTCAAACGGAAACCGTCTGGGAATATGCCCAAGAGTTTGAAGTCCCCGTCCTCATTTACATCAGTAAAATGGATATGGAGAGGGCAGATTTTCAGAAGACGGTGGATGACATTAAGAAAGGACTTTCATCCACTCCCTGCATGCCGGTTCAACTTCCCATCGGAGCTGAGGCGGAGTTCAGAGGTGTGGTCGATCTAATCCAAATGAAGGCCTATCTGTACAAGGATGACTTCAGCGGAAAATTCGAACTGAAAGAAGTACCAGCAGAGCTGAGCGATGAGGCGGCGAAACGCCGCGAGGAGATGATCGAGAGCCTAGTGGAGATCGATGATAACATGATGGAGAAATACCTCGAAGAGGGGGACCTGAACCAAGAGGATTGTTATTTCTGCCTGAAAAAGGGTCTTATCCAGAGGAAATTCGCACCGATACTCTGTGGAGCGTCCCCGAGAAATATGGGGATTCAGCCCCTCCTCGATATGATTGTCATGGGTTTCCCATCCCCCCTGGAGAGGGACCATGTGAAGGGCAAAAATGCCAAGACGGAAGAGATGGAAGAGCGGGAAGCAAAGGAAGACGGCCCCTTTTCCGCTTTCGTTTTTAAGACCATAGCTGATCCCTATGCGGGGAAGCTTACGGTTTTTAGGGTCTATTCGGGGATGATTAACCCGGATTCAACTGTTTTCAACTCGACCAAAAAGGTCAAGGAGAGAATCGGACAGATCTATGCCCTGGAGGGGAAGAGGCAGAAACCATTGGGATTGGCGATAGCAGGTGACATTGTCGCCGTTGCCAAGCTGAAGGAGACCACTACGGGGGATACCTTCTGTGACGAGAAAAATCCTATTATCTTCGAGCCGACGAAACTCCCCCTGCCCATGATCTCTTTCGCGTTGACGCCGAAAAGCAAGGGAGATGAGGATAAGATCACCTCGGCGCTGGTACGCTTGGGTGAAGAAGATCCCACCATCAGTCTAGGCCGCGACGAACAGACGGGGCAGATCCTCCTTTCCGGTATGGGACAGGTTCACGTGGAGGTGATTCTCGACAAGTTGAAACGGAAATTTGGCGTTGAGGTGGATCTCAGTGTACCCAAGGTTCCGTATAAAGAGACCATCCGGATGCCGAAAAAAGGGGTTGTCTATCGCCATAAGAAGCAGACGGGAGGACGTGGACAATTTGCCGAGGTTCACTTCGACCTTTCCCCCCTTGACCGGGGAAAGGGATATGAGTTCGAAAACGCACTTACAGGTATGAACGTGCCGCGAAACTTCGTTCCCGCCGTAGAGAAGGGCATTGCCGAGGCGATGCGGAGCGGCGTATTGGCTGGATACCCGGTTGTTGACTTTAAGGTGAGGTTTTATGACGGGAAATCCCACGAGGTTGATTCTTCTGAAATGGCCTTTAAGATTGCCGCCATCATGGCCTTGAAGAAGGGGATGAGGGAGGCCAACCCGGTACTCTTGGAACCGATCATGCAGATTGAAGTTACCGTCCCAGAGGAAAACATGGGCGATATCATCGGCGATCTGAACAGTCGAAGGGGAAAGGTCCTGGGAGTTGATGCAAAGGGGAGTTACCAGGTGATCAGGGCCCATGTTCCCATGGCTGAAGTGTTAAAGTACGCCCCTGACCTGAAATCGATGACCGGTGGAAGGGGTCAATTTTCCCTGCAGGTTTCCCATTACGAGGAAGTTCCGTCCCATCTGAGCGAAAAAGTTGTTGCCCAATCGAAGAAGGAGGAGTAACCCATCCTCTGAATCTTTCCCCTTCCGATCGAGGAGAAATCGATCGAGACATGAGGGCTGTCGTCCAAAGGGTTAAATCCGCTGCGGTATCGGTAGATGAGGATCTCATTGCAGGCATAGGGAAGGGGCTGGTGGTCTTCCTTGGCGTGGGAAAGGAAGATGACGCTGGGGATGTAGAATACCTCGTTGAGAAAATCCCACATTTGAGAGTCTTTCAGGATGAGGGGGAAAAATTCAACCTTTCCCTCATGGATGTGGGTGGGGAGGTATTGGTAGTTTCCCAATTTACTCTCTTTGGTGATTGTCGGAAGGGTCGTCGACCCTCTTTCTCGGAGGCGGCGGATCCCGGTCATGCCCGTGATCTGTATGATCATTTCGTATCCGGACTGAGGGAAAAAGGTTTGGGGGTTCAGGCGGGTCGTTTTCAAGCGATGATGATGGTGAGCCTCGTTAACGATGGACCCGTCACTCTCCTTTTGGATACCAAGAAGACATTTTAGGGATCCATGAGAAAACATCTCCTCCTTTTCGTCCTCATCTTTCTGGTTTCTCTTGTGGGACAAGCAAGAGGCGCTCTCGGAGGGAAGGTTAGGAAACCCGTCGTGGCGGGTACGTTCTATCCCTCGGATCCCCATGAACTCCGGAGGATCGTTCGTGGGTATATCG
>CAYFXL010000089.1:0-11870 GCA_964346945.1 uncultured Syntrophobacterales bacterium
AACACTCCCGGCCAGCACAATCCCTAAGAAAGTTGGAAGAAGAAGGAAATTGACTTAACTCCGGTGCAGGCTATTATGCATTTGTGCCGCCTGTTGACGTGAAGCTCAAGGTTTGATATAGTGAAAGCTGAGTTGATGTGGAGCCCGCTCTTTCAGAACGAAAGGGGCGGGTTTTTCAATAGGCACTTTCACCTCTTGGATTTGAACGAAAGCAGAATCATATGAGCTAGGTATAAATGCCCCAATGATCCCGTCTATTTGACTTTTACTGCCATTGGGATCGAACAAGAACGGAGAATTGTAATGCACGAAAAATCACAAACGGATGAGTGAGCGCCTGAGACGAGAGGACGGCTAAAACTCTGGGCCTCTGTCTACGATACCCTTGTCGGGTTACTTCTTCTGGGGAGAGAAGGGGCCATGCGGAGGATGACAGTGGAATTGGCTGAGATAAGGCCGGGTGACAAAGTGCTCGACGTGGGTTGTGGCACTGGTAATCTAGCCATTGCGGCCAAGGAAGCATCCGGCCCGGGTGGTGGAGTACATGGCATCGACGGCGCTCCAGAAATGATTCATGTGGCCCGGCAAAAGCCCGCCTGAGCGGCAAAAGAAATAGGATGCCATGTCGGACTGATTGAGGATATACCATTTCAAAGTGATCACTTTGACGTTGTTTTAAGCAGCTTGATGATGCACGACCTTCCCGCTGATCTGAAAAAGCTGGGGGATTGCTGAGATTTGCCGTGTCCTGAAACTGAATGGGCGCCTCCTGGTTTTGGACTTAGAGTCACCAAAAACTCCCTTGATTCGGTTGCTTATTGTCCATCCGAAGATGGAAAGTAATGTCCGAAAATTACGTTCCATTATGCATGATGTCGGTTTTGCAAATAGAGAGGAAGGAATGACCCGTTACGGGATGCTCTCGTTCATAAGAGGGAAGGCAAGGAAGGTGTGACGTGTTCAAGCATAAAAGTGTGCCCAACCACAATCAGCAACCCGGACACAGCCATATCCACGGCGCTATAGATCCATCTGTTTTTACGACTCAAAGAGGTATTTGGGCTGTAAAGGTCTCTTTTCTTGGCCTGACCGCAACGGCCTTCGTTCAGGTCATTGTCGTGTTTCTCTCAGGAAGCGTGGCGCTTTTTGCCGATACAATTCACAATTTCGGTGATGCTGCCACGGCCATCCCCCTCTGGATTGCTTTTGCGCTTGCACGGCGAAGACCCAGTAAACGGTTCACTTATGGTTACGGGCGTGTAGAAGACCTCGCAGGTGTGGTCATTGTGCTTACCATCTTATTCAGTGCCGTCATTGCTGGGTATGAATCCGTTGACCGTCTGATAGACCCCCGGACCCCAAAGTATCTCTGGGCGGTGATCGGCGCCTCGGTGATTGGCTTCCTTGGCAATGAGGGTGTGGCAATGTTTCGCATAAAAGTCGGTAAAGAGATCGGAAGCGCTGCGCTCATAGCAGACGGGTATCATGCCCGTGTGGATGGCTTGACCAGCCTTGCCGTGCTCATAGGAGCAGTGGGAGTCCGGATTGGTTTCCCTCTGGCAGATCCTATTGTTGGTGTATTTATCACCGGTGCAATCTTCCGAATTGTGTGGCAATCTGGCAAAGCGGTCTTCACTCGCCTACTTGATGGAGTGGATCCAGAGGTGATAGACGAGATCAAGCATGCGACAAATCACACGCCGGGGGTTCATGACGTCACCGAAGTCAGACTAAGATGGTTAGGCCATCGGCTTCATGCAGAGGTAAATATAGCGGTGAGTCCCGAACTGTCTATTGAGAGGGGGCATGCGATCGCTAAGGAGGCTCGGCACCAACTCCTTCATCATTTGCGCTATCTTTCCAATGCTACGATTCATATTGATCCTCTGACCGCATCTGGTGAAGAATATCATAGCATCGCTGAACATGAGCACGACGATTCACCTTCTCATTCTCATCAGTAGGCACGGTGATCCTCTATTTTATGTAAGGATTCTCAATCGAACTCTGTACATAGTAGATGAAATCTTATAAAGGAAGACGGGCCAAAATTATTTGTTCGCGATTGAAATATTTCCCATGACAATCGTGGTAAAAACTGGAAAGCCACCGACCCATAGGTTCCTTCACCGGCGGTAAGACCTTTTTTACAGGTGAGTCAGAATCCCCACCCCTTTGGCCCGGAAAAAGAGACAGACCGTGCGAGGAGGGAACAGGCTTCTTTTATCGTTTGCCTTCAATAAAGTTTATTATGCGCCCCACGGGCTTGAGCCTCTTCTTGTACTTCTTTGGGTTCTTTTTCGCCTGTTCCCGTAGTTTCTCTTGTATTTCTTGAATTGTCTTGGCTGGTATGAGTTCTTCAATCTTTGGCATTTCGGTTCCTCCTCTTGGCTTTTGGTTCTTTATCCGCGCTTGATATGCCAATCACAGACACTTCCGAATCAGCGGGCGGGTTGAGTCCCATGGGTTCCCTTGACCCGTTTATTCTTCGAATCAGGATGGATAGTGACCAACTCCATGAAGTGAGTCACAAAAAAAGAGGGGTCAGAGGGTGAAGGGGGAAACTTCCCTCCGGCCACTATAGGATAAGGAGGGTCTGACAACGTTTCGAGCAAATTCAATGCCAGGTGTAGCTATGGTTAAGGATAGAAGGCAAGGCCAGAAACGGCCTTGCTCGGAGCGAATGTCTCTTGGGTTATGGCCGCATTTAGATCTTCACATAGCCTGAACATACAATCGGTCGGAGAAACCAGAGTCCTCCGTAGACAATTATAAGGCTTACGAACGTATACGGGAGATACCGTGCATATTTATCTGGTAATATGATCTTTACATAATCCACATTTTGATATTTGGGACCGAGGAAGAACAAATCAAAATATCCATGTTCTCGATTCTTCTTCGGGGAAACAGCTTGACCTTCCTGCATGGTGAAAATCCACCGTCCTCCCCAGGTTTTCTCGTACTTAATGTTGTCTTCACAGAGGTATACATAAAACCAATTTTCGGTTTTAGGAATCCAGGGTTTATTCAAATTAAAGATATAATTATCTCTTCCTTTGACCCTTTTGAAGGCACGGATGGGATTGCCTGGGTGTTTGGTGTTGTACTCCTCCAGCGTTACAAAAGTGGGAGATCTTAGAACTTGCCGTTTGTGAGGTATGAAAGTTATTAACAGGGCTAAACCAATAAAGCCAAGAATTATTGGCCAATCCCTAGCTATGAATCTTTTCCAAGTCATCCTTTACCCCCTGGGATACCAGGCTAAGTACTTTTCTACCCTTGATTTTGGCACGATCTCGTCATATGTCAAATGAGAAGAGTTTGTTGCCAGGTACCAAAAGCTTGATAGGAAGATGAAGGAGAAACGGGGAAGGTAAATAATTCAAGGTGTTATCGATCATAGGGGGTAAGCGAGACGTATCGATTTGCAGCAGAAATATTGACTCTGACGCAACCGGAGAGATCGACATCGAATTTCTCCTTCCTCCCAGAAGGTGTGGAACTCGGGTCAAATTCCCGACTAATACCGTAACTAAATTGTAACCGTCACAAGTGAAAATAACCCAACAAAACCCAACGTGTTCCAACATGGTCCCAGGAAATGCCTGATACGTAAGGGTTTGAAAATGGTTGAAAATCACCAATTCGTTGTTTAGGACTTAAAATCCCTCGGGGGTTTCCACTGTACCGGTTCGATCCCGGCCCTGGGCACCGGTGAAATTAGCAACCAGTCCGTTATTCAGCCGCAATATTAAGATTGGCGGTTTTTCTTTTCAATCGTCTTGTGTTTCAGCTTATCACTTTCTCCAATGTTTGAATTCCCAGGGGCTTTCTTTAGGCCAGCGATTTATCAAGTCACGGTGATATCGAATAAATGCGGATGGGTTATAGTAGTGGGATTTAATCCAGTCTTTGGTGGGAGTCTCCGAGAATGGCTTATGGAACCGAAGTAGACCAGTAAGAGCCCGGGGCCAGAAGATGATGGGATGCCCCGCCATTTTCTGGCGTCTGATTTCGAAGTGGAGATGGGCTGACCGGTAAGTGATATTCTTGTATCCTTTGCCCACGCTTCCAATGAGCTGGCGCCGTGCCACCATCTCTTGAGCCTTGACCCGGAGATCTTTGAGATGAGCGTACATTGAAAAGACCACCTCTCCATCAGGCAGTCGGTGCTGGATGAGGAGCATGTTCCCCCAGCGGAAGCATTCCTGAGCGAAGACAACACGCCCCTCGGCGACTGCATAAACGGGCTGGCCAAAATCCGTATCGCCTCCACCTCGCCCGTTCCAGTCCTCCCCCGGGTGGAAGTACGGCTTCAAGAAGCTGGAAGCAATGTACCAGCCCTTATCATTGACCCCATTCCAGCCCCTTCCAGGGGCCGTTGGGTCCGAGGAAATCCGCGAAGAGATGGAGGACACCTCCCAAAAGTGCGAGCGAAAAGATCAAGGGGAGTTTCGTGATCACCCGCTTCCCCTCTCGATAGGGAGGAAAGCTGACAAAGAGAGCATAGAAAGAGAGGATCAAGGCGGCAAAAAAGAAGATCCCTCCAAGGGAGTGGGTAAACCCCCGATGGGAGAGAAAGAGATTATTGACAGCGTTGTAATAGTATTCTCTCCCCATCAGCCGGGTAATATAGTCAATATCTGGCACCATGCCTGCAATAATCATCAGTGCAGCTGTCTTGGGTTTGGAGAGGTATTTGCGAAATAGGGGCTGGAGGCCGAAACCGAGGAGTCCTGCTGAGAGACTATGATCAATGGGTATCATGCGTTTATTCCAGGCGACGAATTGGCAAGCCAGGAAAGTTTTAACTGAAGCGGAACATTGGGGTTGGAAAATATTGTCTTAGACATACGTGAGTCCCCTTCGTTCATCCCCATTTGCCACGCGATAGCCCCGCATGTATAGAGTTTGGATACATTTTTTTGTCAACCCAAAAGTACCGGGGACGAAGACCAGGGAAGAGAATAGGGGTGCGGGGGAGCTTTACTAAGCCTTTTATCCCTCCTTTCGTCCAGTTCGCCGGATTCAAGTGGATTTTTCCTAGAATCCTATTTTTGGCAGGGAATAAACCGATTTCCAACCACTACTCAGAGGTTCTTTCAGATAGGGTTCCATTTCTGAAGCCTTCCGCAGTGTCACCTTTTCCACAGGTGGAACTTCCCCCGGTGGGAATGCTTCCAGGATCTGGTCAACAACCAAAGTGAGATATTTCACGATTGCCGCGATAGGTCTCTTCGCCTTCTGCGCACTCGCCTTGGTTGGGAATCCCACCACGCCTTCAGGAGTGGCCGCGATCTCAATCGGGGCATGACCTTCCCCTTCTGACCAGCGATGCGGGCGATTGAAGCTGTCTACTGCGTTGTCAAAGTGACCGGTGGGCAAGAAACCTTTCGGTTCGGTTTCCTGGGCCACGGCCATTTCAACCATTCCCTCGGGGAACATCAAGAGAGCAACCGATGTTTCGGCCTCATCCGCATGGATAAAAGGCGTTTCAAGAGAGCCCTTCTTGGCCTTGGGATAGAAAAACTCCCTGATTGCCCTGTGCCAGTCGAGAATCTGAAAGACACCAGGGAGCTGGTATCGATACATAAATTCGTGCAGGGCCGTCTCCATGACCCAGAGCTGGCCATGATTGTTGACGACGATCTGCTTCCGGAACCCGTCGTTCCAGAGTCCAAGCATAACATAAATCAACATCTCTTTAACTACATCTTGGGGGATGTTTACCGTTCCCGGCATCCCTATGTGATGATAGGGATGCGCACCATAGCTCAGTGGATTATGGGCAAGATTTACGGCCCTTCCTGTTTTTTCGGTGTACCTTCTCACTGCCTCGACGATCTGGGTAACCATGAAATTATCCAGTCCAGACACGGTATGCATGCCATGATTCTCCGTGCATCCCACGGGGATGAGCACAATATCGTTTTTCCTGCGATTCTCGATAAGCCTTTGGCGAGGCGTGGTTTGAATGTAACTGCCCGGCTTGCAGAGTTCCGGTGGCGAGGGGATCTCATAATCCTTAAGGATACCATCAATATCCTCCTCTGATGCATTCCACAGTTCGTTTTTTAGCCTTCCAACCTCCGTATCTTCGAACAAGATGGCAGGATTATCGGTGGTTATCCAGATACTGTCATTTGACATGTCCATCCTCCTCTACGATTGGTTTTTCTTGATCATCTCCCCTCATGCTAACAGTCCTCACCTCACCCATCGAGGTGGCAAGTACCCGGAGATGATGCTAACATTGCAAATATAACACACGGGGAGTAGTACTCTCCACGGAGTGCAACGTATCGTTTTTATAGCAGGTTGCACAAATGACTGTCAACAATGAAAGGAGCCACAGATCTATCGACCTTTTTTTGCTGACGGTTTCCCCACTATCTTCAGGAAGGATCATTGAGCCCTACCGATCCTCTTCAGGACTAGCTCATTGTACTGAAAAATCGTTATCATGTTGAAAATTAATTACCTGCGGAATACAATACGCTGAAAACGCAACTTTGATGGCTTCGTAAAAAGTCGAACTTCTGCGTTGCGCTGCATCCTTCGTCATTGCAGCGTACTGTAAGTAGGCCTCATTCCTCAGGATTTGCGCGCCTCGAATTTGGAGCTTTTTACTTTGCCGTCGAATTCTGACTTTTTACGAGATCATCAACTTTCGAAGGAGAAAGGAGGCTCGCCATGAAGGCTTTAGTCTTGGATGCCCAGTGGGATCCGAAGCCTGGCTATGTGGTTAGCGAGTTCGAGAAGAGAACCGGAAAAGCCATCAGCGGGAACGGTATTTGGAGACATCCAAAGCTGGAGATCAAACAGATCGACACTCCCAAAATTGGTCCTGATGAGGTTCTTATCAAGGTGATGGCCTGCGGCATATGCGGTTCCGATATGCACTTCTACGAGACTGATTCCGATGGCTACATCCTTTATCCCGGTCTCACCAAATTTCCAACTGCCTTGGGCCATGAATTCTCAGGGGAAATCGTCGAGGTGGGGAAGAACGTGGAGAGCGTGAGGGTGGGCGATATGGTCACGGTGGAGGAGATGAACTGGTGTGGCCATTGTACGCCCTGCCGGAACTGTTTTCCCAACCAGTGTGAGAATTTGGAAGAGATCGGTTTCACGATAAATGGCGCTCTGGCAGAATACATCGCTGTTAATGAGAAGTACTGC
This sequence comes from uncultured Syntrophobacterales bacterium, assembly GCA_964346945.1. Classification (GTDB taxonomy): domain Bacteria; phylum Desulfobacterota; class BSN033; order WVXP01. The sequence goes on from CAYFXL010000089.1 coordinate 7,186, forward strand.
TGGTCGATCGATTCCATCGTGGATCGGTATGGCGGGGACAGGGGGAAGGCCTTCGAGGTGGGAGCGACCGTTGAACCCCACTGCGTGGCGTATAATAGCATTTTCGAGTGCGCCGGTGGATTCAGACCTGGGGCGTATGCCACAGTGTACGGTGCCGGTCCCATCGGCCTCGCGGCTATCGCACTTCTCAAGGCAGCAGGAGCAGGCAAAATCATCGTTTTCGAGATCTCTGAGGGGAGGCGTACACTGGCAGGGAAAGTTGGCGCTGATGCCGTATACGATCCCGCTAAAGTCACCCCCCACGAGGTCGTCTTGGATTTAACGGGAGGTGCCGGGGCCGAGGTTCACGTGGAGGCTGCCGGAGCGCCTACCAAGACGGTTCCAGAGATGGAGAAATCGATGGCCGTTGGCGGATGGATCACCCAGATTGGTCGAGCAGCGGAAAGGGTGCCAATGTACTTGGAAACGTTCCAGGTGAAGAAGGGGAGGATTTTCGGGGCCCAAGGCCACTCAGGCTACGGCATTTTCCCAAATGTTATTCGCCTCATTGCATCGGGAGCAATCGATCCATCCACAATCATTACCGCCCGATACGACCTGGATCACGCTGTCGATGCCATTGTAAAGTCTGGCAAGCGCGAGGACGGCAAGGTGATGGTTCGAATAGGGTAAATTTTGCGCATGCTGAATGGGGGCGGGGTTCTGAATGTAACGGGAACTTGGCAAGGATTTGGAGGCCGCCAAAACAAAACAGGGTACGAGAGCTGTTACCTGATCGTGAAAGATGAAAAGAGGAGAATGACTCTGGGGTTCACCCGTTCATGTCAGAGCTTCGACAGAATCTCCCTGACTGTATGGATGGCGCCCTCGGCTGCTTGGCGAAAGGTGGGAAGGGGTAATACCTCGAAGGAGAGATATCCCTGGTACCCCATGTCCCGCAAAACCCACAACACACCCCGTACGTCGAGGTGTCCATAGCCCGGCGCCTGCCGGTTGGTATCAGCTAGGTGGACATGCCGGAGCTCCGGCCCGACCCTACGAAGGCTGGCCGTGATGTCCGCTTCTTCGATGTTCATGTGGAAGGTGTCGGCCAACAGCTTGAGGCTGGGCATTCCGATTTGGCTGATAACCCTCACCCCTTCTTCCAGCGTGTTGAGGTAGTCGCACTCGTAGCGGTTGAGCGGTTCCAGCAGGATTGTCACGCCTGCTTCAGCCGCGGCGCTCGAACACTTTTTTAGACAGTCGAGCACTGCTTCACGAAGAATGGGGCGTTTCTGAGGGTCATTTCCGAGGCGGCCATTGATAGAGCCGATCGTCACGGCGGAATTCAGGTGCGCGGCGAGGGCGATGTGTTCCTTTATGCGCGTTACCGCTCGGCGTCGGATTTCGGGATCTGGATCAGCGAACGTCAGACCTTCTTGTGTTGCGGCCATTCCAGTACCGAGGGTGGGAATTCCGAGCCCGTATTTGTCGGCAAGCCTCTTCACTTCATCTCGGTTGATCTGGCTGGGACGGTGGATGTGCAGTTCGATCCCGTCGTAACCGAGTTGAGAGGCCAGGGCGAACGCGTCCTTTGTCGATCCTTGCATGATAATGGGCCCCCCGGGGACCTCGCTCTGAGTTGCTGTTAGTGCTATTTTCATTCGTTTATCCCTGTTGGGGACTATAGATATCTTTTCAGGCTATCCCAGGCTTTGCTTGCCATGTCTTTCGGAGACATCGTCTCCCACAGTTTTGGGTTAATTAGTTCCACAGAGAGGAGTCCCTCGTAACCCTTGTCTTTCAGGACCCTACAGAACCCATCCAAATCGATAACGCCCTCTCCCGGATAAAGCCGGTGATCGTCCCGAAGCTCATCCCTTGGGCGATCTGCTGCATCGTGAAAATGGACAAGGGAGATCCTTTCAAGGGGGATCTTCTCCAAATCATCGAGGGTGTTTTCACCCACATAGAAGTGGAAGGTGTCGATGAGCAGACCGACGTCCTGATTCTTTATTTCCTTGACGATGTCGAGGCCGTCAAGATGCTTCCTAATGGAAAAGAAATCAAAACCTATGGGCTCAAAAAGAACCTTTACCCCATAGCGATTCCCCAAATCAGCCAGTCTCTGCAATCCCTCGACAGTTCTCCGTTTGATCTCTGATAATGGTAAGTGGTGGGGATTCTTGCTAGGAACCGAAACGAGGGTATCACAGTCGATCAATTCGCAGAGCGTCATCATATACTCAGCTTTTTTCAGCATAAAATCGAAGTTTTCCTCGGGGACCAAGGAGAAGTACTCCAAGGAATTCAAGGTGGCCACGTGGATACCATGTTTTCTGAGCAAAGCCCTCAGTTCATTGCACGAATAATCCACCAGATATGCTTCCACCTTTGAATCTCTCAATTCCAATTCACTGAACCCCACTTGAGCGCAAACTTCGATGAATTCTTCGATATCGCATTGCATGATCGAATATTGATTCATACAGGGCTTCATGTGTTCCTCCTCGTATTGGGACCCTTGGGAAAGGATGACAATTCTTAGATTCTGCACCAGTATTGTAGGAACCAAAACCGAAATTTTCAAGGGATAAAATCCCGTGTAATGAATCGCTAACACAATTTGCGGTGCCGTATCACTAAAATCCGTCCGGGAAAGGATTTCAGATGGTAAAAAGTCAAATGGGAAAACGAGGTAACTTGACAATAACAGAGGTATCCAGCTCGAGGAGCGCGAATGGAGATGGACCCTCTTAAAACGATTCGTCAGGTTGACAGTTGGTTTCCTTACTCTTACTATATCCCATGAAAATTCTTGTAATTTCTTTCATAGGGGCTCGAGGGGAGAATACCATGGGAAGTCCAGGAAATGATAAAGTGAGGATTGGTCTCATTGGAACTGGTAGGATCGGCTGCATCCATGCTGAGAGCTTATCTTTCAGATTGCCCGAGGCAGACCTCTTGTGTGTCTCGGATGTTAATCTTAACGCAGCAAAAAGCTGTGCAAAGGATTTCAGAGTGGATACCGTTTATAAGGATTACCGGAACATTCTGGAAAGAGGGGACATTGACGCAGTAGTCATATCCTCTTCCACGGATACCCATGCCGAGATAATGAAGGCTGCTGCCGAGAGTAAAAAACATATATTCTGCGAAAAACCAATAGCCCTGGCTCTCTCACAGATTGATGAAGCTCTTCACGCAGTGGATAGTGCTGGGGTTAAGCTTCAGGTAGGCTTCAACCGGAGATTTGATCCAAATTTCAAAAAGATTAAAGAGCTCGTTAGTTCAGGGAAAATAGGCAAGCCACATCTCTTGAGGATAACGAGTAGAGATCCTGTCCCCCCTCCCTACGAATATATAAAGGCCTCTGGGGGGATTTTCCTCGATATGACAATTCATGATTTTGATATGGCCCGCTATCTTCTTGGAGAAGAGGTTACCGAGATCTTTGCAACTGGCAATGTGCTTGTGGACAACAAAATTGGAGACTTCGGAGATATTGACACCGCCATGATTACCTTGAAGTTCAAAAACGGTGCTATTGGCAGCATAGATAATAGCAGGAAAGCCGTTTATGGGTATGACCAGAGAGTAGAAGTTCTTGGATCCGAGGGATGTGCCGCTGCCTTCAATAAAACTCCTGATCAGGTTGCTGTCAGTGATAATCAGGGAATCCACACAGGGAAACCACTGTACTTCTTTCTTGAGAGATATAGGGAATCCTATATTCAGGAGATGCGTGAGTTTATCGATGCGGTAAAGAGCGATAAAATGCCTTCAGTAGGAGGAATAGACGGGAGACTCTCTGTTCTCATGGCGATGGCAGCCAAAAAATCCCTTGAGGAAAACATGCCTGTTAAGGTAGGCTCAACCTTTCCTTAAATATCCCCAAGTGCGTTTCCTCGCCTCTTACTATCCTCTGGGAGAGATCCACGCTGGATCTGCGTTCTTGCCTTTGTAAGGCATTCGACGGATATCGGATGTTTTGAAAGAGCAGATAGAGCTCCTCCTTTTTCACACTGTCAGGAGGGAATTCTCTCCTCCTCTTCTTCCGGAAGTAGATGGAGTTTGGACGGGGGTAAGTGAAGGTAGACGTTTCCATCCAGGATTCCCACGGTACTTGGATCGTGGAGATCTACGATAAATTCTCTCTTTCCACAGGTAACCCAGTACCGGATAAACTGTCCAACGAAGGTGTGCGTCTTAATTCTTCCCGTAAGGACATTGGATTGGGAATCATGGGGTTTCTTTGACATGAGAATGGTTTCCGGGCGAATATTTAATACGACTCTTTGATCCGGAGAAACCTGATAATCATGGGCGTCCAATTTGAGAATCTGGTCCCCGATATCTATGAGGATGTCTTTCGATGTGACCCCTGATACCTTTCCGTGGATGAAGTTGGCTACCCCGACAAAGTCCGCGACAAAGGTGCTCTTGGGTCGATAGTAAATTTCCCATGGAGTCCCGAACTGAACCACTCTCCCCTTGTTCATGACAGCTATGGAGTCGGATATTGCAAGGGCCTCCTCCTGGTCATGAGTCACGTAAGTCGTAGTAATCCCAAGGTTTTTCTGGATCTGACGGAGTTCTGCCCGGATGTTCACCCTCAATTTCGCATCCAGGTTGGAGAGTGGCTCATCCAGCAGTAATACCTCTGGTTCCATAATCAGTGACCTTGCCAGTGCTGCACGTTGTTG
>CAYFXL010000090.1:0-11831 GCA_964346945.1 uncultured Syntrophobacterales bacterium
CGAAAAGGCAACCAATCATAAACCGGCGTGTGTTAGTCCAGCGATTATGTCCCCTTTAACTGCCAAGGTAAAATGTCCCCATTATGGGAAACAAAGTGAATTTGAGACAGAGGCAGAGGAAAGGTGGCATTTTCTCCGAATGGTATTGGAGGGGCGTCTCTCCTTGAGAGAGGCAAGTCGACGGATGCAGGTTAGCTATGGGCATGCCAAGCGTCTCAAGGGTGTGGTTGCGCGCGGTGGTTCCCGGGGGCTTGTGCACGGCAATACGGGTAGAAGGCCTGCCAATGCCGCTGGTATGGAGCTCAGGCAGAAGATTGTGGCCTTGTCTCGCACCGAGTACGCCTTGTTCAATGACACCCATTTTACCGAGAAGCTTGCTACAGTCGAAGGGATTCGCATCGGTCGGGAGACGGTAAGGAGCATTCGCAGGGGTGCGGGTATTCTCCCTAAGAGGCGAAGACGTCTTAGAAGGCGTCTACACGAAATACGCGGAGAACCGGCTCGGTTCGCTTTCACCGGGCAAGCTCGCGGATATTGTTGTTCTTGAAGAAAATCCCCTGGAAAGAGATCCCAAGAGACTGAAAGATATTCACGTAAACAAGACGTTTATCAATGGGCAAGAAGTGTATAAGGCCCCTTAGTGTTTGTGAGGCTGGTTGGCGGACGTATCCTGAGGTCCAAAAACGAAGTAACCTTACCTGCCCCCCTTATCGGTCTTCCTTCGGTAAAAGAGTCACCAAACCCGGCAAGCTATCCGTTGCATCGAACGGCAAATCGAACAATGTGTCCCTAACCTCAATGTCTTCACGCCCTCGAGCGGACTCAAGTAAAGCGCTCGATACAGCCAACCACTCCAGGTCCTTCGTATTTGAAATCCATGCCACCCTAACCGTCTCGGGTTCCCACAATCCGATGGTCCCAAAGGCTGCTTCAACGGCGGCCTTATCGGTAGGCAACGCAAGGGGAATACGTCCTTTTTCCGGGGACGAGGCAGTGATACAATTTATCGCTGTGGCCTCGAAATCGATCTTCTCAACCGCCCGCCGTGTCGTGTAATCAGCCAGGCCTATTCCACTAGCGTTACCCTCTGATCCTTCAGTTAGATCCATAAACACGATTCGCGTGATTTTGGGGGTCTCGCATTCCTTTTCGTAGATGTTCATGATACGACCAATGACTTTGGTATCGAAACCCGAGCCCGAAACGTCCTTTCCGATTTCGTCCACCAATAGGATATCCAATTGGTCGAAGGGGAGTTTTGCCCTGTGTTGCTGTGATTCCCTCAACAGTTCTGGCTCCCGGTCAAAGACCTCACTGGCGGGAATCGCTTCCACCCGCCGAAGCTGGTTGCGCTGATCCTCGAGGAGGGCAATTCCTCCAAGGATGTTGAGCTCCTTGAAGAGGACTTCCGCAATGGCATTGATTGCCTTCAAGTAGGTGATATTTACGGCCAACCGATGCATGGTTTCCGCGCCTGGTTGCCGCCCGAGGCCAACTACAGCCATCTTTAGGATGCCTGATTCGGTGTCCCCTATATACTCGGTGTGTTCCTTGACCCGATTGACGATAAGAACGTGGTCTGCATCGACGACCGCTCTATCGGCATAAACCGGGACGTTCCCTTGAGCGCGCCCAACCTCGACCATCTTCCAGTCAGAGTAGATGGGAGTTCCCATAGACTCCTCGGTGATCCCCAAGTGAGTCAGGACCTTCACCTGCATTGCGGCCTTAGCGCCGCCATGGCTTCCCATAGACGGGTACAAAAATGGCTCTCCACCGGCTGCCCTTACCGCTTGTACACATGCGGCCAAAACATCTTTCATGGAATCTATCCCACGGCTTCCAGCCGTCAGGAGAACTTTATTGCCCTTCTTTATGCTTTTAAGGAGGCCCGTCCGGTCCAGCTCCGCCGAAACCCACCCCTTCGGATCGGGTCTTGGATGTTTAGGAAAGCGTTGCCTGATCAGGCCAAATTGTGGGTAATTCATCTGGACACCTCCTCAATTTTCCCCTCGCTTGGACACGCATGCAATCTAAGAACGGAGCACCTCAAACGAGCTTGATGACAACACGAATCTTGCACTACACGCACTCTTCTATACTTTCCTGTAAAGACGAAACACTACCAGTTGACGGTTCCCTTGGTCAATGCATCCTTAAAGACCTCGGGGTCTCTCTGGGCGAGCTCAATCACGGCCCCGTTTGGTTCTCTCAAGAAAACCAGGCGAATACCAGGAGTTGGCTCGAATGGCTCACCGAGGAAATCGGCCCCCTTGGCCTGAAGATCTCGATAAGCGGACTCAAAATCGTCTGTCTTGATCCCGATGTGATGGACTCCGTAGTGCTTCATTGGTTCGACAGGCTCCGAGGCAGGACCTACCTCCATGAGTTCAAGCATGCTGTCGCCTATGCGAAGAAAGATGATTCTCCTCGACTCGTCCAACCTCCGCCTCAGAATAACCTCGGCATCAAACATTCGTCTAAAATAATCGACGGAAGTTTCGAGATCCCGACACTGAATGCTGATGTGTTCGATAGCGTAAGACATCGGATTTTCCCCTCTCCATGGCGCTCTGAATAGCTCCCTATGATACCAAAAAATTGGAGGAGCAACAACTGATAAATTGGGACACCGGCGACGCGAGGCTTCCCCTACCGAGCGACTTCGGATGCGGAGCTTTTTCAAGGATTTCAACCCACCATGAATATTGCATCTCACCTGACTCGCATCGTGAATCGACAAACCCGTATAAGGACCCATGGTCGAATAATAACCGCGTCCTGGCAGATATCATGATAAATAACATATTTCAAGGAGCGCGAGCGGGAATCTCCCCCGAGCAAATATCAAGAATACTTATTTCTGAAGTTTCCCGGACTTTTTCTCGAAAAATCTTGACAACGGCTTCCTGAGGCAATAAGTTGAAACAGCATTTCACAATATGAAATATACCGGTCACTCAAAAAATGAAGAGGAGGTCCCAAGGATGAAAGCTGCATTTACCCTCATACCGTCAGAATCGAGGAGGTTGATCGCTAAGGCGGTCGTTCAGATGGAGGAGATCAAAATGGCAATGGAGAAAGCCTATATCATCTTAAATGGTGGAACGACAAATGGCTTCATTGTCCAAGAGCTTCTGGGACTAAAAGACCTCGAACCTCAAAAATATACGGCAGGCACCAACACTCACAGGCTCCTCTGTGTTACCGATGCCGATAAGCGAACGCCCTTCCCTATCATCCTCTACAAGGGCGAAAGATCTTCAAAAACCCTCCCCGAGGCTTTAGAAGACTTTCATATCGAGACCGTGCTCGTCAAAGGGGCAAATGCGGTAGACCGTGAAGGGAATGTCGGGGTGATTACATCGGGTTTCGATGGCGGAACGATCGGGGCAACTTACGGCACGGCCACATCGCAGGGTCTAAGGTATATTTTCGCCGTCGGTTTAGAGAAGATGGTGTTCTCGGTAAAAGAGTCAGCCGCCTGGACAGGGGCAAAGACCCTCGATTACACGATCGGAGCCGATTTTGGAATGTACTGCATCCCAAACGGGACCGTCGTAACGGAGATCGAGGCCTTGAAGATACTAGCTGACGTGGAGGCACAACATGTCGCATCCGGCGGTGTCGGCGAATCGGCTGGTTCGGTGGTTCTGGTAATCAAGGGGGAAGACGAAAATGTCAAGAAGGCGATATCCATTGTCGAATCAATTAAGGGGGAGCCGCCTTTGAGAGGATTTAAAGGCACCTGTAAGATATGTGCTTACGCATGCAAATTTCAGGGAACGGAGGTGGAAGATCTCCCACCATGGCTTCGCGATTGATCGCCCTTTGAACATTTCCAGGGTACATCGAACAATGGACCGGGACAGATAAGAGCTTGAAGGATGAGATGAGAAACAGAAAGGGTATCCAGAGGTTTTTCGAGAAATACGCTCGGTGAAAACCATTGTCTTCATGCGGAGGCTCATGATGAAATTTGTACGGTTTGCATGCGAGGGTAATGTCTTCCTCGGGATGGTTAGAGAGGAGGAGATCACCGCTCTCGATGGCTCTCTATTCGATGGCTATGAGGAGACAAAGGCCCGCTATCCTCTGTCAGGAGTGAAATTGCTTCCACCCGTGCTCCCCTCAAAAATCGTATGCATCGGACGGAACTACCGAGGACACATAGAGGAGATCGGGGCTGAGGTTCCAGAAGAACCGGAAGTCTTCTTGAAGCCACCCTCATCTCTCATTGGACACGAAGATGCCATCATCTATCCACGAAGCGCCGAACGGGTCGACTACGAGGGCGAGCTGGCCGTTGTGATCAAGGAAAAAATGAAAGACGTCCCGGAAGGTGACACGCTTAACCACGTTCTAGGATGTTCCTGCTTCAACGACGTGACTGAAAGAGCCCTTGTTGTTAAAGACCCCATGCTCCTGATAGTGGCCAAGGGGTTCGATACCTTCAGTGCCTTGGGGCCTCACATTGTCACCGATCTTGATCCAAACAACCTGGAGGTGAAGACTTATCTCAACGGGAAGCTTATGCAGCATGACAACACGAAGAACTGGGTCTTTAGCATCCAGCATATCCTCCATTATGTATCCCAACGCATGACGCTCTATCCCGGGGATATCGTCACCACGGGAACACCGAAGGGAGTCGCGCCGATGAGGCCAGGTGATGTGGTTGAGGTGGAAGTCGAGGGAATCGGAAGACTGAGAAACACGGTGAAGGCCGCCTGAGCGGGATGTTACCATATATCCCGTCTTAAATGGTCGCGCATATTAATCTTTGCGTAAACGAGAGAATATAATCAAATTCCAAATACTAAACTTTAAACAAATACAAAGCACTAATGATCAAATGACCAAAACCTTTGGGATTTAGATACTTGGACTTAGATATTGGTTAGTATTCAGTGCTTTGGCCCGCGACGAGACTTCGACGAGCTCAGTCGAATCGCTCACTGCCGAAAGGCTCGGGTCGAAGGCTCAGCCGAGCTGAATGAGAATTTGATCTTTCGTTTTGGGGGGAGATATCCGCGCCATTTCCAACAGGGCCTTAAAATGAAACTAGCCTCCCTTGACAAGAGTTTGCAGGTTATCGACTTGTTGAGCAGGTATCCGGGTGGATTGAGTCTTTTGGAGTTGAGCGTGATGCTTGACTTCCCCAAAAGCACCGTCCATCACATCTTACACACCTTTCTTCCCTACGATTATGTTGCCAGGGACCCCGAGACGAGGAAATATTCCTTGGGTTTCAAGTTCCTTGAAATCGGCAGGGTTATATTGGACAACATAGATATCCGAAGAATTGCACGGGGGTATCTACGGGAACTTCATGACGAATGTAAGGAGACGGTTCACCTGGCTATTTTGAGAAATGGTAAGGTTATTTACATAGATAAGATTGACACACCAGGCGGGCTTTCGTTGGCCACTTACATCGGTTTTACCACCGACCCTCACGCAGCAGCTGGAGGAAAAGTCCTCCTTTCCGAACTATCATCAAGCGAAATCGCGAGTATCTATCAGGACAGGCCTCTGAGGGCATACGGCAAGAATACCTTAACACACCTAGGTCAATTGTCGGACGAATTAAAAAAAGTACGAGAGCAGGGGTACGCGATCGATGACGAGGAATACTACGAGGGAGTCCGCTGTGTGGCCGCTCCGATTAGGGCAGGTGGGAAGGTTGTAGCAGCGCTGAGCATTACGGGTTCTATTTTCACCATGACGATGGAGAGAATTCATGGAGAATTGAAAGAGTTGGTGATGCGGAAGGCGGAAAACATTTCATCTGAAATGAGGTGGTGAGGCGCATACCTTTGACAATGGAGAACACAGCTGGTTAAAAACAGGGGGGAGGTTCTTGAAGGAAATCCGGATTCACGGGAGAGGTGGTCAGGGCTCCCTCGTATTGGCTCAGTTCATCGCCATGGCCGCCCTCGAAGAGGGAAAATTCAGCCAGGCCTTCCCCTTCCTCGGAGCAGGTGGGGAAAGGCGTGGAAAGCCGATTCAAGCTTTCGCCCGGATTGACGATCGGTTCATCCGCCTGCGAAGCCGAGTTCATCAGCCCGATTACATAATAGTTCAGGACCCTACCATCCTCAATGAGGTCGATGTGCTGGAAGGCCTGAAGGAAGGAGGAACGGTTCTCATCAACACGGAAAAATCGCTATCCCCTTCCGATAGAGAAAATGTAATTCGATGGGTTGAAGTTCCGGCGTCCAAGATCGCCCTGGAAGTAATGGGCAGACCGTTGATGAATGCCGCTCTGCTGGGAGCATTCAGCGTAGTGACGAAAGAAATCAGCCTTCCATCCGTTGAAAAGGCTATCAAGAAGCGGTTCCCCGGTGAGGTGGGACTCCAGAATGTGGAGATTGCCCGGAAGGCTCATGATTACAGTCGAAGGGAAGGATTGTGAGAACAACCATCGGCGCCGTCGTTGAGGGAGGGACGTCCGTCAATTACAAGACAGGAGATTGGCGGGAATTTCGACCTGTTTTCGTGGCCGGGATTGCTCCGTGCAGGGAGGCCTGTCCTGCTGGAATTGATATTGCCAGTTTCCTGTGGGAGGCAAAACACCGACGGTTTGACCGAGCTTGGCACGTTATCATGGAAGAGAACCCATTTCCGGGCATCTGTGGTCGAGTCTGTGGCCATCCGTGTGGAGAGGCCTGCAATCGGAAGGAGTTTGATGAACCACTGGCCGTCAATGCACTGGAGAGATTCGTGGGTGACTATGGTCTCAGGAAGATGATGGGGGTCTCGAGCCCAAAGGGCAAAACAGGGAAGGACATCGCCGTCGTCGGCTCTGGGCCGGCTGGACTGTCATGTGCTTACCACTTGAGGCGGCTGGGGTATGGCGTCAAGGTCTTCGAACGCTCGCCCCTGGCCGGTGGAATGTTGAGATGGGGCATCCCCGACTATCGGCTCCCACGGAGGATTTTGGATGGGGAAATTGAAAGACTCCGCCGCATGGGGATCGAGATCAAGGTCCGATCTTCTCTGGATAAGGATTTCGTCACCGAAAGCCTCAAGGAGTTCAAAGCCATATTCCTGGCCTTGGGAGCTCAAAGGAACCGGAACCTCGGTATTGTCGGGGAGGATTTCTCAGGGGTCCTGTCGGGCCTCGATCTGCTGAGGGGGGTTAGAGAGGGCAATCCTCCCCATCTCGGAACACGGGTTGCGGTTATTGGCGGGGGGAATACCGCCATTGACGTTGCCCGAACTGTTCTCAGGTTGGGCTCAAAGCCCACCCTTGTCTATCGGAGAACCCGCGGGGAGATGCCCGCTGTGTCGGACGAAGTTGAGGAGGCGCTAAAGGAGGGTTCCCGCATCGAGTTTCTCACATCCCCTATTGCCATCACAAGACCGAGGGGTCAGGCACTTCGAATGGAGTGCGTGAGGAACCGTATGGGAAAACGCGGTCCTGATGGAAGAAGAACTCCGTTTCCCGTAAGGGGATCTAACTTCTTTATTGAATCAGATACCATCGTTGTTGCCATTGGGGAAACCAGTGACCCAGACGACCTCCCTCAGATCTTGGAATGGGCCGAGGCATCAGGGGTCACCGTGGATGAATGGGGAGCCACTGGGACTCCAGGGATATTTGCGGGGGGTGATCTAACGGCCGGGCCCCGCACGGTATCTCATGCCATTGGCTCGGGCAAAAAGGCGGCTTTGGCCATTGATGCCTTTGTCCGGGGGTGGGATAAAGACCAGGCCGAACCAATTTTTTTGGGAAACCGGGGAAGCCTATCCATGGCACAATGGATTAATCCCCCTCAAGCAATGCATCGTAGCAACCGGGTCGTCTCCTATGAGGACCTGAACCATTGCTATTTTGAGCTCAGGCCACGGGAACGTATGCCACAAATCCCCAATGGGGCAGCGAGGATTGGGGCATTTGATGAGGTCAACGTGGGATTTCCTGAGAAGAAAGCCCTTCAGGAGGCCGAGCGCTGTTTTGGATGCGGCATCTGCAGCCTCTGCGAGAACTGCTACAGCTTTTGTCCTGATAGCAGCGTTTTCAGGAAGAATCAATACGAGACGTTTGAGATCGATTACGAGTTTTGCAAGGGCTGTGGCCTTTGCGCCCATGAATGTCCTTCCCATTTCATCGAGATGGTTCGAGAGGAAAAATAACCATGTGCCTGAAGTTTCCTCAGCTTCCTGAGAACACCGTTGGCCCTTCGCTCATGAAAAATAAGATTCCTCATTTAAGGAGTAGTTCCGAACTACTTCGTACAAAAGTCGGGAGAGTATAGTCATGAAAAAGATGGAGATCCTTGAGGGATCAATGGCTGTCGCTCTAGCGGTCAAAGCCTGTAAGCCAGGTGTCATTTCGGCTTACCCGATTAGCCCCCAAACCCACATTGTGGAAGCCCTGGCAAAGATGGTGGCAGATGGCGAATTGAACTCCCAATACGTGCTCTCCGACTCGGAATTCTCAGCGGCCTCCATCGTTTACGGGGCCAGTGCAGCGGGAGTTCGAAGCTACACGGCCTCATCTTCCCAGGGTTTACTCCTCATGACCGAGGTCATCTATAATGCAGCGGGGACGCGCCTTCCCATGGTTTTAACTGGAGCAAATCGGGCTATCTCCGCTCCCATTAGCATTCAGGTGGACCATCAGGATACCCTTTCCCTGAGGGACTCGGGTTTGATCCAATTCTACGTGGAAAGCGCCCAAGAGGCCTACGACATGCACATCCAGGCCTTTCGGATTGCGGAAGATCCCGACATTCTGCTCCCCGTGATGATCTGTATGGATGGATGGGTTCTCACCCATTCCTACGAGCCGGTGGAATTGATTGACCAAAAGGCCATTGATGCCTTCCTCCCGCCCTATCGCCCGCTTCACTACCTGGATCCGGAACACCCCCTCACCTTCGGTTCCTATGCTGAAGACAACGTTATGATGGAATTGAAATATATGATTCAAGCGGCTATGGACAGGGCCAAAGGGAAAATTGGGGACATCTCTGCGGATTTCCGTGGGATCACCGGGCACGCCGGCGCGGAGCTCATTGAGACCTATAGGACCGAAAAAGCAGAGGTCATCCTGGTAGGCATGGGATCGCTGGTAGGGACGATGAAGGAGGCCGTTGATGCCATGAGAGCAGAGGGAATGTCCGTCGGGTTGATCAAGGTCTGCTGCTATCGCCCTTTCCCGGGTGAGGCTATTCTGGAATCCTGCCAGAACGCGGCGGCCGTCGCCGTCCTCGATCGAGCTTTCTCCATGGGAAGCGAAGGACCTCTCTCTCTGGACGTGAAGGCCGCCCTGTGCAATCTGGAAAAGCCTCACATCCTGAGCTTCGTCACCGGCCTCGGCGGAAGGGAGATCACAACGGAGACCATCCGAAAGATTACGGCAGAGACCATGGAAACCACGGAATCCCGTCGAATCCCAAGAGGCAGCCATTGGGTTGATTTGAATCGTTCAATTCTGTAGGAGAAAGGCATGATACCTAACACAGAAGAACAGGAACTCTTTGCCCCCGGCCACCGCGCCTGCCCAGGCTGCGGTGAGGCGATTGCGACACGGTGGATTTTGAAGGCCACAGGCACCAATGTCATCATCGTCTCCCCAACGGGGTGCCTGGAGACCTTTACTTCGCCTTATATGTTTTCCCCCTGGCGGGTTCCCTGGATTCATCCCCTCTTCGAGAACGGGGCCGCTGTGGCCTCTGGTATCGAGGCGGCCCTCAGGTATAAGGGCCGATCGGATATCAGGGTGGTGGTCATCGGGGGAGACGGGGCGACCTTCGATATCGGCATGGGCGGCCTTTCGGGGATGTTTGAGCGAGGTCATCCGGTCCCTTACATCTGTTACGACAATGAGGCCTATATGAACACGGGCATTCAACGCTGTAGCTCCACGCCACTTCTTGCCAGTACAACGACCCAGCCATTTGGCCGCCGGTCATGGGGCAAGGACAGGCCTAAGAAGAACATGCCCGCTATTGCCATGGCCCACGACATCGACTATGTGGCCACTGCCTCCGTTTCTTATCCGAAAGACCTGTACGACAAGGTCAAAAAAGGGCTGACCATGGCCGGACCCTCCTATATTCAAGTCCACACGCCCTGCTGCACCGGGTGGGGCTTCCCCCCGGAAAAGACCGTCGAGATTGGTCGATTGGCTGTAAATACGGGCTTGGCCCCGCTCTTTGAAATGGAGGCAGGTGAGGTCACCTCTGTCCACAAGATAGAGAAGAAGGCGCCGGTGAATGAATACTTGATGGCCCAGGGGCGCTTTAAACATCTCTTTCAGAGCGAGGAAGGGAGGAAAGAGGTGGCCAAAGTGCAGAAGATTGCGGAACTGAACATCCAAAGACTCGGTTTGCTTTAGAAGAGAATTGGCTGTTGGCCAGTACGGAGAAAGACGATCTTTGGGGAGGTGAGAAGGATGAGATTCAAAGACAGGGTGGCAATTATCACTGGGAGCGGTCGGGGAATTGGGAGGGAGATCGCGCAACGGTTAGCCGAGGAGGGAGCTTCTATTATGATAAGCGATATAGACCCGGACACTGCACGGGAAACGGCCAAGGAGATAGAAAGATCTTTCAAGACAAAAGTATCCTCCATTCAGACCGATGTTAAGAAAAAGGACGAAATCTCCAACCTCGTGGAATTCACCATCAGGGATTTTGGGCACATTGATATTCTGGTCAATAACGCGGGGATTATGTATCCAACTAAGGTCGAGGATATTTCGGAGGAAGAGTGGGATGAGGTTCTCGATGTAAACCTGCGTGGTGTTTTCTTCTGTTCCCAGGCCGTTACCCCTCTCATGAAAAAACGAAGGCAGGGGAAAATCCTCAATATGGCATCACTAGCCGGAAAGGTCGGTGGAATTGCAGCGGGAGCCCATTACTCAGCCTCCAAAGCCGGGGTCATCTGTCTCACAAAAACTTTCGCGAGGGAATTAGCCCCCTTCGGGGTAACGGTAAATGGCATCGCACCCGGGCCTGTAGATACGGCCATGAGCCAGCTATTTTCACCTCAGGCGCAAGAGGACTTAAGAGAAAAGTGTCCGCTCAAGAGGTTTGCCGATACGGGAGACATCGCGGAAGCCGCAATCTTCTTGCTTTCCGATGGGGCAAAGCACATTACCGGGGCGATACTGGATGTCAACGGAGGCATGCTCATGGATTGATGGGATGGTAACCAGAATGGCAATCAGTTAGCGGAGAACCTCTGTCTACTTTTTCCCTTCCCACCACTTCTGCCACTGGGCGGCGTCTTCGCCAAAGTCCTTTCCCGTTATCTCCTTAAGTGCCAACGCTGCTTCCTTCCTGACATCTTTAATCTCGTCCCCCAGGGCATCGATCAGGGGCTTCACCGCCCGGGGATCCTTTATTTTCCGCAGAGCCCATGCCGCCATTACTTGGACATACACATTCTTATCCTTCAGGGCAGCGATTAGGGGTTCTACTGCACGGGGGTCCTTTGCCTCCCCCAGCGCCTCTGCCGAATACCATCGGACCTGCCATGATGGATCCTTTAAGTCAGCAATGAGGCGTTCTAATTCTGTCTCTGCCAGCACCTCCGCCGCATAGTGCGGGATCAGAAGAGCAATGACGGCCAAAAGGGCTACAATTGCTTTCATTTTTGTCATAGTTTCCCCCCTCTCTGCCTCCAGTGGCAGTTAGCACCATCTCCCTTCTCTCGTGCAGAATTGGGATTCCTGGGAATAAGAGCTTCAGTGGCAATAACTGACAACCGGCTCGAGGGCAATCAAGCCTCTTACTTGACCGTCATACAGGTGCAGTCAGCCACATGACAGACCTTACTGGAAACGCTCCCGAGAAGCATCCCCTTGACTTGGC
>CAYFXL010000091.1:0-11631 GCA_964346945.1 uncultured Syntrophobacterales bacterium
CATCGGTATGCTCATCTTTCAGTGGATGCCACGAAAGAAGCCCTGGATTCCCTCGTGAAAAACATGCCAAAATAGGACCACGAACTGGATTTGTGGTTAGAGTTTGGTTAGAGTTTGGTTAGACCTCCAAAATCCACCATTTTGGAGGATTTACGGGGGTCATAAAAGGTATTGACTTCGCACTGGAATTTGGTTATTGTTGATTTCGGAAGTGGATTGGTCCTGGTGGGCCTCCTGGACTTCAAATCCAGTGGCGGGCGCTAACAACGTCCGCGGTGGGTTCGATTCCCATGCACTTCCGCCAAAATGACTCTAAGAACTCCCATCCGCGAGAACTACCATGAAGGTTTATCATGTAGGTTTCTAAGGAAAGAGGGGGAATATATGTTTGGCATAGGAATGCCTGAATTGCTTGTTATCTTGGTCATCGTCCTCGTCATATTCGGGGCCGGTAAGCTGCCACAGATTGGAGAGGGAATTGGAAAGGGAATACGGAACTTCAGAAAGGCAACCAAGGGGCCCGACGAGATAGATGTAACACCTGAAAATGACGAGGAAAAGATCAAAAGTAATGATTAGACGATTCATAATGGTCCGATAGACAACGCCTCCGGATAGTCTCATTCTTCTACTCCTCTCATTGTCTGCGCACTTAACCTTACACGCATACACGCCTTCATCATGGAAAATATCGCTTTTATCGGAATTGGCTCCAATGTCGGGGACAAGATCAAAAACTGCCGGCAGGCAATCAGCGAAATAAGCCAACGTAAGCAGAACCGCCTCATCGCCCAATCCCCCCTCTATAAGACAGAACCCATCGGCTACACCCACCAGGATTGGTTTGTCAATTGCGTAATAGAGATCGAAACGAGCTTCACTGTTTATCAACTCCTCAAAGCACTGGAGAATATCGAACTATCCATGGGACGCGAAAGGATCCACACATGGGGCCCTCGCACTATCGATCTGGATATCCTCTTCTTCAATGACGATGTGATCCACTGTGAGGGATTGACGATACCCCATCCCGAGGTGCAAAATCGTGCATTCGTCCTGATTCCCTTACGTGAGATTGCGGGGAACTATATCCATCCCCTTCTGAAAAAATCCATTGCCCAATTGGTAGCCGACCTGGGGAATGGACAGGGGATCGAAAAACTATAAACGCCCCCCATCTTTTTCCCGCAAGGGCTAAACGGAATGAGATTACTCATTTTTTTGGGCTTACTGATTCTCCTCTACTACCTGGTCAAGGGATGGATATCTCCCTCGAAGGCGAGGCAGATGGACCCCGGTGAGAAATGGGAATTGGAAAGCGAGATGGTGAAGGACCCTCATTGTCAAACCTATATCCCCAAAAACTCCGCCATTTGCGCCCGAATTGATGGACGGGAATACTACTTTTGCAGCAGGCAATGCGTGAAAGAGTTCAAAGGGAAAATGGGGGAAAATCAAGATGAAAGAGAGGAGCAATGACATTTTCCATCGATACCACGACCATGCCCTTCACGGTTCTCGAACAGCTGGCAAAAAATCTCAAAAAAAGGGGGAGGAAATTTCCTCCCTATCACTCCTCAATGGCGATCCGTTTTGGTCCCTCCTTTTTTGGCAACTTCAACGTCAGTATCCCATCTTTGTAGCCCCCCTTTATTCCTCCGGGATCAACGGAATCGGGAAGGGTGAAGGACCGGCTGAAGGGACCATAAGGCCTTTCGACAAGACGGTACTGTTCCAGTCTGGCCTCTCTGCTCAGGGACCTCTCCCCCTTGATGGTCAGAATACCGTCATCCACGTCCACGGATAGGTCGTCCACATCGATCTCAGGGAGCTCGGCGTGGATGACAATCTCATCACTGGTCTCGTAGATGTCCACTGAGGGAGTCCACGTGCTCCGCGGGAGCACGTCTTCCCTTCGCGTCCGACCGAAGGTCACGTCGCAGAGCCTATTCATCCTCTCCTGGATTTCCATCAAGTCCTTCAGAGGATCCCATCTCATGAACGCCATATCCATTACCTCCTCTTCCCCCCTTCTCAGACCCCACGGGGTCATTCCGAGGGGAACTTCCTTAATCCCTGCAGTCCGGGCAGACATCGAAGAAATCCTTCGGAAGTTGAACCTTTTCCTTGATGTACTCTAGCTGGAACCATGGGGCGAAACTCTGACCACACGTTTTACACTTCTTCATAGGCAGGGTTCTCTCCCACCTCACGATGGTCCGCTCCTCCTCCGTCTCCTCCATCTTGATACAGTCGACGGGGCAAACATAGACACAGGCTCCGCAAGCTATGCAAGCCTTGGGATCCCTGAAAGGAGGGCCCATCTCCCTCTTGTGCCCGCGACTGAAGAAACTGATGGCATTGGCGCCAACCACCTCTCGGCATACCCTTTCACACAGCCCGCAGAGGATACACTGCTCCTGGCTCAACTCGAACCTGGGCTTCTTGATCCCCATCTGAGATGCCAATTCTTGGAGAATTTCCCTGTCAGGGCACCTGGCCAGGAGGAGCTCCATGATCATCCTCCTTGCCCTCTGGACCTTTTCGGTATCGGTGAAGACCCGGATCCCCTCCTCGACGGGATACGTGCAGGAAGCCGTCATTCTCCTTCTGCCCCCGCGCTCCACCTCTATCAGACAAAGCCGGCAGGCCCCATAGGGTGAAACCTCATCGTGAAAGCACAAGTGTGGAATCTCGAAACCATTTTCCAGTGCAACGGGCAGTACGTTACTGCCCTCTTCCGCTTCAAGAGTGACCCCGTCAACCGTAAATTCAACCATCGTCTTCGTCCCTCTCCCTTTTTCAACCGAATATTATTGGACCTTCACCGCATCGAACTTACACACCTCGAAACACATGCCGCATTTGGTGCACTTCTCCTGCGCTATCGCATGTGGAACCTTCTTTGCCCCCGAAACGGCGCCGCTCGGGCAGGCCTTCCGACAACGCCCGCAGGCCGTACACACTTCGGGCTCTATAGTATACTGAATCAACCCCTTACACACCCCGGCTGGGCAGCGTTTCTCCTCGATATGGGCTTCGTATTCATCCCTGAAGTACTGGATCGTGCTCAGAACGGGGTTCGGCGCCGTTCCTCCAAGGGCACAGAGGGAGGCCTCGGCAACGACCCATCCCAGTTCCTCCAAGAGCTCAACGTCCCCGCTCTTCCCCTTCCCTTCCGTGATGTCATTCAGCACCTCGTACATCCGTTGGGTACCTTCACGACAGGAGGTGCACTTCCCACAGGATTCATCCCTGAGGAAGTTGATGAAATACTTAGCCACATCCACCATGCAGGTGTTCTCGTCCATGACGATCATCCCCCCTGAACCCATCATGGACCCCACCTCGGTCAACCTATCGAAATCCACGGGGAGGTCTAATAATGACTCCGGAATACACCCACCGGAAGGACCTCCCGTCTGAACCGCTTTGAATTTCTTCCCACCGGGGATTCCCCCTCCAATGTCGTATACGATCTCCCTCAGGGTAATCCCCATGGGCACCTCCACCAACCCCGTATTGTTTACCTTCCCCACCAGGGAGAAGATCTTGGTCCCCTTGCTCCCTTCCGTTCCGATCTGGGCAAACCACTGGTCCCCTTTATCGATGATGACGGGAACGTTGGCCCAGGTTTCCACGTTATTCAAATTGGTCGGTTTCTCATAGAGACCACTCATCACCGTGTGGATATGTTTTGCCCTTGGTTCTCCCGGTTGTCCCTCCAGGGAGGCCATCAAAGCGGTGGATTCCCCGCAGACAAAGGCACCCCCTCCCCTGTTGATTTTCACCGAAAAATGGAAGCCCGAACCGAGGATATCCTCCCCGAGCAACCCGTATTCCCCGGCCTGCTGTAAGGCGATCTTTAGGTTCTGGACGGCCAGGGGATACTCCTTCCTCACGTATACATATCCCTGGTTAGATCCTATGGCGTAGGCCCCGATAATCATCCCCTCCAATACGCTATGGGGATTCCCTTCAAGGAGACTCCTATCCATGTAGGCCCCCGGGTCCCCCTCATCAGCGTTGCAGATCACGTACTTGGGTTCTCCAGGCGCCTTCCGGCAACTCTCCCATTTGAGGCCCGTGGGGAATCCACCACCTCCACGCCCTCGGAGACCAGACCTTTTCACCGACTCGATGATCTCCTCCGGGGACATATCGAAGAGGGCCTTGACCAGCGCCCTGTATCCCCCTATTGCGATGTAGTCTTCGATGGATCTCGGGTCGATACTGCCGTTATTCCCGAAGATGATTCTCTCTTGGAGTCTATAAAAGGGAACCTCATCCTCATGGACGATTTTCTCATCCGTGACAGGGTTGACGTAGAGGAGTCGATCAAGGACATTGCCGTTCTCGATGGTTTCCGATAGAATCTCCGGCACATCATCCACCTGGACCTTTTGGTAGAAGAGCTTCTGGGGATTGATCACCAAGAGGGGACCCCTCTCACAGAACCCGTGACACCCAGTAACCTTAATCTCCACATCCCTCTGAAGCTTCCTCCGCTTCAGCTCCTCTTGTAAGGCGGAGACGATTTCCCCACAGCCATAGGCACCGCAACCCGTTCCGGCACAGATGGTAATGCGGCGTTTATTGGGATCTCTTTCTCCTTGAAGCGCCTGCCTTAGCTTTTCCAGATCCCCTGGATTTCTCAGTCTTTCCCTCATCTCTCTTACCTTCCGGCGGTTTGTTATACTCCTTCAAAACGGACTCTACTTTCATTGTACTCATGTGGCCATGGTAATGCCCATCAATGACAACCAGCGGACCAGTGGCACAGGCACCGAGGCAATTGACCGTCTCGAGGCTGAACATCAAGTCTTCGGTCGTCCCCCCGGACTCGATGCCCAAATCCGTCACAAGCTTATCCAGAATCCTTGGAGCCCCGCGAACGTGACATGCTGTCCCCATGCAACAACTGATCAGATAACGGCCCCGGGGCGTAAGGCTAAATGCCCGATAAAAGGTGGCCAAACGGTAGACCCGGGTAACGGGAATCTCTAAATTCTTGGCGATGTGTTCCAGGACTTCCTTTGCCAGGTAGTGATCCCTGTCCTGGATGTCCTGGAGAATGGGCAAAATGGCCGATTCCTCATACCCGTACTGTTTCAGGACTTTGTCTACTTCCTTCAGTTCCATTATGCTCCCCCACTCATGCTCGCCCTCTGCCTGAGTTTCTCATATTCCCGCGTAACCCTCTCCTGGATTGTCTGAATCATATCCTTTGTCAGGTGTCGGAACCTCCCCTGGAGGCGGAAGTACTCCTCCACCGGTCGAAGCTTGGGCGGATCGATAGTGATCCTGTAGTTCCCGTCTGTGACCTCATAGAGGGGAAAAATTCCCGTCTCCACCGCCAGCCTCCCCAATCGGATGCTGAGGTCCGACGCTGATCTCCAACCCGTCGGGCATACCGCCAAGACATGAATATAGGCTGATCCAGGGGTTCGGGCTCCCTTTTTCACCTTCTCCATCAAATCGAAGGGATAGCTGGGGCATGCCGTGGCCACATAGGGAATATCGTGGGCCGCTGCGATGGCGGCCATATTCTTCTTCCACGTAGCCTGCCCGAACTTCACCTTCCCCGCGGGCGAGGTCGTCGTCGATGCCCCAAATGGAGTAGCCGATGAGCGCTGGATTCCCGTGTTCATGTATGCCTCGTTGTCCGTACAGATATACAGGAAGTCATGACCCCTCTCCATGGCCCCCGAAAGGGCTTGCACCCCAATATCGCTGGTTCCCCCATCCCCTGCCAGGGCCAGGACGAATATCTTCCTCTGCGCCATCTTTCCCTTTCTCATCATCGCCTTGAAGCCTGCCTCAACTCCGGATGCTACTGCGGCCGCGTTTTCAAAGGCCACGTGTATCCAGGGCACATTCCAGGAGGTATAGGGAAAAGGCGATGACACCACCTCCATACAGCCCGTGGCACTGACGGTGACTACGTTCTTCCCCAAAGCCTTCCCGATCTGCCTTACCGCCAGGGCCTCGGCACATCCCTGGCATGCCCGGTGACCCTGACCGAAATTCTCATTCTTGGGCACTAACTTCGCCGCGTAGACATTCATCTTTTCCATTATTCCCTCACCCCATAGACCTCATATTCTGGCTCCATTCCCTTTTTGGAGGCCTCTTCGGCCTTATCCACCATGGCCATGAAATCGAACGGCGCAACATCTCGACTTGCAAGCCCGGCGATATAATTCACCACCAGGGGTCGCTTCGGCTCGTTATAAAGCGCAGACCTCAGCTCACCGGCCACGGGACCACCGGGTCCTCCATAAGAGAGGGCTCGATCCACAACCGCCAGAACCCTCGCTTTCGACGCCGCCTTGCGAAATTCCTTAAAGGGAAAAGGCCTCCACAGTCGAATCTTGAGGAGCCCAACGGGACGCCCCTTCTCTCGCATCTGATCAACGGCCCACATGGCCGTCTCACCGATTCCCCCCATGGTCACCAGCAATACCTCCGCATCCTCGGTCCGATATTCCTCGATGGGATGGTAGTAACGCCCCGTCAAATCCCCCCACTCCTGCCACACCTTCAGGATCGTGGGCATGGAGGCTTTCAGTGCCTCGTCCTGGGCCTTCTTCGTCTCCGTATAGCAGGTTGGGAGAACGATAGCTCCCATGGTTACGGGTTGAGCGGGATCCAAAACGACCGAAGGTTTATAGGGGGGTAAGAACGTATTCACGGTCTCTTGGTCCAGCAATTCCACCGGTTCAATCACATGGCTCAGGCTAAACCCGTCCATATTGACAATCACCGGAAGCATGACATCTCTGTCCTCCCCTACCCGGAAGCTGATGAGAGTGTGATCGAAGACGTCCTGCCCATTCTCGGCGAAATACTGAATCCACCCGCAATCCCGGATGGACATGACATCGCTATGGTCGTTCCAGATGCTGATGGGGTTCGATAGGGAGCGGTTGGCAAGCAACATGACCACGGGAAGCCTCATCGGTGCAGTGCAAAAGACGATCTCGCTCATGAGGATCAATCCCTGAGAACTCGTGCAGGTAAAACTCCGCGCACCCGCAGCCTCACTGCCGACGCAGACGCTCATGGCCGAATGCTCCGATTCAACGGGTACAAACTCAGCATCCAGCTCCCCGTTGGCCACGTATTCGGACAGACGTTCAACGATATGGGTCTGAGGGGTGATGGGGTAGGCTGAAATCACGTCTACGTTGGCCAGCTTCACCGCCTCGCTGGCAGCAAAGGAAACCTCCAAACCCACTCTCTTTCCCATCCCTACTCCTCCTCATCTTGCATACTAATGGCACCGGGTAAGCATTCCCTCGCACAAATCCCACAGCCCTTGCAGTAATCGAGGTCTGCCTCCGCATATCCTTCCGAATTGAATCGAATGGCGCAGTCGGGGCAGAATATCCAGCATACCCCGCACTTGATACACCTCTCATTGTCGAAGATGGGTCGCTGAGACCTCCAGTCCCCCGTGTGATAATCCCGAGAACTACCCGGTTCCGGGATCACGTAACCACGTTCAAAATCGGTCCACTTGTATTCCAGCTCCTTTTTCACCGTTTCTCATCTCCTCTATCAAGCGGATTGGAGTCTACCCATCCAATACCAGGGTCTCTTCATATGCCCTTTCATACGCGGCGATATTCTTCTCCGCAATGCGGCCGAAACGTTCCTTCAGGGGCTCGATGAGGGAGTCCTTCTGGATTACATTCGACGCCTTTACAAGTGAACCCAGCATGGTGGTATTGGTAATGGCTAACCCGAGTACCTCCATAGCGATCCTCGTAGCATCCACAGCGGCCAATTTCCCCTTGATGTTCAGATCCACCTTCACCTTTTCTCCCGGAAACTTAGAATCGGTAACCAGTATCCCATGGGGTTGCTTCAAACCAGCGGTGACATCCACGATCCGCAAAATCGAGTAATCAAGGACTACCACGAGATCAGGCTCATAGATGTTAGCCCTGATACGGATGGGATCGTCCGAGATCCGGCAAAAAGCAACAACGGGAGCCCCCCTCCGTTCAGGCCCAAAACTCGGAAATGCCTGAGCATATCGACCCTCGTTAATGGCTGCATGGGCGAGGAGCTCCGCCGAGGTTACCGCGCCCTGCCCTCCACGACCGTGAAATCTGATCTCGATCATCTTCACTCCTTGCTTGTTAAAAAAAGAACAAGGCAGTATAAATTTTTTTTAAAAAAAAGTCCAATTTTTTTATCGACCCCATCATAAAATTATAGCAAAAACCCCCGGCATGCTCAAATCTCCCGCCGTCCCTCCAAGGCCTTGGCCAAGGTTTCCCCGTCTGTATATTCGATATCCCCCCCCATGGGGATACCATAAGCGATTCGGGTAACCTTTACCCCAAGGGGCTTAATCAATTCAGTCAAGTACAGGGCCGTCGCCCCTCCCTCTACATTAGGATTGGTGGCCATGATTACCTCTTTCACCTCGCCAGCCTCCAGCCTCTTCAAGAGTTCTTTGGCCTTGATATCCTCTGGACCGATTCCTTCCAGGGGAGATAGGGCGCCATGAAGGACGTGGTATTTGCCATGAAAATCACCCGTCCCTTCGATGGCCATCAAGTCATTGGGCTCCTCAACTACGCAGATGACCTCATCGTTTCTCCTGGAATCGCTACAGATCCGGCATGGGTCTCTGTCCGTCAGATCAAAGCACACCGAGCACAGCTGAATCTTCTCCTTCACGTCGATGATCCCCCGAGCCAGTTCCTGGGCGTCCTTTCTGGGGATGCGAAGAATATGATAGGCCAACCGAGCTGCGGTTTTTCGCCCGATTCCGGGAAGTTTGGTCAGTTCGTTGATCAGTCGCTCAATGGGCTCGGCGTGGATTGACATCTCCCCCGATCCTCTCTCCTTTCTCAAGAAACCTCAGAATAACCCTGGAATACTCAGGCCCCCCGTGAGCCTTTTCATCTCCTCGCTGACCATCTCCTGAGATTTTCTGATTCCCTCATTCACGGCTGCCAGGATTAAGTCCTGAAGCATGTCGATATCGTCGGGATTGACCACCTCCCGTTCGATCTTTACGGAGATCACCTCCTGTTTCCCGTTCACGACCACGCTCACCATCCCTCCCCCAGAAGAGGCCTCGACGGTCTTCTCTGCCATTTCCTCTTGCATTTTAGCCAATTGGGCCTGAATCTTCTGTGCCTGTTTCAGCATTCCTCCAAGGCCTTTTGTCATACACTTTCCCTCCATTCCTAGCGGGGAACTAGGGCTTAAACCCCGTCCCCGTCTTGATTTTCTCGATGGTTCCGTCAAAGATCTTAACCGCCTCCTGAATAACGGGATTCTCCATAGCCTCTTTTTTGAGGTGTCTCTCTCTATCGGTCGGCTCCTCAATTTTTCCCTTGTCAGCCCCGGCACTCCTTGTCTCACCCGTAACATCTTTAAAGACTAGCTTCAACTCTTTCCCGAAAAAATTACGACAGACCTCCTCACACTGTTTTCTATTGCCCTCTTCCGACATCTTCTCTAGGTAGAAAGAGCCTTTCTCGAATCCGATTTCGATCTCCTCATCGTCCAAACGGAGAAGCTGCCCATACCTGACGAATGACCCCAAAATGGGGTTCTGTGCCCTGATATAATCGATCAACTTGGCCCAATTCGCCTCTAAATCGGCCTTCCCAGGATCTTTTCTTGCCACTTCCTTGGCGGGGTCCAGATGGATCTCCTCCTCCTCCTCCTCCTCCTTTGTCACAGAAGCAGGCAAAACGTCAGCTTGGGAATCCATGCCCTCCTTCCCCCCCATCTCACCTATTGTCATATCTGACGATGAACCTCTCAGGCTCGACTCCAACTTATCGAGCCTGTCCATGATTTCATCCAATGGGACCAATGGCCGGAGGGCAGCCATTTTGACAAGGGCTAACTCCATGATCACCTTTGGAAAGGGGGACCTGGAGATCTCCTCTTCCGATTTGAGGAGAATGGTGAACAACCGATGGATTTGCTCCCGGGAGAACTCCTCCGACTGGGCAACCAACTCATCGATCTCCTCTCCCTGCAAGTCCGTCAACTGCTCTGGGTCTCCCCCGATTTTAACCACCATGAGGTTTCTGAGATGTTCCAGAAGTTCCCGGCAAAACCGGCGAATGTCGTGCCCAAAGGTATAGATGTTATCGACGATATCGAGACATTTTCGGGTATCACCTCTGGCAATGGCACCGGAAATTTCGAACAATATGGCGCTGTCTATAACGCCCAAGACCTCCTTCACGTCCTCATCCTTAATTTCCTTTCCGGCGAAGGAGATGGTCTGATCCAAAAGGCTTTGGGCGTCCCTCAGACTCCCCTTCGATTCCCTTGCCATGAGCAGGAGCCCCTTATCGCTCACCTCCACCCCTTCCTGGGAGACTATCTCTTTTAACCGTTCAAAAATTTGCTTTATCGGGATCCTCTTGAAGTCGAACCTTTGACAGCGGGAGAGGATAGTCAGCGGAATTTTATGGGGCTCCGTGGTGGCGAGGATGAAAATAACGCGGGGCGGGGGTTCCTCCAGGGTCTTAAGGAGGGCATTGAATGCCTCGGGGGTCAACATATGGACTTCATCGATGACGAAGATCTTAGACGTGCTCTTTGCCGGGGCATACTTCACGTTTTCCCGGAGTTCCCTGATTTCATTGATCCCCCTGTTGGAAGCTCCGTCTATCTCGAGCACATCCATCGCAGTGCCCGATGATATTTCCTTACAGTTCTCACACCGATTACAGGGAACGGGCTTGGGCCCCTCTTGGCAGTTGAGGGCTTTGGCGAGGATGCGAGCCATTGAGGTCTTCCCCACTCCTCTCGCCCCGGCGAACAAAAAGGCATGGGCAATTCGGTCGTTGGCGATGGCATTCTGGAGTGTCCGCGTGATGTGACCCTGTCCAATCACCTCCTCGAAACTCTGTGGTCTCCATTTCCGAGCCAAAACCAGATAGGACATCAGCGTACCCTCAAACCCTTACCCTGGGGAGTATTCACCTCTCCGGAATTCTTCCGGGACTTGTGAGATCTCTGAAACACCGGGAAAAGGAACTCTGAGCGCGAATTAAGATTTTTTCGGCAACCATTCTTAGCGATGCGAAACGGCCGCAAACCCGATGTCTGAGCCCGAAGGGCGACTCTTGGATTTGCAGTGAAGCAAGCTTTACTATGGTCGAGAAAATACTTTGAGCAGCGAAGAGGTCCTTTTCCAGAGATCCCCTTGTTTTCGGTTGATAAGAAGTTGATAGCCAGGCATCCCTGCGGCACACAAATGATTACTACCGCTGCTTCCTCCCGGACCTGACGGAGTTTGTAACCCTTTGTTGCACAGGACCCGGCTATCAACTCATTGAGAGATCCAATTCCTTCTATGGGTCGCCTTGCTCAAAGGGAGAATTATGGCGGAGAGAGAGGGATTCGAACCCTCGGTACACCTTTTGGGCGCACACACGATTTCCAGTCGTGCCCCTTAAGCCAACTCGGGCATCTCTCCCTGAATTCGGGCAACGGAATGCGGACATAAACCCGATATCTCCCGCCCGGCTCCCGCTTATAGAGCGTATAGCGTCTCCCCTCTTTCCCCCCGAGGTAGGAACGTGGCGGAGAGGGTGGGATTCGAACCCACGGTCCCGGTTTCCCAGGACAGCCGAT
>CAYFXL010000092.1:0-11437 GCA_964346945.1 uncultured Syntrophobacterales bacterium
GGATTCATGCTCATTGACGGATGAAATGTCGCCCAGTGCAGCCGACGAGGGAAAAATATAGGTAAAAAGTGACATTTATTTGCCAAATATTGTCCGTAAACAGAAGAACTTCCCCCAAAACCATGCCCGCAGTTGACCCTTGGGCAAAACTTTGCAATAATGACACCGAAAAGCGCCTTGTGATTGTGAGGGAGAAGGGAAGAAGTGGGGTGCTTTGTTCTTTCCTTCTCTTATTGCTAGGGCTATCTGGATGTTTCACTGCTTTTCCCGAAGGGTCCTTAAGAGACTGCCACGTCGATGTTTCCTTGCGGCAAATGAGGTTGCATCCTGAGAGGTATAAGGGGAGGAAAGTCTTGCTCGGGGGCGTGATACTGACCTCGAGACATTTGAAAGAGGGAACCGTTATAGAGGTCTTGCACAGGCCTCTCAGCTGGCGGAACGCCCCCAAGGATGTGGATCAGTCAGAGGGACGATTTTTGGTCGCATCGGCTGGATTCTTGGACGGCGAGATATATCGGCGGGGGAGGATGGTTACCGTTCTTGGAGTGGTTTTGGGCATCCGCAGCCAACTCCTTGGCGAGATAGATTATCGATATCCGCTGATCTCCATGGATAAGCTCGTCCTCTGGAACAAACAGGATACTGGGCCGAGGATTCGGATCGGGATAGGTGTCACGGGGACCATGTAAATCTGCGAAGATAGTGAGGAGGCGGTCCTCAAATACTGAAAGACATTCAACAATCGGTTGAGCGGAGAATCGATGGCGGAGCAAAGGGGGTGGTTTGGAGATGGGTAAACTTCCCGATGAGGGGGATATCGACCTGAATCAGATTTTCGGAGTGAATGGGAGGGATTTAAACCGCCTATTTCCCGATAGCTCCCTCAAGAGATTGCTGAAGGAGATTGAGCAACAGAAGAGGGAGGTGAGGACGTTTCTCAAAGCCATGGAGATTGAAGATGAGGGGAATGGGTGATGGGAGGAGGAAGTGGAATTCGATGCCCGAAATGCGATTACCAGTTTCCAACCTGTCTTTGTGAATCCTGTGGTGCCAAAAATCTGAGGGAATCTTCTTACTGTTGCAGATGCGGAATGGAGCTTGGTGAAGAAGAGACATCGATTGATTGGGAAAGCAGAAGGCTGTGCAGCGATGGAACGTGCATTGGCGTCATCAATGAGCAAGGGGTCTGTAGCATTTGTGGAAAGGCCTATAGCGGGGAGCCCGAGTGAAGGGAGGCAAATAGGGTCTCCATTCCAGGTTGAATGAACAGGTGGCGGATATTGACAGGGAAAGGATAAATGACTAACTTATAGGTAGGTGTAATGGTGCACATTATGGTGCACGCAAGGAGGTCTTCATGATCGTCGTACCCAGTGGTGCTGACAAGGGAGACAGGGAGAAGGATGGAAGGGTCCACGTTCCTCAAGAGATTCCCATTTTACCATTGCGAGGGACAGTTCTATACCCCGAACTGATACTTCCCATCATGGTCGGCAGGAAGAAGTCGGTGAAGTTGATCGATGACGCCATGGACAGGGATAGAATCATCGGGGTCGTGACTCAAAAGCGGTCGGAGGTCGAGGATCCAAAGGAGGACGAGCTCCACGGATTCGGTGTTGCAGCGCTTATCCTCAGGATGATCCGGGAATTGGATGGCAGCCAAAGGGTCATTGTGCAAGGCATTTCAAGGATACGAATACATGAATTTATTCAGAAGAATCCCTATTATAAGGCGAGGATTGAGGCGGTTGAAGAGGAACTAATCAAGGGCGTCGAAGTCGATGCGATGATGTTGAACTTGAAGAACCTTTTCCAGAAAGCCGTTGAATACGCGCCCTATCTCACCTCGGAATTGGGGACGATGGTCAGTAATATTAAGTCCCCCGCCATTTTAACCGACCTCATTGCCTCGAACCTGAACATCAACGCATCGGAAAAACAGCGACTCCTGGAGATGGTCGATGTCCATGAGAGGCTCAACCAAGTTCACCTGCTCCTGAATCGGGAGGTTCAAGTTTTAGAATTGGGCAATAAGATACAGTCTCAAGTGAAGGAGGACATGGACAAGACCCAGAGGGAATACTATCTCCGAGAGCAGATGAAGGCTATCAAGAAAGAGCTGGGCGAACTGGATGAACATACCGCCGAGATTAAGGAATTGAAGGAACGGATAGCCAAGGCCAAGATGCCACCAGAGGCCTTAAAGGCGGCCGAAAAGGAGCTTGATCGGCTTTCGAAAATTCCACCTGCCTCGGCCGAATACACGGTTGCCCGAACCTACCTGGACTGGCTCGTTGAGCTGCCCTGGTCGAAGGGCACCAAGGATAACTTGGAGATTTCCAACGCTCGGAACATATTGGAAGAGGATCATTACAACCTGGAGAAGGTTAAGAAGCGAATCCTGGAATACCTGGCCGTGAGGAAACTCAAGGACGACATGAAGGGGCCCATACTTTGCTTCGTCGGGCCTCCGGGGGTTGGGAAGACTTCCCTTGGGAAATCAATCGCCCGGGCGATGGATCGTAAGTTCGTTCGAATCTCATTGGGGGGAGTAAGGGATGAGGCGGAGATCAGGGGCCATCGAAGGACATATGTTGGGGCATTACCCGGGAGGATTATTCAAGGGATCAAGAGAGCCGGTTCCAATAATCCCGTCTTTATGCTGGACGAAGTGGACAAAATCGGAATGGACTTCCGTGGTGACCCTTCATCGGCCCTGTTGGAGGTTTTGGATCCCGAACAGAACTTTTCTTTTTCGGACCACTACATCGACGTGGGGTTCGATCTTTCCAAAGTGATGTTTATCACGACCGCCAATGTCCTGGAAACGATTCATCAGACCCTAAGGGATAGGATGGAGGTACTTGAGCTGCCGGGATATACCGAATACGAGAAGTTGATGATCGCGAAGGAGTTTCTCATCCCTAAACAGCTCGGTGAGCACGGCCTTTCGGAGGACCACATAGAATTTCAGGACGATGCCCTCACGACGATCATCACCTCTTACACCCGTGAGGCGGGAGTGAGGAACCTGGAAAGGGAGATCGCCTCTGTGTGCAGGGGGGTTGCTAAGGAAGTGGCCGAGGGTGAGAAGGAAAAGACGGTTATCAATTCGGATGTACTCCATAAATTCCTGGGACCTGTGAAGTTCTTCCCAGAAGTTGCCGAGCGGACTTCCGAGGCCGGTGTGGCCACAGGCCTTGCCTGGACTCCCACTGGGGGGGATATCATCTTCGTCGAGGCGACGAAGATGAAGGGAGAGAAGGGGCTGACCCTAACCGGACAATTGGGAGATGTGATGAAGGAATCGGCTCAGGCTGCCCTGAGCTTCGTTCGATCAAAGGCCAAAGATTTGGGTATTAAGGAGGATTTTTTCGACAAAGCCGACCTGCATATTCATGTTCCCGCTGGGGGGATTCCCAAGGATGGCCCCTCTGCAGGATTAACCATATTTATCGCATTGACCTCCCTGTTTACCAACAGGGCCGTTCGAAGCGATATCGCCATGACGGGGGAAATAACCCTTAGAGGCTTGGTCTTACCTGTGGGAGGCATTAAGGAGAAGGTCTTGGCGGGAAGACGGGCTGGGATAAAAACGATCATCCTCCCCAAGAAGAACGAGAAGGACCTGGAGGAAATTCCCGAAAGGATCAAGAAGGAGATGGAGTTCAAGTTCATTCAGAAGATGGATGAGGCCATACCGCTTGCCTTTGAGCAGTGATTTCCCCACGGGAATTCCTTCACTTTGCTAAGTCGGAAGGTCCCAACCACGATATTCAGCGTAATTTCCGCAAAATCCAGTCCTTTCGCCAAACCCCCTGTGGTTGGTTAGTCCCGGTTTCTCTGCTGAATGCCGGGGACTTTCTTCACTCCCAAATCGGCTGTCATGGAAACAAGACAGTATTCCTTGATCGATACCCACGTCCATATCGACGAGCTTCGCGACCTGGAAGGTTCAATTCAACGGGCCCGATCGGAAGGCGTAAGGGCTATTATCGGGGTGGGATCAGATTTTGTATCCAATGAAAAAGTCTTGCGGATTGCCCAAGCCTTTCCCGATTATATCTTTTCAGCCCTCGGCTTTCACCCATGGCAAGTTGTGGCCGGCCAGGTCCACGCCACCCTTGAAGAAATGGATAGGGTGTGTGAGGGGTGTGTAGCTTTTGGGGAGGTGGGGTTGGATTTCAAGGTGGAGGCAGACAAAGAGCTCCAAATTCGGATCTTTCGGAGTATTCTGGAGCTTGCTGCTTATCGGGATAAGCCTGTCATCATCCATGCTAGGGCGGCATGGGAGGAGGCGCTCTCCATGGTCTGTGAGGTCGGCTTGAAGAAGGCAGTCTTCCATTGGTATAGTGGTCCCATGGGCGTTCTGAATCGAATCATCGAAATGGGATACTCGATTTCGGCAACCCCAGCCCTCGTATATAGCCCCCGGCATCGGAAAGCAATCAGGCGGATGCCCATAGAGGGATTGCTCCTTGAGACGGATGCTCCTCAGGCCTATCGTGGGGTCGAATCGGAACCTAAAGATCTTTTGACCTCCCTTTTTGCGGTTGCCGATTTGAAGGGGATGGAGCCCGAGGAGGTTGCGCATTGGACAACCCAAAATGCACGGGGACTTTTCGAATTGGATCTGGCGGTGTGAGAGATCTCTCATAAACCCGGCCCTTGGCAGGGAATAAACTAAGAAATGCCGGCACTGTGGTTTCCCCGTGGGGTCGAAAAGGCTACCAGTAGTGGAGAGAACTCCAGAGCCGCACTCGGTTGACTCTCCCAACCATTCCATCTATAATACTATTCCTCGGGTTTACCATGTGCCCGCCATGCGACCCCAAAAGGGTTTTTTTGTTTTTTTACAGTCGAAGAAAGGTTCATGAGGAGATGGTAGCACGTCATGGATTACCCCAAATTAAGGGGCGTTAACGCCTTCCCCACTCAAATCCAAGGGCAGCAAATGATCTGTATTCAGGACCCCCAAGGGTTCAGTCAAAGGGCAATATTCCTGCCGCTTCCCCTGTTCTTTATCGTCAGTCTATTCGATGGGAAACATTCTATCCTCGACATTCAGGCGGAATATATGAGGAAATATGGGGAGCTTATATACAGGGAGAAGATCGAGGAGATAATCGAAGAATTGGATGCCCAGCTCCTGCTGGATAGCGAACGCTTTAGAGATACACTCGAGAAGGAGAAGGAGGATTTTCGGCTGTCCCCCATTAGGGAGGCGACTTTCGCCGGGACGAGTTACGCCCAAGATCCTCTTGTATTGAGGGGACAGATCGAGAAGTATTTTTCCCTTCCCGATGGGCCCGGTCAATCGCGCATGGAGAATGCAACGGGGAAGCTGAAGGGAATCATCGCCCCACATATCGACTTTCAAAGGGGTGGCCCGTGCTATGCTTTTGCCCACAAAGAGGTGAGGGACGGATCCAATGCCGACC
Organism: uncultured Syntrophobacterales bacterium; assembly: GCA_964346945.1. Classification (GTDB taxonomy): domain Bacteria; phylum Desulfobacterota; class BSN033; order WVXP01. Next base: position 5,442 of record CAYFXL010000092.1, read on the forward strand.
TCTTCGTCATCCTGGGAACGGCCCATCGTGACATGAAAAATTATTTCGGTCTAACCCTTAAGGATTTCAGGACCCCGCTGGGCACGGTGAGGACTAACAAGGCTTTTATCGAGGTACTATCAAAGGCATGCCATTGGAACCCCTTCGAGGATGAATTCGTCCACAAGAGGGAACATTCCATAGAATTTCAGTTGATCTTCCTCCAATATCTCTACCCAGCCAAACCCGTAGAAATAGTCCCCATATTGTGTCGGTCATTTCACGAGGCAATCGAGAGGTCCATCTCCCCGGGGGAAATTCCCCAAATCCGGGAGTTCATAGAAGGCTTAAAAGAGGCGGTGCGGACCACTGATAGAGAGGTTTGCCTGATAGCCAGCGCCGATTTGTCCCATATCGGGTTGCAGTTTGGCGACCGGGATACCGCCTCATCAATGTTGAGTGAGACGAGGGTGAGTGATTTGGAAATGTTGTCCTATGCTGAGAGAGTGGACGCGGAGGGGTTTTATGATTCGATTCGAAAGGAGGGGGACCGTCGTCGAATTTGCGGGTTTCCACCTATCTACGTTTTATTGAGTATCAGTGCGTTCAAGAGAGGAAGACTTCTGAAGTATGCCCAGAGTCAAAACCCAGAAACTCAGTCTGCGGTTACTTTTTCCAGCTTGGGTTTTTATTGAAAGTGGCCCTTGATATGGAGGGTTAGGTATGGTATGAGAGAGGACGAAGGTGGGGTCCGTTACTATGATCAAAACGGTACAGATCCAAAGCGGGGCCAAGACCGAATTCATCGATATCACCGGCAAGGTTCAAGATGTTGTCCGTGAATCCAAGACTCAGGAGGGAATCTGCTATCTCTTTGTTCCCCACACAACTGCCGCCATCACTATTAACGAGAATGCCGATCCCAGTGTCCATCAGGATATGGTAATGGAATTGAATAAGGTCATTCCCTTTGATGATCACTACAGACACGTCGAGGGAAACTCCGCCGCCCACATAAAGGCAAGCATCATCGGGTTCTCTGAAACGGTCTTCATCGAGTCGGGAAGGTTGCTCTTGGGAACCTGGCAAGGGATCTATTTCTGCGAATTTGATGGGCCGAGGAACAGAAGGCTTCACGTGAAGGTGATAACCTCGCATTAGGTACCCAAGCTGTGTTCCCGGATGTTGAACGGGACTGCGTTGGAACGGGGGATATGGAGAAGGAGGAACAATCCTTATTGGAAGAGGCGGAAGAGGTGTTCCGGAGAGAGCCCAAGTTGATCCATCTACCAAATACCGGTAAGGCCGTCTTCGTAGGGGATACCCATGGCGATTTGGAAGCCAGCAGATCGATACTGGAGAGATACCTCTCAGATAATCAGAAGGTTGTGTTCTTGGGGGACTATGTCGATCGAGGGGAAGCTTCCCGGGAGAATATCCACTACCTGCTTTCGATGAAGTTGCAGTTTCCCGAGGATGTCATCGTCCTTATGGGAAATCATGAGGGATATATCATAAAGGAATTCTACCCTGCCAACTTTTGGCTCAGTCTCACCGAGGGGGAGAGGGAGCGGTATGGTCAGACCCTTTCCCATCTCCCCTATGCCGTTACAACTCCCAACGGGGTCATTGGAGTCCATGGATCTTTGCCCGATGTGGAAAAACTCGAGGATATCAATGAAATCCAGCCTGGAGATGATCAATGGGATCAGATCGTCTGGGGGGACTTCCAGGACCGGCCGGGAAATGAATTGGGTGAGTTTTGGGGACGCCCTCAGTATGGGCGCGATTATTTTTACCGGATCATGGATCAATTCGAAAGACAGGTGCTCATTCGATCCCATCAGCCTAACGCCAATCCAATTATGTTTGACAAGCGATGTTTGACCATCTTTACGTCTTATGCCTATATGCCCATTAGGACAGTTGCCCTGGTTGACTTGACGCAGGAAAAGATGGAGAACATCGATGATATTGTACTAGAGATGGTCTGATTCCGAGGGGAGAGCCCCCATTTGCCCGAATGAGGATGAAGGATGACTCCGGAAGGGATAAAAATCATCTCCTTTGACCTAGATGGAACCCTGGTTGGGCTGGAATTTAGCGAATGGGTATGGGGTGTGGGGATTCCCCAGCTCTTTGCCGAAAAGAGCCGTATTCCTTTTGATGAGGCTAGGAAGATCGTGGAGGAAGAATACCGGAAGGTGGGTGATGAATCCTTACAGTGGTACGATATCAAATATTGGTTCAATTTTTTCCAGCTCAATGGCCATTGGAAACCATTACTGAATCGTTTCTCCCACAAGATCAAGATTTATCCAGAGGTCTCAAAGGTGCTCCAAGGCCTCTTTTCCAACTACAGGCTCATCATCGTTTCCAATGCCGCACGGGAGTTTATCGATATCGAAGTTGACGTGGCAAAACTCAGGAGATACTTCTCGCGGATTTATTCGGCTACCTCCGACTTCGGGCAAGTCAAAAAAACCGGGGAATTTTACGGACGTATTTGTCAACTCCTCGGGATCAGCTTCCAGGAGATGGTGCATGTGGGGGATCACTGGGAGTTCGACTATATCGTTCCCAAAGCCCTGGGGATTCAAGTCTTGTATATCGATCGGTCATGGAGCCGCAGTGGGGATGATGTGATCAGGAATTTAGAGGAGGTGGGGCAGAGACTGGGTTTGCGGGGATAGTGTGCTATTTCCTCTTTCTTACGATCTGGATTTTCCTGGCTTTTATATGAAATTTTTTAACCTGTTGATTCTCTAGTAACAGATATTGCTAATAAAAGGACAGAGATGTCCTGCCGAAATCAATAAACCTCGGTCTTTACGATCTCCTGAGATCTATGTGGACGTAAATAGTGGTCGGAACAACTGTTCCCCTTCCGTGGAGGGTTGATGTTTTCCATTTTGTGACTCCATTCCTGCTGGATTATTACGTTCCGTGAAATCGGAGGATACCCCTTAAAAACAGGGCAAATCAGGAAGGAGGTTTTTCCCTATGAAAGGGAAGAGGTGGGGCTGGATATTCTGGTTCGGCTTTCTGCTCCTATTGGACTATACCGTTCCCTATACGGTACTTTCGGGGGTGAATAGAGTCTACGGGGCCTTCCTTTTTTGGAATCTCTTTGCGTTGACGGCTATTGGCTCCATTTTTGTCCTCCTGTGGAAGTGGAAGGATTGAGGGGAGAGGGCATGAATTCTTTTTACATACTCCTTGTCGTTGCAATCTACGTGGCCCTGGCAACGTGGATGGCCTATATGTCTCGAAAAGGGATGGGTGCGGGGATAACCGAGTATTTTTTGGCGAACCGTACGATAGGGGGATTTGTTGCAGCTCTCACGTACAGCGCCACAACGTACAGCGCCTTTATGATGATGGGTTTAGCTGACTTCACGTATAAGGGGGGAGTGGGGGCCTTGGGGTTTGAGCTGACTTACCTTTCGGGTTTAATTCTCGCGGTCTTCTTCGCCCCGCGGTTTTGGCTGGCGGGGAAGAGGTATGGGTATATCTCCCCGGCTGAGCTCTTGGGCGATCGATATCAGAGCCGATGGGTTGCCGGTGTAACCACATTGGTCTGTTTGATCTTTCTCATTCCCTATGCCGCCGTTCAACTGACGGGCATCGGGATCCTCTTGGAGGGGCTATCGAAAGGGGGTATCCCCTTCTGGGTTGGCCTCGTCTTGGCAACCCTCCTTGCTATTATCTGGGCCTGGATAGCGGGGTTAAGGTCTGTGGCTTGGACCGATAGCCTCCAGGCCTTAATCATGTTGGTGACGTCGGTTCTCGTCCTTCTTTTCGTCACCTATCGGTATTTCGGAGGGTTTGAGGCCTTTTTTGGAAAGGTAGAGATGAACTATCCCCAATGGTTAACGGTACCCGGGCCGGGCTTTTTCACCTTGAAGGCCTACATTGGCCTCACGCTTCCCTGGTTTTTCTTCTGCATCTCCAATCCACAGGTCAGCCAGAGGCTCTTCATCCCCAAGTCAATGAGTGCCATGCGGAGGATGCTAACCGGGTTCCTTATCTTCGGATTCATCTATACCCTGGTCTCCGTGATGTGGGGTTTTTCCACGAAGGTATTGAGCCCGGGCCTTACGGGAGCCGATCAGGCTACCCCAACCCTTCTCTCCCAGCCCCTCATCCCGGCTGCCCTGGCCCTTATCGTAATGGTGGGGATTCTCGGGGCGGCCATTTCCACCATCGATTCCATTCTCCTCACCCTGTCTTCCATGTTTGCCCGGGATCTCTACAGGGGATTCAGCCGCCGAGCATCTGAGGAGATGGAGCTGAGACTGGGAAAATGGGTGATTCCGGTGATCTCCGTGGTGGCCATGGTTTTTGGAGCGTTAAGGCTGGACTCCATCGTCAAACTCTCCGTGGCGGCATCGGCGGGGCTCCTCATGACGGTTCCGGCTATATTCGGGGCCTTTTTCTGGAAAAAGGGCACCGCTGCAGGGGCCATGTGGAGCATGATCATCGGAGGGGTGGTCACGGGCTTTCTCCAATTTTCTGGCATTAAACCTTTGGGGCACTGGCCAGCGGTGTGGGGAGGGCTCGTCTGTTTGGCCGCCTTCATCGTCATCAGTTTGGTAACAAAGCCTCCTATGGAAAAGGCGGAAGAATTTCTCGAGTATCTGGAAGACGGACTCAAGGAGAGAAATGCCTTATAATCTTGTTCTCCGGTCAACCTCCGCTTCAATCTCCCCACGTCCAGAGGCCCTTGTTGGTCAGGCTGTAGAATTGGTCGTTCAATACCCTTTCGTGTAACTCCTCCTCCCTGGCCAATTTCTTGAACATATCCCTTCCAAGGGTGTCGGTGGTCTTTTTAGCCATCTCATGGTAATACCTCTGGGCTTTCCTTTCCTCTTTGACAGCCATGGAAAGGGCATCGAGATCGTCAGCCTGGGGGCCTACGTCTTCCCCTGTAGTCAAATCCCTGCCGACCCTCTTTCCCCTCTCGGAGAATGTGGTTCCCGGGTAGCCGATCCATTTTTCCTCTCCCTTGAGGGAATCATAGAGGGCCTTCAAATGATGGAAATGATTCTTTTCAAAATCGGCCAACTGGGAAAACATGTCCCTTCCTTTGGGGTTTTGCGTCTTCTGGGCCGCCTTGGAATAGAAATTGTGGGCATCCATCTCGGCCTCCATTGCAACCCTAATCCCGTCTAGTGCATCGGTTTTTCCTGATTCCATCTCTCAAACCTCCAATAGATACTCCATAATGCGGATACCCTACTGTGATTCCGCCGTATCGATTACCTTTCGACAGGAGGAGAGTAACCCCATCGGATGGCCTCTTTACCCTCGCTCTTTCATATTGCTGTTTACCGATGTTCTTCCCGCCTCAAAGGCCTCTCGGAGCGCTGTAGGATGGCTTCGGATATCCCCTTTGCCTTCCACGCCCGTGAATAGCAGTTGTCCCGCGAAATCCACGCCCAAGGCGTCGAAAAAATATTTCACGGTGAGCATGGCACCGTCAAAGAGCCTTGCCCCCCTCGTGGCTCCCACTGCAATAAGGAATCCCTTTCTCCTCCTTTCCTTGTCCTCTGGCGGCAGCTTCAAGCGATACCTTGCCACCCATAAGGATTGAACGCGGTCTATGAGAGCCTTTGTCCATGCGGGGGCTCCATAAAAGAAAATGGGGAAAGCGAGAATAACCCAATCCGCCTCCAAAAGCTTGGGGTAGACGTTTTCCATGTCGTCATGGAGGACACACTCCCCTGTTTCGTCACACCCGTGACATTCTATGCAGGGTGAGAACTTGAGTTGGGAAATGATAATCCTCTCGATTTGCGCTCCCTCCTGCTCTGCCCCTCTGAGCATCTCTTCCAGCAGGAGGTCGGTATTTCCACCCCGTCTAGGACTTCCGAAAAGCCCCAAGACTCTCACCTTTTCCTGCATTTCGCGCATTGCCTTATTCTATCACGATTTCCGTAGGACTGAAACGAATAAATGATTGGAGTTTCCGGAGTTTTTTAGGGGACTCCGTTGTTTCTGAGCGTAATTCAAAC
>CAYFXL010000093.1:0-11366 GCA_964346945.1 uncultured Syntrophobacterales bacterium
GATATCCGGAAGGACCAAAGCCTCGTCCAAGTATCAAATGTAGCGTGGCTTCCGGGAATCGTGGGGCACTCCTTGGCCATGCCGGATATCCATTGGGGGTATGGTTTCCCCATTGGTGGAGTAGCGGCCTTCGATGTGGATGAGGGAATCATCTCGCCGGGAGGAGTGGGGTACGATATCAATTGAGGCGTGCGGCTTATGCGCTCAGGTTTGAGCCGCAAAGATATCTCGGGAAGTATAAAGGAATTGGTGGAGGCCCTTTTCAGGAATATTCCATCCGGGGTGGGATCACGTCGGAAGGACCTCAAGTTGAACCGAGAAGAGGCGCGAAGGGTCTTCGTGAAGGGAGCCCGATGGGCAATCGAGAATGGCTATGGTCTACGGGAGGATTTGGAACACATCGAGGAGGGGGGAGCGATAGAGGGAGCAGATCCAGGTGCTGTTTCGGAAAAGGCATTGGAGCGAGGACGTGCCCAATTGGGAACTCTCGGGTCGGGGAATCATTTCGTGGAAGTGGGTTACGTAGCCGAGATATACGACCAAAAATTGGCCGATGCACTCCGGCTGAAGGAGGATGGGGTAACCGTTATCGTTCATACTGGGTCGAGAGGGTTGGGGCACCAGGTATGCGATGATTATATCAGGGTGATGCTCCAGGCGGCGACGAAGTATGGAATCGAACTACCCGATAGACAGCTCTGTTGTGCACCGATCACCTCCAATGAGGGCAGGCGTTACTGGGCTGGCATGGCCTGTGCAGCTAATTTTGCCTTTGCCAACCGGCAGTTGATTAGCCACTGGGTCAGGGAGACCTTTGAACGGGTGATGGGGATGGGCCCCAAGCAGCTCCAATTGGACCTCATCTATGACGTCTGCCACAACATCGCCAAACTGGAAGAGCACGAGGTCGATGGGCATAGACGGAGGGTCTGTGTCCACAGAAAGGGGGCGACCCGAGCCTTTCCGCCAAACCATGCCGGCATACCGGAGGTTTATCGGGAGATCGGTCAACCCGTTTTGATCCCCGGTGATATGGGAAGATGTTCCTACGTTTTGGTAGGAACGGAAAAAGCATTTACAGATACCTTCGGCAGCACCTGTCATGGAGCCGGCAGGGTGATGAGCCGACACCAGGCGAAGAAAGTTGCCAGGGGAAGAGCCATCACCAGGGAATTAGAGGACAGGGGAATAATCGTTCGATCAGCGGGGAGGGCTACCATAGCGGAGGAAATATCCGAAGCGTATAAAGATGTTACCGATGTAGTGGATGTGGTTCACCATGCGGGAATCAGCAAAAAAGTGGCGAAGCTCGTTCCCGGGGGTGTAATCAAAGGATAGGGTTTTGTCGTTGAGAATGTGGAGGTGAAAATGAGGGGAGGCGCGGTAACGCCACCCCTTTTTTGTCCCTTAGGGGGAGAAAAGGCATGAAAAGGCGACGAGGTTTATACCAGATGACATGGAAAAAGTGGTTTCTCATAGAGGTCTCTGGAAAAGTCGCTCTTCGCTGCTCAAGAGATTTTTTCGACCATTTTAAAGTACGCTCCAATGCAGGTGTCGTTAAACGAGAACGTGGGCTACAGACCCGCATGACTGCAGCACCGCAACACTACATGATTTTATTCTCAAAGCTCCTTTTGCGAGTTTTTCAGAGTTCTCTCATAGGGATATTGACAATGGTCCTGCTTGGATGTACTGGGCTCTATTTTCACCCTGTCCCTCTTGAGAAGGCCTCCGCCCCCGTGGAGGTGATTTCCAACTTACGGTTTCGGGAGCACTGGCAGGGGTTCTTTTGGTACGGGGAGAAGATCGGGTTTTCCCATTTTCGGATTGAGGAGGCGAAAGATCTTCCGGGGGCCTTTAAGATCTCCTCCGAGGCCGTTATTCGGTTTAAAATGTTGGGAATCAAAAAGGAATCCATTGTGAAAGAGGTCGATTACGTCACCCCTGATTTAGAATTATTGAGGGTTAATGGGGAGCAAAACCTGGATGGAAAGATACGGAGGGTACAGGCGGAGGTCGTAGATGGTGGCTTGAGATTGAAGACGGCAAGGGATGGGAAGTGGGAGGAACGCCTCATTCCCGTTAAAGGTCACATCTATCCGTCGCTTGCCCAATATCTCTACCCGCCCATGAAGGGGATGGATATCGGGAGGCAGTATCGATACCAGATCTTCAGTCCTCAGAGCCTTTCTGTGATGGGGGTCAATCAGAGAGTACTGGCTTTTAAGCGAAGTGACCTCTTTGAGGGACCTGCTTTCGAGATAAAGACGGAAGTCTCAGGAATCAATCCCAAGGTTTGGATCAACATGCGGGGCGAAATGGTGTTCGAGATGGTCGGGGCCCTCATCACGGCGAAGGAGGATGAGTCCTCCGCCAAAAGGTTTATCTACGAGTCGAGCTTATCCAAGAAGGATATACTCTTGGACTACAGCTTGGTGAAGGCTGATCGCGTAATCCCCAACCCAAGGGCATTGCGAGAGCTACGTTTGCGGCTGAAAGGGCTGGAAGAACCGACACTGGTCATTTCTGATGGAAGGCAACGCGCCAACATCAAAAGGGAGGGGGATACCCCTGTTGTGGAATTCATCGTTTCCCTTGAAAGACGGGAAAGAGGGCCAGCCCTGGCACTTCCTATTTCGAAAAGGGAATATATGCGCTATCTCCTACCATCTCTCCAGGTCGAGAGTCGCAACAGGGAGATTATCCAGAGGGCGAAGGCCATCTTGGATGGGGAGAATAATAGTCTCCTGGCCCTAACGAAGCTGGTCCATTGGGTAAGCGGCCACCTCGAGGATGCATTGGTTGATTCACTTTCAGCTTTGGATGCCCTCCATACGAAGAAGGGAGAATGTCAATCCCATGCCTACTTATATACCGCCCTCTGCCGAGCTGCTGGAATTCCGACCAAAGTCGTTTCCGGGTTGGTCTATATGGAGGATGTGGGATTTCTCTACCATGCCTGGGCGGAGAGCTTCATAGGGTATTGGATCGCTGTGGACCCAACCTTCGACCAGATTCCCGCCGATGCAACCCACATTAAATTGGTCGAAGGGGAGAGCTTTCGTGATCTCAGCCCATTGGTGGAGGTCATCGGACGTCTCCAGGCAACCATTGTGGACCACAGACCGTGATTTCGCCTCCATCTTTCTCGGTAATTCCGACGGATTTCTCGGTGAGGTTATTTATGTCGGACGGGGATTAAGGCAAGATCATCCGGCAGTTGGGATACAACCTATGTCAGAATACGTATAGAATCGCAAAGCTTCACCCATTCTACTCGGGAAACCCCACAAATCAACCAAAATCTTGTCTTTTAGTACACAAACACTGTCGCCGTCCCCCCCCTTTTTTTATGCAAATGTCAAAAAGTCACTTTCAATGCGTTGGAGGGTTGGAATGGCATCAAATTTGCTTAAAGAAACCACGGTTACTCATTGAAAAGCAGTTTTTTGAGCTGGTGAAGATGCGATTAGAAAGGTATATGTCTCCATTTTTCCTGGCCCTTCTCATTTCTCTCCCCCTTTTGCCGATTTTTTCTGAGGAGGCCCATTCCAGTCTATTGGGAAGGGGTGATTACGGGAAAAAGGTCAGGATGAAGATTAGACAGGAGAAAAAGCTCTTACCTCGGAAGGGGATAGTGCCTGGGCCGGGGGAAACCCTGAAGGAGAACATCCTGATCATCCTTGATGCCTCAGGGAGTATGTGGGGTCAAGTCTCATTGGGAGAGCCGGGAAGCAAACAGTATCAGAGATGTAAGATTGAGATCGCAAAAAAGGTGTTGGAGGAATATGTCGACGATTTGGATGAAGAGAACGTCAATGTAGGATTGAGGGTCTTCGGGCGATACAGGGAAAGGGGATGTAAGGACTCACAATTGATTATCCCGGTAGGAACCCTAGACAAGGAGGCCTTCAAGGAAACGATGAAGAAGGTTAACCCCGGCCATATGGGGAAAACCCCCATGGCTTATTCCCTACGAAAGGCCCTGGTAGACATCTCGACACCCAGTGACATGCGGCGATTTCTGGACTCCGGGGAATTTTCAGGAGGGGAGAAGAGCATCATCCTGATCACTGATGGTGAAGGAGGCTGTGACAGCATTAAAGAGGTGCGGGGTTTGGAGGATGATCTCAGGCTCCTTGGCGTCGATATCGTGAAAATCAACGTAATCGCCCTGAAAGTACCCCAGAAGGGGGAACGCGACCAGACGGCTGAGCTGGGAGTCCAATCAGATATGGGGGTCCATCTGACGAACATAAGCGAAATGACCGAAGGGCAATACATCAGCATTGAAGCCAAGCCCGGCATGGGAATAGAGGAATTTGAGAGACAGCTCAGTAGATCAGTGAGGATAGCGGTCCCAACCAATACCAGGGAGCGGGTTATCAGCTTTCTCTACCGAAGCATTCATTGGATAAACGGGTTCATTTTAACCCATACGTTGTCCACTCTCGTCCCCTCCATGGTTGTGTTCTCCATATTCTTCACCTTTGCAATGAGGTGGTTTTTCCATAAGTAATCACCTTTCCAACTACTCCGGATTTTCCTGCATTTCTTGAGCACTCGCTTCTCCCTTTGTTTCGGCTCTCTCGTAGTTTGGTAATGACACAACTGCTCCCACCAGACTGCGCTCAGGAACAAGGGAGCCCCTTGAAAAATCGGGTAACTCCGACCCGTTTCTCATTGACTTCTCGTGAGGAGCGGATTACCTTTATAGCTACTCTAGGGCTATCCGTTCCCGATATTGGTTGAGAGGAGGAAAGAGATGCAAAGGGTGGATTCCCTTTTAGGGGAAATAAGGGATCTTTTGGCACTGCTGGAGGAAAAGATTCGCGGGCATCCCTATCTTGCGGATTTGGAGGGGAGGAAGATCGGGCGAGAAAAACTGAAGTATTTCGCGGGCGAACAACACCACATCATCACGAGTGACCTGCGAAGCGTCGGCCTACTCCTTTCGAGGCATGGGCTCCCCCCTGGACGAGATTTTTTTTGGATGGTGCTCCAAGGTGAGACAGAAGCCCTTAAAGCCCTTGGCCGGTTCGTATCGGCATTGGGAGTACCGGGGGAGGAGCTAGAGGCCTATGAGCCATTACCCGAGGCTCAGGCCTACAAGGCCTACATGGCATGGCTTTCCCTCTATGGGAGCGGTGCGGAAGTGGCAGGGGCATTCCTGACCAATTTCCCAGCATGGGGGGCGAACTGTGGGAGAATGAGGAGGGCCCTGATGGAGGAATACGGGTTTAAGGCCGAGGATCTCTCTTTCTTCGAGCTCTTCAGTACTCCGGTGGCTGATTTTGAGGAAAAGGCACGGCTCGTTATCAATGCCGGGATTTCTCAAGGGGTCGACCCCAAGGCCATCAAGGAGGCATCGAGAATGCTTCAGGGTTATGAGCTCATGTTTTGGGATGCTCTCTATAAGATATCATCGAAATAATCGGCAAATTTCGGGGATATCGTTTCATGAAATTCACGGATACTTTGCGCAGGAAGGCCCATACTATTTGGGAGGCCAATTTCGATCATCCCTTTGTCCAGGGGATCGGGGATGGGAGCCTGGACGAGGAAAAGTTCAAATTTTACCTCGCTCAGGATTATGTCTACCTGAAAGACTTCTGTCGATTCCTGGCCATTGCTGCGGCAAAGAGCCATAATCTCGATGCCATGGGGAGATTTTCGGACCTCCTCGGGCTCACATTAAAGGTGGAGATGGACCTTCATCGGTCCATCTGTAGCGATTTCGGTATATCGTCGGAAGAGCTCGAGCAGACCGAAGCGGCCCCCTACTGCTTGGCATACTCAAGCTATCTTTTGAGAATTGCGTACGAGGGGGATTTCCTAGACCTCATGGCTGCCTTTCTTCCCTGTGAGTGGGGATATGTCGAAATTGGGACCCGTTTAAAGGCCAAGGGAATACCCGAACATCCCCATTACGCCAAATGGATCGAGACCTACGCCTCGATGGAATTCAGGGATTTGACGGAATCCCTTAAGGACCTGCTCAACGAACTGGCAAGGGGAGCATCCAAGGAGAAATTAGATCGCCTTCAGGAGATCTTCAATTTCTCGAGTCGATGGGAACGCCTCTTCTGGGAGATGGCCTGGAATCGACAAACCTGGATAGCATAGGCAGGAAAGGAAATTTGGCCGAGTGATGCGGAGCGATTGTTCACTGGGGGATCTCTCGAAGGTGAGGTTGGCCAGTTGCGCGATCTCTCCCTATGGGGTGACAATGAAGCGAATGGCAACACTCATAGTAGGTTGGCTTTGCCTTGGGCTGGGAGTAATGGGATTATTCCTTCCATTCCTCCAGGGATTGGTACTGATCGGATGCGGTCTGTTGATCCTTTCCAAGGAGAGCGAAACTATGAAGCGACTAGGCGATCGTTTTAAGGAGAGATACCCGGAACAATACGAACGCCTGCTCCGCTGGAGAAACCGATTAATATCACGCCTCAAAAAATGACCCCGAGAGCGGTTTCCGTCTGGATTCAAGAAACGTTGACAGGTAGCGTTACATGTGGGCCCATAGCCTGGGGCGTTCCCTTGACTCCTCGTATTCTATCCTCTTTTCCGAGGCCTCTTGTTCGTGTTTACATTCGATACAAAGGGTAGCCATAGGCCTGGCATGGAGCCGCTTTTCGGAGATTTTATCCCCACATTCCTCACAGGTACCGAAGGTACCATCCTCTATCCTTTCCAGGGCCGCTTTGATCTTGATCATCAACTTCCTCTCACGATCCCTCAACCGCAAGAGAAAATCCCTGTCAAACTCATTGGATGCCAGCTCCATAGGATCCGACGACGGCTGATCGGTTTCCTTCACTTGATATTTGGCTCTCTCGGCTTCCATCAGCAACTCCTCTAACCGACGAGTAAGGAGTTTCCTGAAGAAGTCAAGCTCTCTCTTACGCATTATATTCCTCCATCAAGAGGCCACACAGTGTTCCTTTGATCTTTCCTTGTAAATATAATATACATTTACGTAATTGTCAAGTCTTACACTGCCCTCCCCAATTTTCCAGCAAGGCATACCCATTTCCCTTGATCCAAGCATGTTGACGTAACCATTCGCTACCATTCGGCCGCAGCCCAAGGGCTTACTTCGGAGCGTTAGAGCCAAGGGATAAAACCCCCTACAATCCCAGGTTTTATATTGACAAAGATCGAGAAATCAAACATATTAAGCAATTAAGGGGTAACAGGCCCAGATTAGAGTGCTGGTTGGGGCCTTGGCTTTCCTTACCGATCGAATGGATTAGCCCAAGGGGGGTTCAAACAGTGACAAACGGGGAGAAGGCCTCCAAGATACGTCGGAATTTTCAGGGTCACATCGGGGATTATCGGGAGAAGTTATCGGAGATGAGGCGAAAAGCCTCACGATTAGGCCGGTCGTTGAAGGAGAAGCAGGGGGAAATACGTGATTTCCAAAAGTCCATAAACAAATTGGTAACGCTAACGGAATTGAGCCGAATACTCAATTCCACCCTGGAACCCGGAACGGTGAGGAGAAGGGCCATGCAGGCGGCAACGGAATTGATGGAGGCAGAGGTGGGGTCCTTATTGCTCATCGATGAGGAAACGAACCAGCTTTACTTCGAGGTCGCCCTCGGAGATAAGGAGGAAGCCGTCAAGAAATTTCACTTGAGAATGGGGGAGGGAATTGCGGGATGGGTGGCTGAACATGGTGAACCTCTCATCGTCCATGATGCCCAGAGCGATCCGAGGTTTTTCAGCGAGGTGGATAAGAAATCCAAATTCACCACGAAAAACGTGATTTGCGTCCCCGTCAAGGTGAAGGAAAAGACCATTGGGGTCCTAGAGGCCATCAACAAGGTGGATGGGGGGACGTTTTCGGAGGAGGACTTGACCCTTTTCCAATCTCTGGCTGATCAGGTGGCCGTTGCCCTAGATAATGCGCGCCTACTGGCTGAGATCGAAGAGCTATTCTTTCAAACGGCTTCATCCTTGGCCGATGCTATCGAAAAGAGAGATCCCTATACCGGGGGACATACCAAGCGCGTGACTAAGTATTCCCTGGCTATCGCAGAGCAGCTGGCCCTAGACCCGAACGAACTGCGGTGGTTGAAGTTAGCTTCCATTCTTCACGATATCGGGAAGATAGGGGTTGAGGACATGATCTTGAGGAAGCCCGATAAATTGGACAAGAAGGAATACGATCAGATGAAGCAACATACCCTGATGGGTGCCGAGATCATCGGGCATATTAAGCAGCTTCATTGGATTATCCCCGGGCTAAAGTACCATCACGAAAAGGTCGATGGAAAGGGATACCCGGAAGGCCTTGCCGATGCCCAAATTCCCCTCATTGCGAAGATCGTGGCTGTAGCCGACACCTTTGATGCCATGACCTCGGATAGGCCCTATCGAAAGGCTTTGCTGAAGGAGGAGGCCTTCGATGAACTGCGAAGGTCCTGCGGAACCCAGTTCGACAAGGCATTAGTGGATGCATTTATCAAGGCCTTTGAGACGGGAAAGATATAAAGTCCGAGCCCTCAAAATTCAGAGACCTTACCCGGAGAAGCCACCTTCCTTAAAGCTATTCCGCATGGAATACGGTCTCCCCTCCAATGATCGTGCGTTCGACCTTGATGTTCCTGATTTCCCAAGGGTCTACCTCGCATGGATTCTCGGAGAGAATCACGAAGTCCGCTAGCTTCCCCGGTTCGATGGAACCCTTAATCTTCTCCTCGAACGAGGCATAGGCCGCGTTGATGGTGTAAGCCCGAATCCCCTCCATGGGTGTGATTCGCTCTTCGGGCCCCAACAGCATTCCCTCGCGTGTCTTGCGGTTCACAGCACACCAGATGCCGAACAAGGGTTCGGCCCCGAAAATAGGATCGCCAATAGCTGCGATGGGAGCATCCGAATGGGCGATGGTGACAACGCCGGCTTTGATTGCGGATTTCATTGGGTCTATCCGGCTCGCCCGCTCTTTCCCGATAAAGGTCGAGACGTGTCTATCTGCCCAGTACCAGGTGTGGTGCGGGTAGAATGAGCCGATAATTCCGAGTCGACTCATCCGCTTCAGACCCTCGGGAGTAACACATTGGCAATGTTCAATTCGGTGCCGGGGATCATGTCGCGGGTACTTCCACATGGCGTATTGAATTGCGTCGATGGCCACGTCGATCCCGTAGTCCCCCTGGGCATGGATCGCCAATTGATATCCCTTTTTGTGTGCTTCGAGAACGAGGCCGTTGATCTCGTTCGGGGACATCTGCAGTACGCCGCGCGGATTCCTGCGAGCGTGTTCGGAGTCTAGGGTGATGTAAGGGTCATAAAAGGCACACGTGAACACCTGGATCGACCCGTCGGTGCAGGTCTTCAACGGTCCCAGCCGCAACCGCTCGTCTCCAAATCCCGTGCGGAGCCCCAGATCGCGTTCCAGGTAGTAGTGGGAGTACGGCCAATCACGGATCATCAGGTAAACGCGGGTCTTCAATAGGCCTTGGTCGATCACCTCTTGGTAAGCTCGGTAGGTTTCGGGGCGCGTGTCGGCGCCGGCGTCGTGGGTGGATGTGATGCCGGCCGATGCGTAGAGCTTGCCTGCTTCGATGAGCCCCTCCTTCATCTGGTCCTTGGTGGGGAGGGGGAGGAGCTCTTGTACTGGCTTGAACGCCGCCTTCTCGCGGAGTACCCCAGTCAGGCGGCCGGTTGCGGGATCTCTGTCCATGTGCCCCCCCTCCGGCTGGGGTGTGGCATCAGTGATCCCCGCTGCTGCCAGAGCCCTGCTGTTAGTGACGCTGGCGTGGCCAGACCTATGTCTCATGTACACCGGGTGGTCGGGGGTAACTGAATCGAGTTCCTCCCTCGTGGGCCAGCGTTTTTCCTCAAGTCCACTATCCTCGAGCCCGTCGGCTAAAATCCACTCTCCCTTCGGGGTCTCGGTGGCCCTCTTCCGAAGTCTTTCGAGGAGTTGGGGGATGTTCTCGTTTGGTGGAGTCTTGGCGTTCACCCAGCGCAGCGAGATCCCGTACTGAATGAAATGGGTATGGGGCTCGATGAACCCGGGAAGCACGGTTTGCCCGTTCAAACGGATGACCTCGGTGCTGTCCCCTTTGAAGGACGCTATTTCCTTCACGGTCCCCACTCCCACGATTCTCCGGTTGAGTACGGCCACTGCCTCTGCCACCTGGTTATGGGGGTCCATGGTGATGATGTGACCGCCCGTGATTACGAGATCAGCACTCAGTCCGGCCATTTCCTTTCTCCTTGTTGCCATTCCCGAATCGTTACCGCAAAGACCCAAAGAAATCACCCGAAAATCAGGTTGTGCTTCTCCTTGAAGTGTTTGGGGAAGTTATTAGGTGGCAATTTTGGTCCCAAATGTTTTAGACGAAATAACCGCACCAATCATAAAGATTGTGCCAGCTGAAAGAAAGATACAATTCGTGGGAAATTCGAAGTGGGCAATACTCCAGCTCATGAGGGGCCCAACAGAGGCGCCAAGATCCATTGCAGTTGCGAACGATGCTACCGATCGGGTTCCCCGTTGGCCGGCTTGGCTCGAGAGTAGAGTCCACAAGGTGGTTCCGCAAGCAAAGAAGGTCAGAACGAAGATGACCAACATGATCGGTTTCAGATTCATTGCACTGATGAACAGAGACATTGCGCCCACTGAGAACAAGAACGTTATGGATCGTTCCCTTCCAGTCCTGTCAGCAATGGACCCCAAGATAGGATTCCCAATTCCATCTAGGAAAAAGCGGAATCCCAAGATGATGCCAGTCAAGGTGACCACACCGAGGGAATAGCCGGCTAATGCAACTGCATCACCCACGTGCTCTTTGAGGATGAGCCCTAGGGTTGACATGATCATTCCAGCACCGACGAGGCCCACGGCGAACCCGCAGCATATAACCCCAGCATTCCCCTTCCCGGAAAGATCTTTTTCCACAGGCACTTGCAGGCGTCTAAGCCCTTTTTGAGAGAGGGCTCCGAGGGGCATTGCGACAAGGGAGAGGAAGCTCAGGGTGATGAGTGTGGAGTCAAACCCGAAGACATCGTGGCATAAGCTTCCGATGAAAACCCCCAAGGTACGCCACATGGCATTGATGCCGCGGTAATACCCTATTCGTTCTCCGAGGTGAACTGGGGAGCCGGATTTGACGGCCGTCATGATGCCGGCTTGACGAATGAAGGAATAAGAAAGCCCCCAGAGGATTCTGGCACCCAGAAAGATAATGAACAGATGAGCGAGCCCATACATGGCGGTCACAACAGAGCCCATCAACAGGGCAAAAATGAGCCAGAGATTACTTGGATAGCGCCGATAACAATGTTCCGCCAAATGATTGGTCGCGAGACGAATCCATCGATTGACGGAGAGGAGAATCCCCACCTGA
>CAYFXL010000094.1:0-11276 GCA_964346945.1 uncultured Syntrophobacterales bacterium
TTGGAATTTCCTTGAAAAATAGCCATCCCTGTGATACATCTAAGATGTGCGCCAAGCCTCGAATGAGGCTTTTCAAGCTCGGCGGTATTGTTTATTGTTCTGGTGGGCTCATTCAGTACGGACCTCCACTACGGGGAATTCTCAGGAAACTATGGAGGATTTGGTTAAAGAAAAGCTACCGCAGCATGTAGCCATCATCATGGATGGGAATGGCCGATGGGCAAGGCAAAAGTCCCTCAGCCGAATTGAAGGCCATATCAAGGGAATCGAGGCCGTTCGCGCGGTAATAACCACATGCCGTGAGTTGGGGATTAGATGGCTCACCTTGTACGCCTTTTCCATCGAGAACTGGAAACGTCCTGAGAGTGAAGTATCGGCCTTGATGGATCTCCTTCAGAAATATTTGAAGGAGGAATTAGATGAAATGCTGGAGAATAACATCCAGCTCAAAGCCATCGGAGACTTAAACTCCCTGCCAACCGAGGCTCGCAATACGCTCATGGATACGATGGACAAGACAGCCCACTGCGACGGCATGGTGTTAACCCTAGCGCTCAGCTACAGCGGGAGGGGTGAAATCATCAATGCTTTCCGTAACCTTATAGCAGATCTGGAGAACAAGAGACCCAGTCCCGAACAGATCTCCGAGGAAACCCTCTCCAATTACCTCTTGACAAAGGGCATCCCTGATCCAGACTTATTGATCCGAACCAGCGGCGAGTATCGAATCAGCAATTTCCTCCTGTGGCAAATGGCTTATACTGAGATCTATGTGACGGAGACCCTTTGGCCCGACTTCGGAAAAGAGGATTTGATCAAAGCCCTGCTCAATTACCAGTCTCGGGAGCGAAGGTTTGGTCTGACAGGCGAGCAATTGGCCATGGAGCCGGGCTAATGGCGTAAAATGGACACCAGAAAGGACCACCATCGAGGACAGAGTGCTGAAGAAACGAGTTTTAACCGGTGTCATTACCATCCCCGCGTTATGTTTGCTCATCGAATACGGACCCGAACCAACCCTTTTCATTATGGTTTTGATTGCGGTTGTCCTGGGCCTCCATGAATTCTACTCCCTGGTACTCCCGGACAATAAACGGCACGAGATGGCACTGGGAATCATCCTGGGAGGAGGGTTGGTCTCGCTCATCTATTTCGGGGGCGTCTCCCGTATCCATACTCCGTTGGGTTTTAGCATCGTCTTCTTATCTATCGTCTATATGCTTAAATCGAAGAACTTCACGTTGGCCATATCCAAGATGGCTCTTACCCTCTTTGGAATACTCTACATCGGTCTCCTCTTATCGTATGTGATCTTAATCGATAAAACCGCTCCGGGGAAACAGTGGGTTTTCTTTCTCGTTTCCACCGTCTGGGCCGCGGATATTGGCGGTTTTCTCATCGGTTCTCTGATGGGTAGACACAAATTGTATCCCAAAGTAAGCCCGAACAAGACCTTCGAAGGTTTAGGAGGCGGGATGGGGTTGGCGATAACTGCCGCTCTCCTCTATCGGAGACTCTTCTTCTCCAATTTAGATGTTTCCGACTGTATTTTCTTGGGGGTTTCCCTCACACTATTCGGACAGATGGGGGATTTCACCGAATCAATGATCAAGCGGAGCGCCCAAGTCAAGGATTCGAGCGGTCTCATCCCTGGGCACGGCGGGATGTTGGATCGACTGGATAGTTTTCTCTTTTCGGCCCCTTTCCTTTACTATTACATACGTTGGGGAGGGCAAGGCATCCCATGAAACGCTTGGCGGTACTGGGATCAACGGGTTCGATCGGTGTCAATGCATTGGACATCGCGGGCAAGTTCGAAAACGAATTCAAGGTCATAGCCCTATCGGCGGGCACCAACATTCGACTGCTCAAGGAACAGATAGAACGATTCGAGCCCAAAGTGGTTTCCGTATTGAATGAAGCCTTGGCTCTTACCTTACAAGAGGAAATTTCACCCCAAAAAACCGAGGTCCTATTCGGAGTGGAAGGGCTCATTCAAATCGCCTCGCTTCCCGAAATAGACCTTGTCGTCTCTGCCCTGGTGGGAGCGGCCGGTTTGATTCCCACCATTTCCGCGATAATGGCTAAGAAATCCGTCGCCCTGGCCAACAAGGAGTCCCTGGTTATGGCCGGGAAGATCATCACTGAAGAAGCTCGCAAAAACGGGGTTGCCATCTTGCCGGTGGATAGTGAGCATAGTGCCATCTTCCAGGCTCTGGTTGGCCATTCAAAAGACGAGGTTCATCGCATTATCCTGACAGCGTCCGGAGGACCTTTCCTCAATCTTCCCTATGAAAAGATGAAGGAGGTGACATCGAAAGAGGCCCTTCACCACCCCACATGGAACATGGGAAGAAAGGTAAGCATCGATTCCGCCTCGCTGATGAATAAGGGACTTGAGGTCATCGAAGCCCGATGGTTATTCGACATCTCCACGGAAAAGATCGCCGTTCAAATTCATCCGCAGAGCGTCGTGCATTCTATGGTAGAATATATCGATGGATCCATCGTAGCTCAGATGGGGATAACCGATATGAGAATTCCCATAGCCTACGCGCTTTCCTACCCGAAGCGGCTAAGGCTGGAACTGCCTTCCTTGGACCTCAATGATATGGACGGGTTGACCTTCTTCCCTCCGGATGTTGAAAGATTTCCCTGCCTGAGGCTCGCCTACCGCTCAATTGAGATGGGGGAGACCATGCCTTCAGTGCTCAACGCCGCCAATGAGGTCGCGGTTAACAGTTTTCTGGAGGAAACCATAAAATTTACCGATATCCCAGAAGTAGTGGAGGGGGTTATGGAGAACCATCGGCTTAGACCCCTGACAACGTTGGACGACGCCTTGAGGGCAGACCAATGGGCTCGGGAAAAGGCTAAAGAGCTCATCGAGGAGAAGAGAGAGTGATAATTGACACCATATCCTTTGTCATCGTACTGGGTATTTTGATTTTCGTCCATGAGTTCGGCCATTTCATCATCGCCAAGAGATCGGGCGTAGGAGTCCTCACATTTTCGTTGGGATTCGGGCCAAAAATCCTCGCCAAAAAAATCGGGGAGACCGAATATCAGATTTCCGCAATCCCCCTGGGTGGATATGTCAAGATAATCGGGGAAAATCCCGAAGAGGAGGTCTCCAAAGAGGATAGGGAACGATCATTCTCCACCAAGCCCATTCCTACGAGGATGGCGATCATCGGTTTTGGCCCCCTTATGAACGTGCTCTTATCCTTCATCTTTCTCTGCCTCGTAGCCATTATCGGATTCAAAGTACCCGCTTTCATGGAAGAACCCCCAAGAGTTGGCTGGGTCGAACCCGATTCCCCCGGCCAAAGGGGAGGGATCATTCCGGGTGATCTGATTATCAGGATCAACGATCGAGAGGTGAACAATTGGGAGAAGGCCAAATTTATCCTGGCCTCCAATCCCAACGCGAGATTACATTTGGACATCGAAAGGGATGGCGTAATCGTAGTCAAGCAACTGGTCCCCGAGGAAAGGGGACTGTTCGGGGCTGGGTATACGGGTCTTCAACCCGAGTGGCCACCAATTGTCAAGGAGATAACAAAGGGAGATCCGGCCGACCTCGGGGGATTGAAAAAGGATGATTTGATCCTGGCTATTGACGGGAAGGAGATGAGGCACTGGATTCAGATGGCAATGACCATATGGGAAAACCCCGATAAGAACTTAACGTTCACGGTCAAACGAGGCCAAGAGATCCTCTCCTTTCCCATAAGACCCAGGGCCGATACATCTCAGGGGAAGACCATCGGCCTCATTGGAATCAGCAATCCCGGGGACATGGTATTGAAGCAATATGGACCCTTAAGGGCCATGGAATGGGGTGGGCGTGAAACCCTGCAGCTCGCCAAGAGGACCATAACGGTTCTCTGGAGGCTGCTGGTCCGGAAAATCTCCCATCGGATAGTAGGGGGGCCAATCTTAATCTTCAAAATGGCGGGAGCTGTGGCCAAAACAGGCATAACTGACCTCATGCTCTTCATAGCTGGCCTGAGCATCACATTGGCAATTATCAACACTATCCCAATTCCCCTTCTGGATGGGGGACACCTGCTATTTCTCGGAATCGAGGCCATCCGGGGAAAGCCTATCGGTGTTAAAGCCAGGAATTTGGCCTATCGGGCCGGATTAGTCTTCATTATTATGCTTATGCTCATCGTCTTTTACAACGATATAACTCGATTCTTTCTGAAACAGGGATAGTGATGAGGGTGTTGGGCATCGATACATCGACTTCGTGCGGGAGCATCGGTCTTATCGGGGATGAACAAATCCTCTGCGAATATTCCCTGGAGGGGAAAGCGAGTCATTCCGAAAGGCTGTTAAAAACGATCCACCGCGTATTGGAGGATTCCGGAATTCCCATCGGAGATGTAGATGGGCTTGCCGTATCCATCGGCCCCGGATCTTTCACCGGGCTGCGGATTGGCGTCAGCGCGGTGAAAGGTTTGGCGTTCGCTACGGGTAAACCCGTTGCCGGCGTGTCCACATTGGATGCGTTGGCTCAGAACGTGAGGTATTCCCCTTATCTCATCTGTCCTCTGTTAGATGCCAGAAAGGGCGAAGTCTATGCTGCGTTTTACCGGAATACAGAAAGAGGCAGGCTGACGAAACTCGCTCCTGAAATGGCCATCAAGCCCGTTGATCTCCTCGAGAGAATCGACGGAAAGACCTTGTTCTTGGGGAATGGCGTTTACCCGTATGGAGACTTGATTCGCCGCAAACTGAAGGGTTTGGCTCGGATAGCCGCTCCTCCTTTCAACTTCATTCATGGGATCATTGTCGCGCAATTGGGCAGAGAAAACTTGGAAAGGGGTGAATACCTTGATTTAGAGGCATTTACCCCCCAGTACTTCCGTAAGTCCGAAGCGGAGCTTAAATGGAACGAGAAAATGGGGAACTTCCGATAAATCTAAAGGGGATTCACGAAAGGAGGCTCGACCCATGACCGAGAATGAACATCTCTCCTTCGAGGAGAACGAGGAGCTGAAGCTCTTCAGACAGAGACACGCGGACTTAGCAAGACGACTGGAGGAATATGAAAACAGGCCATTTCTCACTCCCCTTGACGACCTGGAAATGAAAAAGATTAAGAAGAAAAAATTGGCGTGCAAGGATGCAATAGAGAGGATCCTCACCCGTCACCGTCAGATGAGGAAGAATGGAGATGAGGATAGTGGGTAAATCCGTAGAACTGAGTGGTACACGCCCCATGACATCTCCTATCGCCAAAGAGGGCTATCCCTTCATCATACCGACGGCCACGGTCACCTTTCTCTTCGGGTTCCTGGGCTGGATTTATCTCGCCGGATTTTTTTGCGGGATCACCCTTTTCGTCATCTATTTCTTCCGCAACCCAAACCGGACATCTCCCCCCTCCAAGGATGCCATCGTCTCGCCAGCGGATGGAAAAATCCTCAAAATCGAAAGATATCTCGAGAAACACTTTCTCAATCGTGAGACCATGAAGATCAGTATCTTCATGTCATTCTTCGACGTCCATGTCAACCGCTCCCCCATTACTGGACGGGTTATGAAAAGGATCTATCATCCCGGAAAATTCTTCGCGGCCAATACCGATAAATCCTCTTTACTCAACGAAAGAAATGCCTTACTATTGTGTTCAAGGGACGGCATTGAAATTCTTTTCATTCAAATTGCGGGGATTATCGCTCGCAGGATCGTCTGCTATCCGCAAGAAGGAGATTTACTCAAAAAGGGACAAGTTTTCGGAATGATCAGATTCGGTTCCCGAGTTGATATTTATTTGCCCCTTGGCGTCGATATCGGGGTTCGTATTGGGGACCATGTTAAGGCGGGGGAAACCATTTTAGGGTATAGAAATGGCAAGAAAACGGAGAATAGGCATTAGAAGGGGAATCCACATCATCCCCAATCTCCTCACAACCGGCAACCTCTTCTGCGGGTTTTATGCCATCATTTCCGTCTTCAAGGGAAGGCCTTTTTACGGGGCTGTGGCTATTTTGATCGCTGTGGTCTTCGATCAACTGGATGGCAAGATTGCTCGACTTGCCGGAGCAAGTAGCCGTTTCGGCATCGAATACGATTCCCTCGCCGATCTCGTATCCTTCGGCGTTGCGCCGGCCTTACTGATCTACCATTGGGCCTTGGGAGGATTCGGAAGGCTAGGATGGTTAGCTGCCTTTTTATTCGTGGCCTGTGGGGCTCTGAGGTTAGCCCGGTTTAATGTTCAGACAGGCACTGCTGACCCCAAGTACTACACCGGGTTGCCCATTCCCGCTGCTGCAACCTTTATCGCCCTCACGATCCTCCTGTATCACCGCCTTGGGGAGAAATTAACCACGGAGCATATCACCATTCTGGTAATAATGTATGGGCTGAGCTTCTTGATGGTTAGCAACATCCGATATCCGAGCTTCAAAGAGCTCGGGCTCATCAAGCGAAAACCCTTCAGCGTCCTGGTATTCGTGGTATCATCGGTCGTCGTTATCGTTGCCGAGCCCGAGATCATGTTGTTCCTCTTCTCCTCCGCCTATGTGCTCCTCGGCCCCCTCAATCTTCTCTACAGATGGAGAAAGATGAAAGCCGTGAGGGCCATACCCGATGAAAATCCAGATACCGTTCAAGGTTGACATTTGTGGGCACAAGCAAGGCAAGCCCGCCACCACACGGGGTTCCCCCCGTATCCACCTCTGCTTCAGATGGGATTTAGCCGAGGGTTCCCGATTTCTTGAGCGCTCCGTTGTCCCTTCGGTTCGTAGATTCCGAAGTGACCCTTTCGGGATTCACAGCCGGGGAATATTTACCCCTTCCGGCCTCTAAAGGGCCGGCTTTCCCCTTCCTGCTCACCCTCGATGGGTACCCCACTTCTCCGGCAGATTACGCTCAGAAACAACGGAGTCCCCTAAAAAACTCCGGAAACTCCAAACCTTGTTTCTATTGGCTTTCCCCTTTATTTCGGGTCTAAGAGTGCGGATGGGGAGGAAACATGGAATGGACCTACCCAGGTGCATGCAAATCCTTGGGAAGAGTGGTTGTTGCCATTGCAGTCCACTTTTCCGGGTTGCTCTTGGTGGCTGGACCCTCTGAGGCGCAATCGTATACCAAGCTGAGGGTGATGACCAGCCTCTTGGAAAAAATCTAGAGAACCTGAGACATGGACTCGCCTGTGAGCAGGGAACAGCACCTGGTTACTGTGGAAGGGGTATCCTTCAACTTCAGGACGAACAGGGTTTTGGTCGAAGTGAGCCTTTCCATTATACGAGGTGATTTTTTGGCCATCATTGGCCCTAACGTATCGGGGAAGAGAACCCTCATTGAGATCATCCTTGGCCTTCTTTCGGCCAAAGGCTTTCCTCGACTCACCAGCCGCCGAGACGAGCATGGCATAGATCGGGCACTGGATCAGGTGGACATGCTGGCCCTGAAGCATCGCAGAATCGGTGAACTCTCGGGAGGGCAGCAGCAGCAGGTTTTCATTGCGAGGGCTATCGTAAACAATCCGGAGATCCTTTTTCTGGATGAGCCCACGACAGGAGTTGACGCTGATACCCGGGACCGTTTCTATGACATGCTGGATTCACTCACCAGGAACAACGGAGTCACCATTGCACTCATCAGCAATAGAGGTCATCGAAGTCTGGATTTCGGTCATTCTGGCAGGGGTGGTTATTATCGCCGTGGCCCTCTTTTACGGAGATCCGTTCTACCTCACCTTCGATCCTGAATCCGCCAGGGCTTCTGGCATCCATGCAAAATGGCTGGACAGGTTGTTGGCCGTTCTGAAGGCCGTTCCCATCGTCCTCGGTATGAACATAGTGGGCGTTCTCCTGGCGTCTGCTTTGATCGTCATTCCCTCAGCGGCGGGATTACAATTGGCCGCCAATTTCAGACACGCCATCATCACCTCTTCAATAGTCGCCACGGGATCGGTGATAGCTGGACTTATTATGGCTTGCCATTGGGACCTGCCCGCCTCTGGAGTCATCGTCATCGTCTCTTTTCTCTGCTTCCTTCTGTTGTTCAGCCTCCGATTGATGAGAAAGTCCATCTCATTCCTTATCGAAAGTCTTCAGAGCTAAAAGTCCTTTATAATCAATGGAAAATACGATACTTCCGATTTTCTTTTGCCCTTTTATCATATAACTACTTGAAATATAAATTTTTTGTTGCATAATAAGATAACGTATAGTACATTTGGAAAAAGAGTATCGGGAAGAGCCCAGAATGAAGATTCAACGGAAAAAATTCTGGACTACCGTATCTTCTTCATCCTTTCCCCAGATCGCCCCCTGTCTATCAGATCTTGGTTTTCCCCCTCAGAACCATTTCTCCACCCTTCTCAGAATCTTGCCATTTCCTTTACGTCCTCTCCTGGGGAATGCATCAATTTCGCCGAGGGCGGGGCGGTCACATTCGAGGACAAGGGTTTTCAGTGCCGCATCTTATCCGGGTAAGCTACCGGCGAGGAAGGGATTTATCCGTATGTCAGCCGTAGTGCTCATCCTCTTCGGCCTGCTCCTCTCGAGAACCTCAATTCATGGGGCTGATTATGAGGATCAATATAGAAAAGCGAGAAATGATTACTACGCTCTCAAAGACTCCCAGAGGAAGAAGAAGTATAGATCCTATTGGCTGAAATGTATTGAGAAGTTCCAGGCAGTATATACTCAGCATCCCAAAACCCCCAGGGCGGACGATGCACTATTCACCGTGGGTCTCCTCTATTATGACCTTTATGACTATTCGTTCCTCAAGTCCGACCTTCAGCAAGCCCTCTCCTCCCTCCAGGAGCTGGTCACGGAATACCCTTCGAGCAGGCTGGCCGACGACGCGCAATTCAAGATCGGAGAAATCCACCTGAAGCGAAAGGAGTTTGCCGAGGCCTACGAGGCGTTTCAAAAGGTCGTCGATCAATTCCCCAAGGGGGATATGGTATCCCTGGCCAGGATTAAACTGAATGAGTTGAAGGATCACAAACCAAAGCCTGCAACGAAGGAAGTGAAGGGGTATGACCTGAAACCGCAACCTAACCAAGAGAGCGGCCTTCACCCAGTGACTCGGATCAAATACTGGTCCAATCCCGATTATACTCGGGTTGTTATCTATGTTGACAATGAAGTACCATACAGGAACCACCTTCTCAAGATGGATCCCTCCATCAATAAACCCCCGAGGCTCTATATCGATATCGATTCAGCGGTGATTTCTCCTGACTTGACACAGCCCATTCCCATTCATGATGGGCTCCTCAAAATGGCCAGGGCAGGACAAAACAGCCCCGATACGGTAAGGGTTGTTCTTGATATTGAAAGCATCAGGGACTATCGGGTCTTTCCCCTGAATGATCCATTCCGCATTGTCGTTGACATCTTCGGGGTCTCATCCTCCGAGGGAAAAGCCTTGGCAGCCATAGAGGAGAAACAACCCGTCGTGCGACCATCCCAAGCAAGAATTGAGAGAATCGTCATCGATCCTGGCCATGGGGGGCACGATCCGGGAGCCATTGGGCCCAGCGGCCTCATGGAAAAGGATGTGGTATTGAAGATCGCTAAAAGGCTCAGGAGGCAACTGGAAAAACGGGGGTACAAGATTTTCTTGACGAGGGAAAGGGATATCTATCTCCCGTTGGAAGAGAGAACCGCCATTGCGAATACGAGAAAGGCGGACCTCTTCGTCTCCGTTCATGCCAATGCCAGCAGAAAACGGGGAGCGCGGGGAATAGAGACCTACATCTTGAATTTCCCGTCCGATGAAGAGGCCATGGAATTGGCCGCACGGGAGAACGCCATTTCAACCAAAAGACTGACCGACCTTCAGATTATTCTCTATGACCTCATGTTGAACGCAAAGGTGAATGAATCAAGCCGATTGGCCCATCATGTTCAACAGTCCTTGAATACCAGTTTGAATCACCGAAAATCCCGTGATCGGGACAGAGGGGTGAAACAGGCACCGTTTTACGTCCTCATGGGGGCGAGAATGCCCGCGATCTTAGCGGAGGTCTCCTTTATCAGCAACAGGCGGGAGGAGAGCAGGCTCAAGAGCCGAAGACACCTAGATAAAATCGCAACTGCCATTGCGGAAGGGCTCAATGGATACATTGAGGAGACGAGGAGAGCTCAACGTGCTCTTCCTTCGCCTAGAAAAACCTCGCTGACCACGAGGGACTTGCCGGAACAGATCCTCGAAGGGCAGATGCAAAAGGGAAGCAACCTCTATATGGAGTTGAAGAAGAGAGGGGTTTCCTCCAACCAGATCGCCACTATTACGGCCAACTTAGGCCCCCTCTTGAACTTTAAGGATTGCAACCCGGGTGACTCCTTCCGACTTTCCCTCGATGACCGTGGTGAATTGCAAACCTTTCTCTACGAGGCAGGTCAAACCGATATCTATGAAGTCACGAGGGAAGGAGATGGATATGTCGCATCGAAAAGGAAGGTCATCTTGGATCGGCATTTGACTAAGGTGGGAGGGGAAATAGAATCCACCCTCTTTGACGCCATCGAGAAGGCCGATGAAGAAGACCGTCTGGCCCTTATCTTCGCCGATATCTTCGCATGGGAGATCGATTTTCACAATGATCCCAGGAAAGGGGATCGATTCAAAATCATCGTGGAAAAATTCTACAAGGACGGCCAGTTTATCCGATACGGGAACATTCTCACCGCTGCGTACGACACCCCTTCCCGGGGATACAGGGGGTTCTATTTCAAGGAACCAGGGGGGCAAGAGGGCTATTACGACGAAAAGGGAAGCTCGTTGGAGAAATCTTTTCTCCGCTCCCCCCTGAAATTCACCAGGATTACATCGGGATACAACCGACGAAGGCGTCATCCGGTCCTCGGTGGATATCACCCCCATCTAGCCATCGATTATGCGGCACCAACAGGAACGCCAGTTCGAGCCGTTGGGGATGGGAAGGTCGTCTTCTGCGGATGGAATCGGGGCTACGGAAAACAAGTGACAATAAAGCACGGTAACGGATATACCGCATATTACGGCCATCTCTCCCGATACGCGCCGGGAATAAAAAAGGGGAAACGGGTTAAACAGAAGCAGGTCATTGGATATGTTGGATCAACCGGAATTGCCACTGGTCCCCACCTCGATTACCGGATATCGAAGAACGGAAGATTTCTGGATCCCCTCAAAATGAAAAGCCCACCTATCTCCTCATTACGGGGAGATCATTTGGAAGTTTTCAGGGCCGAGAGGAACCATTTGGCTTCCTTATTGCGATAGAAACCATTGGGGCGCTGCTTCGTTCCACA
>CAYFXL010000095.1:0-7205 GCA_964346945.1 uncultured Syntrophobacterales bacterium
TCCTTCTCCTATCCGGAAAGAGGGCAAAAATCGTTCCCAGTCCCATAACCCCTCCCCCAATCCAAATCCAGACCACGAGGGGGTTTACCAACACCTTAAAGGTGGCAACCTCTCCTTCGTGCCCGGCCAAAATGACGTAGAGATCCTCCGTGAGGGTAGAGTGAATGGCCACCTCGGTGCTCGGTTGATCATGTCCCCTATGAAGATTCTTCTCAGGATACAAAAGGGCAACCCGCTCTCCCGCATTAAATACCGATAAGCTAGCCGTAACCACCTCTTTGTTCGCCGTTGGGTATTGGGAGAGCGAATCGTACCTGATGGTGTAATGCTTGATCTTAAAGGAGTCACCCTTATTTACCGCGACCTGTTTTTCCATTTTGAAGGCATCGCCCGTAATCCCGAAGAAAACGAGGACAATCCCCAAATGAACGAGATATCCCCCATAACGTCTTTTGTTCCTTATCAAAAGGGCCCACAGGGCTCCGGGAAAACTCCCTCCTGTCATTGCCCTCCTTGCCCTGCCCCCTCGATAGAAATCGAGGAAAATGGTGAAGACGACGAAAAGGCAAATGGTGAAGGACAGAAATGGATAGAGTTGTCGAATGCCTGCAAGATAGACCACTATTGCCCCGGCGATCGCGACGAGAAAAGGGAGGAAGAAATTCCTCTTCAGGTTCTCAGCCGATGCCTTCCTCCATGCAATCAAGGGGCAGAGCCCCGTAAGCGCAAGCAATGCCAGTCCGATAGGGGTATTCACCTTGTTGAAGAAAGGGGGACCCACCGTAATTTTCACACCTCGAACGGCTTCGGAAATGATGGGAAATATCGTCCCCCAAAGGGTGGCGAAGGCAATGCCCACTAGAAGTAGGTTATTATAGAGAAAGCTGCTCTCCCTTGAAAGCAACGAATCCAGTTCGTTTCGGCTTTTCAGCTTGGGCAAGCGATTCATCAAGAGGTTGAAAGATACGAGGATAGCTATCCCCAGGAATACCAGGAATATCCAGCCCAACGACGACTGACCGAAGGTATGTACGGAGGAAATGATGCCACTGCGGGTAATGAAGGTGCCGAAAATGGTTAGGAGAAACGTAAAGGTGATAAGAACGATGTTCCATACCTTTAACATCCCCCTCTTCTCCTGAATCATGACCGAATGAAGGTATGCCGTCGCCACAAGCCAAGGCATGAAGGAGGCATTCTCCACAGGATCCCAGGCCCAATAGCCTCCCCACCCCAACTCCACGTAGGCCCACTGCGCTCCAAAAAGATTCCCCAGGGTTAGGAAGAACCATGATATAAGTGTCCATCGCCTCGTCGTCTTTATCCAGTCCTCTCCGAGCTGCCCCGATATGAGAGCTGCCATGGCGAAGGCATAGGGTACGGCAAACCCGACGTAGCCCACGAATAGGGTCGTTGGATGGAATATCATCCCGGGGTTTTGGAGTAAGGGGTTTAACCCTTGACCATCGGGGGGACCGCTTGGAAGTTTCTTAAAGGGATTCGTCACAAAAACCAGGAGGAGAATGAAGAAAAAGGTAATACCCATTAAGACCACCGTAACATGGGGGATAAGGTCCCGGTTTTTTCCCCTATTTTGCAGGATGACGATGGAGGAGAAGAGGGAAAGCAGCCACGCCCAAAGGAGAAGGGAACCCTCCTGCCCCGCATAGAAGGCCGTTAACGTGTATACGAAGGGAAGGGTACGGTTGGTATACCTTGCTACATACTCGATTTGGAAATCCCTGGAAACCAAGGCGTAGATCAACGCCGCGGATGCTACCGAGAGAAGGCCCCACACCGCAATGACCCCGTTTTCCGAGCTGGCGACCAGTTCCCCTCTCTGCTTCTTCACCCCGAGAATCGACGACAGGCCAGAATAGCCCGTAAACATCAAAGCAAGAATCAACGAGAAATACCCGATTTCAACCATGCTGCCCCCTCGGACTATCATCCGGCGGCTTATGTTCCCTCAAAACCCGCCTCAATCCCTCCTCATTCACCCTATAGGTAAAGACCAGTTCGCCGTTTACGAACACAACGGGAATTTCCTCCTTAAACTTCTCATAGAGATCCTCTTTCGATTCAATATCGATTTCCTGGAATTCAAAGGGTATCTCCTTCAGGACCCTCAAGATAATCTCCCTCGCGACCACACACAGGGAGCAGTCTTTTTTCGTATACAACTCGACTTTGGGACCCATGGTGAACGCGGAAACTCCCCCTCCTAACCTGGACACACCTGTTGATAGTCTACCAACTCGGTAATGCTGGAAGCTTTGCCGCAGAGGGGGCAGTTTTCATTCCTCTCTATGTTGAATTCATTAAAGGCCATATCCAGTGCATCAAACACCAAGAAACGCCCGATGAGGGGATCACCTTGACCCGAAAGGAGTTTCATCGCTTCTACCGCCTGAACCATACCGATGATCCCCGCAATGGCACCGATGACCCCGGCTTCTTGGCACGATGGAACGGCGCCCGGAGGTGGTGGATGAGGGAAGATGCATCGGTAGCAAGGCCCTTTGTACCAAGGATGGAAGACGGTGGCTTGCCCATAAAACTTCAGGATTCCCCCTAAAACCAAGGGTTTCTTCTCGAAGTAGCAGGCATCATTGATCAAGAACTTCGTGGGAAAATTGTCGCTCCCATCGATAACCACGTCATAAGGCCTGATGATTTCCCGAACATTTTGTGAGGTCACCCGCGTCAGGTAGGTGCGGACTTTTATATCTGGATTGAGAGCCTTCAACTTCCCCCTGGCGGAACGAACCTTCTCCCTGCCCACGTCCTTGGTGAAGTGGAGGAGTTGCCTGTGAAGATTGGAGAGGTCCACAACATCTGAGTCCGCAATTCCCACGGTTCCAACGCCTGCCGAAGCCAAATAGAGGGCGGCGGGGGAACCCAATCCCCCGGCCCCCAAGATGAAAACCCTTCCCCCTTTTAGCTTTCCATCCTTCATTTCCTCCCATTGGGACGATAAACCTTGTCCAGGAATCATCGGGCTAGGGGAGGATTCTGACCCGCCGGCGATGGCGGGTATTATGGAGAGGCTATCCCCGTCATTCACCGGAGTGTCCAAATTCTTCATGAAACGGACATCCTCATCATTGAGGAATATGTTGATAAATCTCCGCACATCACCCTTCTCATCGAACAGCCTCTCCCTCAGTTGTGGATAGACAGAGATTACCGCCTGTATCACTTCACCCACCGTGCTCCCCTTGCTTTGGATAACGTCTTTTCCCCCTGTAAGGGATTTTAGGGGAGAGGGAATTCTCACTTCAACGCTCATCTTTTGATCCTCCTTTAGTTGGACCGGTGAGATTTCTAACGCCTTAACCTCAAGTATCGATCTCCCTGATAAACTCCAACACGAAGTTGACGCATGTTGCCGAGGAGATATGATTCAATTCAGAACCTGAAGGCCTAACCCAACTGCTCATAGGAACCCTCCTCCCTGATTAGATGGTTAATGGTAGGATGTTCCCCACACAAGGGGCATGCTCTATCTCGCTCAACCGATTTCTGCTCAAACCTCATGCGGAATCCATTCCAGATGAGGAGTCTACCTTTCAAAGGGTCCCCCTTTCCCAGGAATAACTTGAAGATTTCTGCAGCCTGGATCAACCCCATCATCCCCCCATCCAGCGCGTCTGAATATCCGTCACCTTCTGTTGTGTTTTCGTCAAGATCCATCTCAGCAAAAACGCACCGGTAGCACGGTCCCTCTCCCGGGTAGATACTCATCGCCTTCCCCCAATCTCCCGTCATCTCGGCGATAAAAAGGGGCTTCTCCATGAGCACACAGGCGTCGTTCACCAGATACCGGGTACGCGAATTGCCGCTACACTCCAGGGCAGCGTCATAATCTTTGAGAATATCCAAGGCTTTTTCACCTTCCAACTGGATGGGATAAGCCTTAGCGGACACGTCCAGATTGATCCTTTCAACCATTCTTGCGGCGGATTCAGCCCGGTTTTTCCCCAAAGAGGTCACGGTGTGCAAAATTTGCCCCCTTAAGTCTCCAGGAGTTACGGGATGGGAATCCACAATCCCCAATGTTCCCACCCCTCCGGCGGCCAGGTACATGGTGGCGGCCGAACTCAAATGACCAGCACCAACGATTAGGACTTTGCCCCGCCGGATTTTGGCCTGGCCTTGTTCCCCTACTTCGGGTAGGATGATCTGACGGCTGTATCGATCCAATTGTTCCCGCGTGAAATCCAAATCCCTGAGGACCTCAAAACCCGATCTTTTCCATTTGTCAATTCCACCCCGTAAAGAGGCCACATCCTTATATCCCATATCCATTAACGTCTTGGCGGCAAAAGCGGAACGAACCCCCGCGGCACAATAGACCACAACTGGTTTCTCCCTGTCTGGAATCAGATCCTCAACCCGCATCTCCAAGAAGCCTCGTGGCAGCAATTCGGCTCCACAGATGTACTCCCTTCTGATCTCGTCCTTCTCCCTAATATCCAATAGAATGGTCTCTTTCCCCTCGGCAATCCGCTTCTTCAGTTCCTCCGGGGATACTTCCTTTATCTTCCCCTTAATCTTGGACCACATCTCTTGAAAACTCTTGCCCATTTCCTTAGCCTCCCATGACGAACGGGAAACTCATGGTACGAGCCGGATAGGCTCGATAGAAATCGCTTCTTTCCCGATCCTGAATCCCTTCACAATAGTCTCCCCGCCTTTCAGAGAAACGATGATGTAAGCAACATCAGGATAGAAGGCCAGCCTCACATCCCTTTCCGAGGGAAAGGGGATGGTATCCGGGTGAGAATGGTATATTGCCACCATCTCCAGATGTTCCTTGTCCATCTCCCGCAAAACCTCAAGTTGTTCCTCCGGGGGCACCAAGTAGCTGGTCCTCGAGCCATCCGCATTCCTCATCCCGTATATACGGTGAACCGTCCTGCCCTTTCCCGCAAGGATTCCACAACACTCCAAGGGGGCCTCCCGTAGGGCATGGTTAATCATTTCCTGGTAGATCGTTTTGGGAATCCTCAGCATAGGTTCTTCCTTCTATGTTTCCTTGGCTTTACTCGATGACATCCATCTCGATGGGGTCCACTCTCACCCCTATTCCCCTCAGATATTCCACCGCCTTTCGATACTCCTCCTCTTCCCCCGTGATCTCCAAGGCCATGATCCCTATCTCATCGGTGACGCTGGCCGTCCTGATGTTTGTCACCACTTTGAACTTCTGTCCCACATTATAAACCACCGGCTCCTTGATGAGGGATTGGGGAAAGGTAAGGTAGACCTTTTTTTTCACATGGGACCCCGACATCTTCCGCTCCTTTCTGGCCATTTAAGGTGGGCCCTTATAGATTCGCCATCCGCTGGAAATCATTGATATTGGGCTCGATAACAACCGGTTGACCGACCTCTCCCATGACCGCTTCTTGCGTTTTGAGGCCGTTGCCTGTGATACAGACAAGAATCGACTCGTCTCGAGGAATGACGCCCTGTTGGACCAGTTTCTGGGTTACCCCAAGCGTCACTCCACCTGCGGTCTCAGTAAAGATTCCCTCGGTTTTAGCCAGAAGTTTCATCGCCTGAATGATCTCCGCATCAGTAACATCTTCTCCCCACCCCTCGCTTTCATGCATTACCTTGAGGGAGTAGTAGCCGTCCGCGGGATTTCCGATGGCCAAAGATTTGGCAATGGTATGGGGCTTCTGGGGCTTGATGAGGTCCTGGCCCTCTTTCAGTGCTGTTGTGATGGGGCTTGCTCCAGAGGCCTGCGCCCCGTGAATCTTTGAAGTTCCCCTATTCAGGAATCCTAACTTCTCCAATTCCTTGAACCCCTTCCATATCTTAGTGATTAACGAACCTCCGGCCATGGGGACCACCACATGTTGGGGGAGCTTCCACCCCATCTGCTCGGCGATCTCGAACCCGAAGGTCTTGGATCCTTCGGCATAGAAAGGTCTCAAGTTGATGTTCACAAAACCCCATTTGAGGTTCTGGGCGATCTCACTACAAAGCCGGTTCACCTCATCATAGCTTCCCCTAACACCGATGAGGTTTGTCCCATAGATGAGCGTCCCCAGGATTTTCCCCTGTTCCAGGTCGAAGGGGACAAAGATATAGCTCTCCAGGTCCGCAGAGGCAGCCAACGCCGCTACAGAATTGGCGAGATTTCCCGTTGAGGCACATGCCACCACCCCAAGGCCGAATTCTTTCGCCTTGGAGAGGGCTACTGAGACGACCCGATCCTTGAAGGAGAGGGTGGGATAGCTTACGGAATCGTTTTTGATGTAGAGCTCCCTTACCCCCATCACTTTGGCCAAACGGTGTGCCTTGATTAAGGGGGTGAAGCCTACCTCTAAACCCACCGTGGGCTCATGATCCAAAGGAAGAAGTTCCCTATACCGCCACATGGTCTTGGGCCTACGCATGAGCTCTTCCACCGTGAGTTGCTCCTTAATCTCTTCGTAGCGATACATGACCTCTAGAGGACCGAAGCAAAACTCACATACATAGATGGAAGAAGTGTCGTATTTCCTGCCACACTCCCTACATTGAAGACCATCAACAAATCCCATCGAACCCCTCCCGCATATATTGCTTACTAAATCAATAAAGAATTATACTAAAAAAGAGGGAGATAAAACCTCACCCCTCCTTCTCAACCAAGCTCTTCAGTGGGGTTTAGGGGAGGCGGATACCTTCCCTTACCTCATCCAGAAGCATGTCAGACATGTCCATTTCCGAGGAGATCCCCCTAAATGTAATACATTAAGGTCTGACTATCCTCCTTGCGGATCCCCAAGATTTCCGCTCTTTTACAGAGGTCTTGAATGGTAATGGAGTCGAAGAAATCCTCCAATTTTTCCCCTGCCTCCTTCCAGACAAGCCGGGTCACGCACTCGGTAATACGATCGCAATCCTTTCCTGACCTCTCCGGCTGAACGCAAAAAACAGGGGCCAATCCTCCCTCTGTCACACGAATGATAGCGCCAACCGTGATCTCGTCAGGGGTTTTGGCTAGTGAGTAACCCCCCAGAGGACCCCTTTTACTGGTTAAGATACCTCCATTTCTCAATTTCTGAAATATTTGCTCCAGATATCGGGGGGAGATCTCCTGTCTTCTGGCGATATCCTTAATCCGTGCCCCTTCTCCCCCGCCGTGGTAGGCGATGTCGAAGACAGCTCTCACTCCATAACGGCTTTGCGTAGATAATCTCATG
>CAYFXL010000095.1:7215-9035 GCA_964346945.1 uncultured Syntrophobacterales bacterium
TACTAAATCAATCAAGAATAATTTAGCAGATTTAGCAATATTCCCCATTTTTTAAGGAACAACCCCGGAGGCACCCCTCGCCCAGATGGATCTTCATCTTTATTAACTCATTCAAAGAATCTCTCACCTGGCAATGTGCCTTGCTCAGCGCTTTCCCTACTACCCGTCAAACCCTCGTCATGGAGATATCCACTCCCTTCCCGTATATTCGGAAAAGAAACTTCCCACCGATGTATTGGTGCCGTATTAGATCTGATTTCAAGATACTCCATCCCAAATGGAAGGGTGTCTGATTAAAGTTAAATAAACAAAAACATGCAAAATAAGATACGATCCATGACTAACTGACGAACCATTCGTGTACATGCCCGGATCATTCATTTGCCCTTCTTGCGCTTTCGGATGAGTACCCGCCAGTGATCGTGTTCACACGTTACAGAAAGGATTTCATGCCCATCCGCGGCCGCACTCTCTGGTACATTTCTAGCCCCCTCCTCGTCCAGAAGGATTGCTAGAATCTGGCCTCCCTCGATTTCGTCAAGAGCAATTTTGGTTTTGACGTAGTTGAGAGGGCACCGAACACCCCGAAAATCTTTAAAGCTGTCGAAGGTTGCCTCAGCAGATTTTGATGGCTCTATTGGTAAATCCATTGGTTCTGGAATTGAGAACCTAAGTGAAGAATCCATGTTCTCGTATAAAGTTTTTACCGCCGCGATGAGAGACACAACATCGTCCGTGTTACCATAAAAGTCGCGTTCCGGATCCGGTGCAGAGGCACTTCGAATGGCGCAAGTGATCAACTGATCCAGCATAGGGTCTACCAGGCCTTCTGCAACGAAGTGCTTTCGAAAGAGCATGAAAGCCTCAATCTCGCTGTTTGGCTGCTCGCCGCGAGTGACCAAAAGGGCGCGAGTAGCGAGGGCTGTGGCTGTGAAGTATCTTCGCTCATTCAGAGCCTCATTAGCGCTAGCAAGGTCCACCTCGATTAGGTCAAACACTCCCGCTCCGCATTCACCTGGTCCTCTACCTGCAAGCGAGAATATGTCTTCTGCACCCCAGTCAAAGTAATGATTTTTGTCTTTCTCGAAGTCTGGGACATCCCTATAGTCTTGAACAAGATCATCAGCCACCTGTCTACCCTTGGCTTCAAGAAAAGCTGCAAAGTCCGGGCACTCGGCGGATTGTGAGAAGGCCATGAGAAAACCCCTGAGGAAACTCGGAACATTTCGAGCCGGAATCGTCCCTTTGTCGCTGGCTAGTCTGGTCTTGCCCTCCTTAACGCTTCCACCCAGTCTGACCCCATAGCAAGGCACCAGCCGTCCTCTCACGCGCCGCGCCGCGCCGTAAAGCCCGATCTGTGCAATCGAATGTCTTCCACAAGCGTTAGGGCAACCGCTGATATTGATCTTCAGATCACCGAGACAAAGCAAATCAAGCCCGCTCTGCGGAAGCGTATCCGCGACGGCCTTTGCAAGGCCTCGCGACAGACATATACCGAGCCTGCACGTAGAAGCCCCCGCGCATGCGACCATATCGCGCAGGACAGCTGTTTGGGTGCTGGCAAGACCAAGATAATCAAGTCTCTCGTGCAACCCAGGCAGCTCATTCTCATGAATCCACCGGATAACAGCGTTCTGCCACTGTGTCATGCGGAGCATCCTCTCACCATGAGCTTCCACAATATCCGCCACCGGATGGAGTATATCTGCCTCAATATCGCCGAGGAAGAAGGGAATATTTACCATATGATAGCCCTGCTGTTTCTGTGGCTTCACGCAGCTTTGTAGCCAACTCTCAAAGGAAGTTCCTGAATGACCTCT
>CAYFXL010000095.1:9131-11184 GCA_964346945.1 uncultured Syntrophobacterales bacterium
CGCAATTTCGTTAGCTCCTCTTCATACAACCTGCGGAATTTCTCGAACCCGATCTGCTCCATCAGGAAACGCAAACGCGCCTTGTGTTTATTCCTACGGTTCCCGTATTTATCGAAGACTCGTTTTACGGCTTCGGCCAAGAGACAGAACTCCGATGAGGGCACAAACTCTTCGAGCAGGTCTGCCACACGGCTGTAGGCGCCCATGCCTCCGCCCACATAGACAGTAAATCCAGATACGTTGCCACGGAGTTTTGCGATAAAACCGAGGTCGTTGACGGTGGCACCAGCGCAGTCCCTTCTGCAGCCGGAAAAGGCAATCTTATACTTGCGCGGCAATTCATAAGAGAGCCGATCAGGTAACAGAAATTCTGTCAACGCCACCGCATAGGGTGCAACGTCGAAAACTTCCTTCTGGCACACCCCCGAATCGTAGCACGCCGTGATATTCCGTACGGTGTTTCCGCCCCCCCCCTTGGTGGATAGCTCAACATCATATAGTTCAGTAAGTGCTGGATGTATGGCGTCCAGAGGAACCCGATGCGCCTGGATATCCTGTCTTGTGGTAACGTGGAGGATGCCATTTCCATACTTCATTGCGACCTTGGCCAGCCCCCGCATCTGGCGGGGAAGTATTCCGCCGGCCGGGAGGCGAACTCGCAGCATGAATGTTCCAGATTCCCGCTGTTCATAAATCCCCATAGGTACTCGAAAAGCTTGGAAGTAAGCTGCAGACACTTCTCCTGCCTTGAATTGTTCCGTCATCTTCCGGAGTTTTTCAAGGTCCTCTGCCAGACTGTCAGGCAAATGGTAAATGGCTTGCGGCTGTGCGTTTCTATTCATCGTCTTTTCTCCCATCTCACGCTCCATGCCAGCATCAGGTGCAACTCCAATATCAGGTGCGGACTGCCCGGGTTGCGCGGCAATCAATCATTGAGAAACCCGGGGCTTTACCGTTTGAACGAAAATAGTATCCGAAGCGCAAAACTTATCGTTGAAAGATTTTCGCCTTGGGGCCACGATAATACTGCGGCATTCGCTGGGACTCCCGGTAGTCAAATCTTAAGAGGCCGCGTGTGAATGCCACATTCGCCGCCACACTTGCTCGTCCCTACCCACCGTCCGGCACGTTCGTCTAGACTGTTGGAAATTCTCGTGCATGGCTCGCATCCGAGCGAACGGTACCCTTTTGCGTAAAGAGGATTTACCGGGACGTCATGGATCGCCAGATACTGCCAGACTTCGCGCTCGTGCCAAATAAGAATCGGATTGAGCTTAATCAGCCCTCTGTCACGTTCCTCGACTTCCTGGAAATCTGTCCGTGTGCGTCCTTCAGTGCAGCGAAGGCCGGTCACCCAACAGGCCACGTTCATTTCCTCGATAGCACGCCGGGTGGGTTTAACCTTGAGAATATCGCAGCAGAGATCGGGATCCACCTCATAAAGCTTGTCGGGAATAGGTTCATCGTTGCTGTAAAGTTTCAGTTCTGGATATCGGGAGACTACCTGATTCATAAACTCAACGGTTTGCTTTGGCTTGAATCGGGTGGTGACAATGAAGCCTCGAATGTCCGCGCTAACGCGCTTGGCCAGGTGCCAGATAACCATAGAATCCTTGCCCAGGCTGTTCGCTATCACCAACCGATCCCCATACGCTTCGTATGCCTCACGTATCAATGTAAGAGAACGGTCCACCTTTTGAGCAAGGTTGAGATCGTCACACAGGCCCCTGATATCGTTTTGTCTTGCGATGTCCAGCATGATTTTTTTCCTTTCAGTCTCAGTTCAACCCAGCCTTACCAAGAGAGTTGGACAATCAGGTCGCGCTACCACTTGGGTCTTGCCGGGGAAATCCATGCCCGATGATCGGACTCCTTTGGCAAGCCTTGGATAAGCAGTTTACTGGCAAGAAAGCGGTACTTCATGATCGTCTTCCTTCATTGGGACTGAGTTCACATTCCCCCGAATACTCAGAGAGCGCCTCAATCCTCGGAGCCACACCGCAAAGCGGGCATTGGGGATTTTTCCTTATCTTGAAACGCTCGAATGTGACTG
>CAYFXL010000096.1:0-11143 GCA_964346945.1 uncultured Syntrophobacterales bacterium
CAAATGAAGATGTGACCCTCTTTCCTCTTCTTTCTCTTTTAAATGGAGGGGAGATCTTGGGGCTGACAAATCTCGCGAAAAGATCGATAATAAAAAGAGAGCCAGATTCAACCGAATTTCTTCCTCCAAGGCGAAATCGAGGTAGATGAGAAATTTGGAGATCGCAAAGGTCTTCTCCGATATTTCGGATCTCCTTGAGATCCAGGGAGAGAATATTTTCCGAATCAGGGCCTACCGGCGGGCAGCCCAGAATCTGGAATCGCTCGCTGAGGATGTCGCCTCGATAGCGGCCCGAGGGGATTTGTTGGAGATTCCCGGCATTGGGAAAGACCTGGCCAGCAAGATACTGGAGTACCTGCAGAACGGCACGGTTCAACTCCTTGAGGAGCTTAAAGCTAAGATCCCCGAAGGACTGATCCATTTGATGAATATCCGGGGCGTTGGCCCCAAGAAGGCAAAGCTCTTCTTCGATGAGCTGGAAATCAGGGATATTGAAGGACTTGAACAGGCTGCCAACGAGGGACGGTTGGCCTCGCTTCCCGGAATGGGAGCCAAGAGCGAAGCCAATGTGCTCAGGGGAATCTCCCTCTTTCGTGAGGGTGGCTCCCGGATGTACCTCTGGAATGCTACTATCCTCAGCGATCGAGTGATGCACGCATTGAAAGGGATACGGGGATTAGTCCGGGTGGAGGCCGCCGGGAGTTTCCGACGTCACAAAGAAACTGTCGGAGACCTGGATTTTTTGGCCATCTCAACGTCTTCCGATGACATAATGGAGACATTTGTAGGGCTCGAGGACGTCCGTGAGATCCTTGGTCGTGGCAAGACCAAAAGCAGCGTGCTCAACACCCAGGGCTTTCAAATGGACTTGAGGGTCGTAGACTCGGAGAGTTACGGTGCTGCCCTGGCCTACTTCACGGGGTCCAAAGCACACAATGTACGCCTCCGGCAAATGGCGGTACGAAAGGGGATTCGCCTCAACGAATATGGATACTTCCGTGAACCGGAAGGAAAGCGTCTGGGCGGAGAGCATGAGGAAGATTTATATGCCCTTCTTGAGATGGCATATGTGCCTCCTGAACTCAGGGAGGACCGTGGCGAAATTGAGGCAGCCATGGCGGGAAGGATGCCTGATTTGGTTGAAGATAAAGATATTAAGGGTGACTTCCACGTGCATAGCCGTTACAGCGACGGGGTCCACACCATTGAACAGATGGCACAAGCCGCCCAGGCTCGTGGCTATCAGTACATATGCTTGACTGACCACAGCCCTTCCCTTGGCATCGCCCATGGGGTCTCTCCCGAGGATCTTGAGAAGAAAAAGGAAGAGACCGATGCATGGAACCGTGCTGATAAAGGTATACAGCTTCTCTGTGGTACCGAGGTGGATATCCGGGTAGATGGCACGTTAGATTATCCGGACGAAATTTTGCGTTCCTTGGACGTAGTCGTCGCATCCATCCACTCAGCCTTCAGCCGATCTCAAGATGAACAGACCAAGCGCGTGCTCAGTGCGATGCAAAACCCTCATGTACATATCATCGGTCATCTTACGGGACGGCTCATCGGGCAGCGTGAAGGCGTCGACCTGGATCTGGAGGCCGTGGTGAGGGAGGCAGCCCGCACCGGAACAGCTCTCGAGCTCAACGCACAACCTCAGCGTATGGATATCACCGATGTGTTATGTCGCATGGCAAAGGATGCTGGCGTCCGTGTAGCCATTGGAACCGACGCCCATGTGATTCAGAACCTGGACTACATGCCCCTGGGGGTTTCGGTTGCGCGGCGAGGTTGGCTAGGCAAGGGTCAGGTTCTCAATACCATGGAAACAGACGAACTCCTGCAGTATTTCAGAGAGGGAAAAAAGAAGCGATGATCGGCTATTACCAGGCGTCCTCGACCTCCCTTTCATCCGGCAGCCGATGCTCGCATACATGCTGAAAATTGGGGCATGACGCCTGTCCCTCAAAGGTACACAAGAGAATCATTTCTTCACGGTCATCAAGGGCTGCCCCCTATACCTTTCGGGTTCGATATGGCAATCAAAAAATTCAATTTTATAGATGACCTCCTTCCCAATAGGCAGAGAAATACTTTTTAGTGATTGCCCTGTAAATACCTAGTTCTTCAACAGGCCGTCAAGATATGAGCCCATACTTTTAAATCTCTAGAATGACTAACTCACGGTCTTGGTTCTATTCATTTCCAAAGAAATCCCCTTTAAGAAAACACATCACCATTTCCAGACTATCATCGGGAATGATTTCGACCCCATCTAAGGCAGCAGGGAAAAATATGCCCTTGCCAGGAGTAACCATGGTCTCTCCCCCCTGCCATCGCACCTTTGACTCTCCCCGGGTAACTAATCCGACACTGAACTGACTGCCGAGACTCAGTGTTGACGGCTTAAATACTGTTATTGTCAGAATACCAAAGGCCTTGTCCGGTCTCCCCCAGAAGTACATGCTCACTTCTTTCCCTGAATCACTTAAATACTTTTTAGGCTGATATTTATACGCATTTTCAGTCTCCTCAGCTGTCATGCCAGTATACTCAAAAGCTTCCGCCAATTTATCAAATCCAAGGCCCAGATGGCGCTGTGCTTCCGATAGCTCCATACCCAGCCATTGTTTCTCCGCGCGGAAGATAAAATCGGCGGGCTCGTGGATCTCGATGATGAAAAGGCCAGGACCAAGGGCATGGGGAGCGCCCGCAGGGACATAATATATTTCCCGTGGACTAACGGGAATCTTGTTCAAACATCTGAGCAGTTCTTCCGAACTGCCGCGTAAGAGAATTGGCTCAAAGCTCTCCCGAGTCATACCATCTATGAAGCCGAGGTAAACATGGGCTGGTTCTGAAAGATTATCGCGTATCTTTAGAATCAACCATGCTTCATCTGCGCCGCTGGGAAAGTTGAAATGTTTATTTGCAAAAGCCTGTGTGGGATGGACCTGAACAACATGACGTACAGCAGTATCTATAAACTTGGCAATGATTGGAACAGTTGTCCCGAATTCCCTAGCAATAGAAGGCCCCAGTAATGCATCGGAAAATTGCTCGACCAAATCTCGAAAGAGAACCGCCTGATTATCCACAACTATCTTGCTCAGTCCTTGGGGAACTGTGTTCTTATCCCGAATTCCTCCCTTTACATTCGCCGCTTCAATAGTTGATGCATACCATGCCTCTCCGTAATGGCCATCTTCTGGATTGTCGAGTTTCAACAATTGATCTAACAAGAGCCCGCCGGTAAAGAGCCTATATGGACGTTGTGGTGAGAAGGTGATCGGACCATGTGCAATCTGTTCCAGTTTCTTCCGTGTAACATCGGTCATTGTTAACCTCCCTTCAAGGTAGCTTTCACTAATGCGGAAATTCTATCATACTACACGTTTTGGTCATGGACCAATTAATCCGTAAAAAGGATGAAAGGCACATGAGTAAACAAAATTTTATCAATACTAAGAACCCCGTCAAGGGGAAGGCAGGAGCGGTTTTTTCAAAGGAGGACCTATTCCAAAGGTTCTTTCAAAGTTGGTGCGTTTCTTGGAAGCAGATGTGCATTTTACAGCAACGATTCAGAGTAATGTGTTCCAGCGAAAAAAAGGGTCAAGCCTCAACAATGTACATATATCATCATGTTGAGCCCTGACCCCTTTGACATTAGCGGTTTAGAAGATGGACTCAGGGTCGTAGTGTTCTTTTGCGTTCTTCTTGGTAATTGGGACGCTGGGGAGGAGGACCACTTTACCC
Source organism: uncultured Syntrophobacterales bacterium (assembly GCA_964346945.1). Classification (GTDB taxonomy): domain Bacteria; phylum Desulfobacterota; class BSN033; order WVXP01. The sequence goes on from CAYFXL010000096.1 coordinate 3,757, forward strand.
ACTTTCTGGCCCTCGAGAATCTTAACAGCGACGTCAAGTGCTTCGGGGAAGAAAATGGGCATCTTCACCGTGAAGGCAAATTCGCCATCCATAACCGCTTTGATGGCTTCCTTCTGGCCGTCCATCGATCCAACCTTTATCTCTTTTTGCCTTCCGGCTGCCTTTATCGCTGCCAGAGCGCCGAATCCCATCTCATCATTTTCGGCAAAGACGAAGTCGATCTTCTTATGGGCCTGGAGCATGTTCTCCATGACGGTGATCGCCTGTTCGCGCTGGTAGTTTCCAACCTGATCGGAAATCACCTTAATATTGGGGTATGTTTTGATCACGCTTCTAAAGCCCTTAAAATTATCGATGTTAGATGCAGAGCCCTGGACTCCCTCTATGATCACCAGGTTGCCCTTTTCGCCCATGGCCTCCACAGTAAGTTTTCCGCCCCATGTACCTTTAACAACGTAGTCCATCCCTACATAGGTGACCGAGTCGGGGATCATGCTCTCTGCCACCTGGCGGTCAAAAGCCATAAACGGAATTCCGGACTTTGCGACCCTCCGGAGTGCAGGCACGAGGGCAGCCGACTGGTGGGGGCACACCATGATGAGGTCGACCCTACGTGCAATGAGATCCTCGACGTCTCGGGTCTGCTTTGCCGCGCTCAAACGGGCGCTGGTAACGATGAACTTGACGTTCTCATGGGTCGCCTCATACTTTCTCACCACATCATACTGAGCCCTCCGGATTGGATGTGTATCGTTCGGTTGAGAGATCCCGATAAGCCATGACTTCGCTCGAACTTCACCGGCTAACGGGTAGGCCAAAAGCACGGTTAAAAGGATGGTAATACAAAAAAAGAAGAAACTGTTTTTTGTCCTTGGTTTCATTTTCCATTCCCCCATAGTTCTTGGTTTTTTCTCAATCTTTGCCCTTCTCAATCATTTGGTAAGCACAGATCATTTTCGGAGAAAAAACCCCATCACCTCCTTCCGTGAAAAGAATTTCCATATGTCACCTCCTTCCATGGTGGAATATCTCATTCCCTTGCGGTGACAGTGCTTATGATTACCGCAAGGATAACGGTTATCCCTTGGGCGATCATTTGAACATAGTACACGGCCCCAAGAAGGTTCAAAATATTGTTTATGATCCCCACGATGAGAAGTCCGATTATGGTAAACAGAACATTTCCAATACCACCGGCAAAACGGGTACCTCCTATGATTACTGCCGCGATGACCGGAAGGACCTTCAAATCGCCGGCTGTAGGGTCGCCCGCATTGATTCGGGAGATGTGGATGATCCCCGCAATGGCGGAGAGCATGCCGCTCAGGATGTAGACCTTGACTTTCATCCACAGCACGCTCACTCCCGCCAGACGAACAACCTCGGCATTTCCCCCGAGGGCGTATATGTATCTACCAAATATGGTATGGTACATGATCAAGGCGAAAATGAGGTAGAAAATCCCAATGAGAATTACCGGCATCGGGATGGGGCCGATAAAACCATTGGCGATGAACCGGATCTCTGGGGGAGTTCTATCACCCAATGGAAGTGTTCTTCCGTTGCAGATGATAAAGGAAACCCCCCGCAAGATGATATGCATCCCGAGGGTTACCAGAAAGGGTTCAGCTCCTCCCTTTGTTATGATTAAACCGTTGCAAAACCCCACCAAACCTCCCGCAAGGATCATGATGAGGATGATCATGTACGGAGAGACGTCTGTCACAAGTATGAGCTGCGCCGATCCTACTGCACTGAGGGCGAGTATGGCTCCAACGGATAGGTCAATCCCCCCGGAAAGGATGACCAAAGTCATCCCCAGGCTCATAAAACCGAGGATTGTTATCTGCCTTATGATGTTAAAAAGGTTCGGAACCGTTAGAAAGGCATCCGAGAGAAGGCTTGAAACGAGAATGAGGGCAAGTAGGCCGGAAAGGGTTACGTATTTGTTCGCTATTCCAGCGGTTTTCCGAACCAATGCCGCGGATATCGTATTTCTGTTGTTCCACTTTATTTCCATAATTGGGAAAACCCTCTCGCGGGTATTTCCTCAGAATTCCCAAAAACTCTAGCTTTGCACGGGGGAAAGACCCTGCTCCCCAAGGATAATCATCCTGAGAATCTCATCCATGGTGGTCTCATTCTTCTTCCGCACACCAACCAGTTTTCCTGTTTTGAGGACCATGATCCTGTCCGAGATCTTAAAGATATCGTTCATGTTGTGACTGATTACGATTATCGATAATCCTCTATCTCGAAGGCGTCGCACCAGGTTGTGGACTTTATCGGTCTCCTCAACTCCCAACGCCGCTGTGGGCTCATCCATAATAAGCACCTTCGCATCGAAGAAAATGGCCCTTCCAATGGCCACGGACTGACGTTGTCCCCCCGAGAGATTAGCCACCCGTTCACGGATAGATTCGATGCTTATCTTCAGCCGGTCAAGGAGTTCGTCGGTCTTCTTCTCCATCTCCCTTCGATCCATGATTCTGAAGATTCGACCGAGATTCCCCTTCTTTATCTCTCTGCCGATGAATACATTCGCCGGCACATCGAGATTATCGATAAGGGCGAGAGTCTGGTAGATGGTTTCAATCCCCAGCCTTTTGGCATCCTTTGGGTGTTTGATATGGACTTTATCCCCTCGAAAGAAGATCTCGCCCGAATCGGCCAGAATGGCACCAGACAGGATGTTTACCAGGGTTGACTTTCCCGCCCCGTTGTCCCCCACCAGACCCAAAACCTCTCCCTCTTCGAGCGTGAGATCTACGTCTCTGAGGGCTTCCACCCCACCGAAGTGTTTGCTTATGCCCTTCATCTGTACAACATGTGTCATCGATCCTCCCCCACTTTCCCTCGTAGCCTTTGAGGTATCACCAGCTATGCCTTCCGCTCCTTTTGCAGCAAAACCGCAACAATAATAATGGCCCCTTCTGCTATCAGCTGGATGTAGTATCCAAGACCCATGAGGATGATGATGTTTGATACTAATCCAATTATTAGGAGCCCGATGATGGTGTACCCAACTCCGCCAAGCCCCCCGATGAATTTGTTTCCCCCTATGATGACTGCTCCGATGATGAAAAGAATGATCCCTTCACCTGCCTGAGGATCCCCCACATTGATCCGGGAAAGATTGATAATGCCCGCCATGGCCGCAGTTGCCCCACAGATCGTGTAAACCGCCACTTTCACCAGCTTGTTATTTATTCCTGAGAGCCTCACAACCTCCTCATTTCCACCGACAGCATAAAGGTAGCGCCCGAAGACGGTCAAACGCATCATCAAATACGAAAGAAAGTAAGCAGCACCCAGAAGGATTGTGGGGAAGGGTATGGGACCAATATCTCCATTAGCGATAAAGTCGACACTGAACGGCATATCGACAAAAATCGTTTTGCCTTCGGTGAGCGAAAAGCACAAACCTCGAAGCACAAACTGCATTCCCAAGGTAATGACGAATGGCTCTATGCCAAAGCTAGTAATGAGAAGCCCGTTCGTGGCCCCAACGAACATTCCAATGATGATACCCGCAATAACGATTGCAATCAGTCCATATTCCGCTTTCAACATCAGGGCGCCTACAATTGCCACCAAACCAAGGATTCCTCCAAGGGAAAGATCGATCCCTCCCACGAGAATAACCATGGTAAGCCCGAGGGCAAGGAAACCGTTGATGGCAGTCTGTCTGAGGATATTCTGGAAATTGGTAAGTGCGAAGAAATAGTGTGATGCGAGAGAGCAAAACGTGAAGAGAATGACGAGCGCAATGAGACTGGTCGACTTCTTAAACCAGCTCACGACAGCCAGAGCATCAAGGCTTTGAATTGCCAGCCGGCTCATCACGCAACTCGAAAAGCTGACGCTTAATCAAACCATATCTTAAGCAATGGTAGTTCAGGAAGGCAAGCTTGTCAATAATCTTCAAACAGATCCGTGAACAACCTCCTTTCTTCTGAAAACGAACTTTGTCACCTTATAGGCATGAGAAATCAAATGGCCTTTTCTTCTTTATCGCCTTATTCGGCAAGATATTCCAGGTTGAGCTCGATCAGCTTTCCCCTTGTCGGTCTTCCATCCTCCTTGTCCCATCCCATCATCTCGTAGTAGAGGTCCTTGTCTCTTTCCAGGTGCTCCTCGGTGAAGGTCTGTCCCTTGTTCGGACCATCAGGAAGAGGTTCAAAGAGCCTTTCCGGCCAGGTGTCGTCCTTGCGGCCAAACCCCTCTCTCAGGTTAAAAATGCGGGCCATGGCCATAGACCGGTCGGATAATTGCATGAGTTCGAAGAGGCTCGTATTCCACCCTGTCACGCACCGAACCGTTTTCACCACGTCGCCCAGAGAGAGAGCCCATGGGGGCTGGGCGACGAAGTAACAGATCCCCAGGGAATTCCAAAGATTCCAGATGAGCTGAGCGTGTCTGAAAAGGCGGATCTTTTGGGGACCTGTCTCCACTGCTGGAACGGGCTCCAGGATGCCCAAGGGAGCCATAGCCTCAAGCCCCGGGCCCTCTTGTTGAAACACCGGGTCATGTGCAGCCTCCAGGTGATCAGCACCCGTTGGCGAGACGGCGTACCCAAACCCTACCCCGAATTTCCCCCGAGGCTCATGCATTGGAACCTCCTGGCCCTTCACGTGAAGGGCATATCTCTTGGCCTCTTGCCCCAGTTTTTCAGAGGCCCGTTTGAGCCCTTCTGCCAAAAGGTTCCCCAGACCTCTCCGAAAGGCGGTTCGCTCGATCATTTCGAGCATGGCCCCAGCGTTGCCGAAGGTGAGCTTCAACCCTTCCGTATCTTCTTCGGTGAGAAGACCGTTCTCGAAGCATTCCATGGCAAAAGCGATACACATTCCGGTGGAGATGGTGTCGAGGGAGTATCGGTTGCAGAGCTCGTGCCCCTTTGCGATCGCTTCGAGGTCGTCGATTTCCAGGCACGACCCGAGGGAGGCGATGGTCTCATACTCAGGCCCCCCATATTCAGGTGAGACCTCGTACCGCCCCTTACAGCTGACCTTGCGCTTGCAGCGAACTGCACAGGCGTAGCAGGTCCCGTTTCCAATGGAAATGGTCTCCTCCATGGTTTCACCCGAGATTTTCTGAGCCCCCTCGAATTGGCTGCGTGTAAAATTTCGTGTGGGAAGGATGCCTTGATTGTTCAAGGGCATAATGACGTTTGGGGTTCCAAGCTTTTGAAAGGTCTGCTCAACTGGATGTACTTTGATAGTCTCCGTAAGCGACTGGCTGACCGCGCGAAGCCCTTCAGGATCTTGAACCTCAAGCTTTTGTGTTCCCCGTACTGCGATGGCTTTTAGGTTCTTAGAACCCATCACCGCGCCCATGCCAGTTCTCCCGTTTGCATGCCCCAGGTTGTTGATCACGCAGGCATAGCGCACGAGGTTTTCTCCGGCCTGTCCAATCATGGCTACCCTGATGAGATTATCGTCAAGCTCTTTTCGAATGCTCTCCTGGGTCGCCCCCGTATCAGTCCCCCAAAGGTGAGAAGCATCCCTGATTTCCACTTCTCCGTTATGTACCCAAATATAGACTGGTTTTTCGGCCTTTCCTTTGATGATGATGGCATCGAAGCCTGCGTGTTTGAGCTCTGGCCCCCAGTAACCAGCGGCTTCAGACTCCCCGAATCCTCCCGTAAGAGGAGAATGGGCAGCAACGGTAAACCTCGCCATCCCAGACATGGGAATTCCAGAAAGGACACCGGACGCGAAGACCAAGACGTTTTCCGGGCCTAATGGGTCGATTCCTGGTTTGAGCTCCCTTAGCAGGTAGAAGAGGGAGAGGCAACCTCCCCCCATGTGTGTTCTATAGAAGGATTCGGAGGGGGTTTCGACGTCCATCTTTTTCGTGCTCAAATCGATCCTTAATACCTTTCCGTTGTATCCAAATGGCATGTTCTCATCTCCTTTCTAGACGCGGGTTTTGTGTGTTCTTTCCGATCGAAGCCGTTCCATGGGCAGTTGTAAGTCGTAATAAAAAGTCCCTTTTTGATGGTGCAGTATAGGAGGAAGCAGATTTCTCTGTCAAGGAAAAAGACCTTCGATTTTTAGAGGTATATTTTGGGTTTAAGTCTGGTTTTTGATAAGCTGCTCCAGGAGATTCCACCCCTGAGAGGATCCTTATACCGCTGCGGTCCTGGCCGGGGTGGTTCCCCCTGATCTCAAGTACAGGAGAACACATCCTACTCCGATAGGTGAGGTCCGCAGATCTATAAGGAAGATCCCGGAGAGAAGGAGAACCTCATTTCAGTGAAACCTCAAAAGGCCATGGAATTCGACCTGGAGTTTCGTAGGTTCGTATCAGGCCTTCGTTAATATATTTGACTTTTTGCCCAATCATCAGGCTTCTTAAAAAGGTCTTGACAGGATAGAATGCCTAAAATACTGTTACCGGTAACATTAATATCTTGGATATCTCAGTGATTTCTCTGTAACAATCGAATGGATGGATTAGGAGGGGATGGGAGGTAGTGCAGCGTAGCAGAAACAACGTGAGTGGATAAGGTCTATGGTAGCCCTTGGCCGCATTTTTCACTGGAAAGGAGGTGAATTTGGATGCTCAAGCGCGGCTAAATGGAAGGGCGTTCTTCAGGGTTTTGGTCATCTGTTGGCAATGCCGAACTTACGTTGTCAGACTTAATATAAACCTCCCGATTTTGGCGATAACCTTAAGAACCAAAAGGAGGGAAAAATGAAAAAAAATGCTCTAATCATTTCATTAAGCCTTTGTTTTTTGATCGCATTTTCTTCGGGATTCCCGCAAATCTCAGTGGCTGAAGATAAAGTCGTCATTAAGTATGCCACCAGCCCCCCTTATAGCAAGGGATCACCCCTGGTCGAGACAACAGTAAAAATTAAGGAGCTCGCCGCCCTCTATTCGAGAGGTAAGGTTGATGTGCAAATTTTCTGGGGCGGTCAACTGGGGACCGAACAGAAGGTTTTCAAAGATTGCCAGATGGGGATTGTTCAGATGGTTCAGGCCAATATCGCGAACCTTTCTCCATTTGCCCGTGCTTTGTATTCGGTAGTTCTCCCTTATGTCTTTGACAATCGGGAAGAGGCATACAGACTTTTCCGTGGGGAGTTGGGTGAGTACTTCAATCAACAGACTATCAAACTGGCCGGACTTAGGGTACTTGCTTGGCCGGATCAGAGCTATCGAGCTCTTCATAACACCAGAAAACGGGTGAGAACAATAGACGATATGAAGGGTTTGAAATGGCGGGTTCCCAACAACCCCGTATTCATCGAAGAATACAAGAGCTGGGGCATTAACCCCATCCCCATGGCTTGGGCAGAAGTTTTCAGCTCCCTTCAGACAGGAGTTATTCATGGCGGTGACAACGTGCTGAGGAACCTTGTCGACTTTAAGCTCTACG
>CAYFXL010000097.1:0-11124 GCA_964346945.1 uncultured Syntrophobacterales bacterium
ACGCCGCCAGCGTTCGTTCTGAGCCAGGATCAAACTCTCCAATTAAACTGGACCCACAAATCGACAGTTTCCGTATTCAATTTTCAAAGAACAAAACTATTCCATTATGCTATTATATAATCTAAAACCGTTTTGTCAAGAGAAATTTTTCCCTCTTCTGATTTCCCTTGAATATTCTCTTTATAACCCCTTCTCTCTTTCCTGTCAAGTCCTTTTCCTCACGTCTCGAACTCCATTCCGGCGGAGCACCTTTTTACCGCACCTTCACCCGGTGGAATTTCTTCTTTCCGGCTCGCAAGATCGCCTCCCCATTTCGAAAATCCTCCAGCCTCAATGGTTCGTCGAAGCGCTCCACTTTCCTCCCCTCTATATAGGCCCCCCCTTGTTGGATCAGTCGCCTCGCTTCGGCACCGGATGCGCAGAGCGTCTCCCTGAAGATTTCGAAGGCGACAATCCCCCTTGACAATCTCTCTCCGTTTATGAACGTCGTTGGAATTGATTCCACCGTCTCGGCTGCCTTCTCCCGAGGAATACTGCTTGATGGGAGCAAATCCGAAGGAATATCCCCTCCGCCGAATAATGACACTGATGAGCGCCACGCCTCCAAGGCCTGTTCCCGGCCGTGGTTGATCACAGTTGCTTCGAAGGCCAAAACGTGCTTGGCCATGTTGAGGTCAGCGTTTTTCAAACACTGTATGCTCCGTATCTCTTCCGTGGGGAGAAAGGTAAAGAGTGAAAGAAAACGCTCTACATCACGATCATCAGTATTGATCCAGTATTGATAATAATGATAGGGGGAAGTCATGGAAGCATCGAGCCAAACGGTTCCCCGCTCCGTCTTTCCCATCTTTTTCCCATCGGCCGTTTCGATTAAGGGAAAGGTGATCCCAAAGGCTGTTCTGCCCTCGAGTCGACGAATTAGATCGATCCCCGCCACAATATTGCCCCATTGATCGCTCCCTCCCATTTGGAGGACACACTCATATTGCTTAAAGAGATGCCAAAAGTCATAGGCCTGCAAGAGTTGATAATTGAATTCGATAAAAGAGAGCCCCCTTTCCAAACCCATCTTTATGGACTCGAAACTGAGCATTCGATTAACACTGAAATGAACCCCGATATCTCGCAAAAATTCAATATAGTTCAACCTCGTCAACCAATCCGCATTATTGAGAAGCAATGCATTTCCCCTGGAAAAGTCCAGGTACTTGGAAAACTGTTTCCCCATCGCACGGAGATTCCCATCAATCTCCCCTCTGGTCAAGACTTTCCTCATCTCGATCTTGCCGCTTGGGTCCCCCACTAAGCCCGTGCCCCCTCCTACCAGGGCAATGGGCCTATGGCCATTTCTCTGCATATAGGCCAGTGCCATAATGGGTATAAGGTTTCCTACATGAAGGCTGGGAGCTGTTGGATCGAATCCAATGTAACAGGTCGTAGGCCTCAGCAGACACTTTCTGACGGCCTTCTCATCCGTCACTCCTTCAATAAACCCCCTTTCAGTCAGTATCTCGAAAACATTCTTCAAACGTGATCTTCTACCCATCCAGTGGCACCTTGAGCCTTCGAATCGATTCGCTCTTTCCGTTTTTTGGGTTAATCTCCAGTATAATCCCTTGTAACTCGACCTCTGTAGACGCAACATCGAACTTTCTGGGCATTTGGGTCAAAAATCTCTCTATAGCAACCTTTCGCTTTATGCCAATTACGGAGGCTATGGGACCCGTCATCCCCACGTCTGTGATATAAGCAGTTCCACTGGGGAGAATCCGCTCATCGGAAGTCTGAATATGGGTATGCGTTCCCAGAACCGCGCTTACTTTTCCATCCAAAAACCAGCCCAATGCCACCTTCTCAGAGGTGGCCTCTGCATGAAAATCAACGACCGTACAATCCGTCTCCCTCTTGAGCTCCATAAGCAGCCTTTCGGCTGCCGCGAAGGGGCAATCCAAGTTCTTCATAAACACCCTTCCCTCTAAATTCACCACCCCTATCTTCTCCCCCCCTCGTGTTGTGAAAATTTTGCTCCCCTTTCCAGGCGCACCGTCGGGATAATTTGCAGGCCTCAATATCCTCTCCTCTCCATCCAAGAATTGAATGATCTCCTTTTTGGCCCATATATGGTTACCCGAGGTAATCACATTCACGCCCCATTCCAAAATCTCCCTTGCAATTGCCGGGGTAATACCAATGCCCCCAGCCGCATTCTCCCCATTAGCGATGGTAAAATCGATCCCCTCCCTTTCAGTAAGACCGCCCAACAGAGTTGAAATGGCCTTCCTTCCCGCCTTCCCGACAATATCACCAATGAACAGAATTCTCACTTCAAGACCCTTGAGGGAAGCAAATCATAACGCAAAAATTATTTGGCATACTCCACTGCCCTGCTTTCGCGAATGACCATAACCTTTATTTGCCCAGGGTAACTCAGCTCCTCCTCGATTTTGCGGGCAATATCTTTGCACAACATCAGAGACTCTTCGTCCGAAACCTTTTCATTTTGCACGATAACACGAATTTCCCTGCCAGCCTGGATCGCGTATGATTTATCAACCCCTGGAAAGGAGTTGGCAATCTTCTCAAGATCCTCCAATCGCTTCACATAGGTCTCCAACATTTCACGCCGAGCTCCAGGCCTTGCCCCAGATAAGGCATCAGCCGATTGAATTAAGATATCCAGGAGTGTTTCCATCGGTTCCTCGTCGTGATGGGAAGCTAGAGCATGCACCACAACGGAGGATTCCCCATATTTCTTGGCCATCTCTGCCCCAATCTGAGCATGGGAGCCCTCGACTTCGTGATCGAGAGCTTTGCCAATATCGTGCAATAGACCAGCCCTTTTGGCTTCTTTCACATTGACCCCAAGCTCCGAAGCCATTATTCCCGCAAGAAAAGCCACTTCAATAGAATGCTGATAGACGTTTTGGGCAAAGCTTGTTCTGAATTTCAGCCTTCCGATGAGCTTCATCAATTCAGGATGAATCCCGTGAACACCGACATCGAACGTCGCCTGTTCCCCCGCTTCGCGGATGGTTGTGTTCATTTCCTGTTCTACCTTCTGGACGACCTCTTCTATACGAGCGGGATGAATTCGTCCATCGCTGACCAGTCGCTCAAGGGCAATTCTGGCAATTTCCCTGCGGATGGGATTAAAACCTGATAGAATAACTGCTTCAGGCGTATCATCGATGATCAGGTCGATTCCCGTCGCCGCCTCGAGGGCCCTGATATTTCTCCCTTCCCTCCCAATGATTCTCCCCTTCATCTCATCATTGGGCAGATTGACAACGGATACGGTCCTTTCCGCCACATAATCCCCCGCATACCGTTGGACGGCCAAGCTTATGATCTCCTTAGCCTTCTTATCCGAGATTTCCCTGGTTTCCTCTTCGATCGCCTTTATCCGTCTTGCCGCCTCGTGTTTAGCCTCGCTCTCCATGGACTCCACGAGCAATCGTTTTGCCTCTTCCGATGAGATTTTGGCGATGCTTTCCAATTTGATGCGCTGTTTCTCGATCAGCTCATCATACTGTTTCTGTTGTTCGACAACCAACCGTTCTTTTGCAGAAAGTTCTTTTTCCCGTCGCGATACCTCCCCCTCCTTAAAATCAATCAACTCCACCTTCTTATCCAGGTTAGCCTCTTTTTGATGCAACCTCTTCTGTTCCGCTTGTAGTTCTTGACGCCTCTCGATGGTCTCCTTTTCAAATTCGGCTTTAGCCTGATAGAGTTTGTCCTTTGCCTGAAGGAGAGCTTCCTTCCTCAAGATCTCCGCTTTGGTTTCCGCTTCTTCAATAATCTTCTGCGACGTACTTTCCGCCATCCTCAATCTCGCTTCCGCGAATTTCTTGCGACCAAAGAATCCAACGAGAAGACCGAGCAAAGCTGAAACTGAGGAAATCACGATAAATATAGTGAGGGATATTTTCAACGGAAAACGCACCTCCTCCCTGTTTGCAACTAATAGATGACGAGCCCAATTGCGATGGAATGATGGCGGGGTGATGAGGTGAGTGAAAATAAGAGAAGGCAGTGCTTAGGGTCTATCCTTTTCTGAGGTCAATCCAACAGGGATATGCTTTTTGCTTTGCGCAACGGGGTCTTATCCAAATCTCCCTTCTTCTCTGGTGCCGTACACTGCTGTTTCCCATAAAAATGGCGAAAACCCATTACCGATCTATTTTCAACTAACTCCGTAGGAAGATTTAAGATTTTTGAATTTTTGGGCATTCTATCCCCGGTCCGAACCATAATCATTTAAACAGTTTTCTCCAGGTATCCCTTTAGATCCCTCTATTAAACTCGCCCCAGATTTACCCCTTATCCATCAATCATATGGATCAATACTCACCCTACGAGCTCATCCCTTTTTGAAAAAATGTTAATTCCCCCGCCACGTGCCGTGTAGTCAGTCCCTTTGAACCTGATTTCATCAGGTGGGCACCTCATTATTGTTTTAGGCTTCCCTTCCAGAAAGGGCTTGCTCACCACAATAAGAGAAGGTTCCCTTTTTTATGGTGTTGGCTCAAAATTTCCTGGCCAGCACGAACACAGCAGGGGAATTTGTTATTCGGAATATTCCTCCTCTCCAGTGTACTGTTTTAGCTGAGTATCAATGGTTTTGACAATTTCCATCGAACGGTTTTCCACCTCTGCTAGAATCTCCTTCCTCTTCTCCAGCTCCTTGAAAAAGTCATCCGCAATATTGAGGGCCGCCAATATAGCGGTGTTCAGTGTCGAAACCGTCTTCGTATTCCGGACGATTTCGTCCATCTTCTCATCTACATACTTCGCTATCCTTTGGATGTACTCCGCATCAGCATCGGTTTTGATCGTGTAGTCTTGCCCGAAAATATTGACCTCTACCAATCTCTCCACTGCATGCCCTTCAACACTCTAAAAACCCAAATCCTCAATGCGCTGGATTAGCCGTTCAACCCTAGCCTTGACAGAACTCTTTCTGTCGTCCAGAGCCCGAAGTCTTTCATTCAGTGCCTCGATGCTCTCGTCTTTGCGGCGGAGCTTGTCGATCAATGCCTCCTTCTCCTGCCTTAGGTTATTATATCCCTGAAGAATCTCTTGCACTCGCTGTTCCAAATGCTTAAAGCATTTTTCCATTAACTCTATTTTTCAATAATTCTGTTATATTATTAATACGATTTTAAAATTCATTTTAAAAGAAGTCAAGCCTTTTCTCCAACCTTCCTCCCTCCCCATCCCAAATAATCCCAAAGGTAGGCCTCGATAAATCGGTCTAGGTCACCATCGAGTACCCCTTCCACGTTACCTGTGGTGACACCTGTCCTGTGATCCTTTACCATTTTATACGGGTGCACAATGTAGGATCGAATTTGACTCCCCCATGCAATCTCCTTTTTCCTCGCATAGAGTTCCTTCTCCTTTTCCGCCTTTTCTTGGAGCTCTTTCTCGTATAATTTCGATCTCAATACCTTCATCGCCGTAGCCTTGTTCTTGTGCTGGGATCTCTCGTTTTGGCACTGAACGACAATGCCCGTTGGAATATGGGTAATCCTCACAGCCGAATCCGTCTTGTTGACATGTTGACCCCCGGCTCCACTTGATCTGAAGGTATCGACTCGAAGGTCCGCCTCATCAATCTCTACCACAATTCCCTCTGAAATTTCAGGACATACGAAGACAGAGGCGAAAGAGGTATGTCGCCTCCTACCGGTATCGAAAGGCGATATCCGGATGAGACGATGGATTCCTACCTCAGCCTTGATGTTGCCGTAGGCATAATCCCCACTCACCGTGAACGTCACATTTTTTATGCCTGCTTCCTCTCCCGTCAAGATATCGATGATTTCGCTCTTGTAACCCTTCTTTTCCGCCCACTTCAGGTACATCCTCAGCAGCATTTCCGCCCAATCTTGGGCCTCCGTGCCACCTGCCCCGGCATTGATGCTCACGATGGCATTATTGAGGTCATGCTGCCCTCCCAACATTTCTCTCAATTCGAGAGCGCGGATTTCCTTTTTAATCTGATCCAGTTTCCTCCGGACCCCTTCGATCTCCCTTGCGTCATCCTCTTCCTCAGCCAATTGCAGTAATATCGCCCCATCCTCCAATTCCTTCTCTATCCGCTGCCATTGTTCCACAAGGTCTAAAAGGGCTGTTCTCTCCCTCAGTACGCCGCGGGCTTCCTCGGTCCCTTCCCAAAATGCTGACTCGGCGATTTGTTTATCGATCTCTTCAATGCGTTTTACCTTGGCATTTACGTCAAAGATGACCCCGGATTGCATCCACCCTTCTGGTTAAATCCGCAATTTTATCCCTTAAATCATTTTCCATATTATATGCTCCCTTTTCCCAAGAAATTCTCCCGATACCATTGGAGAGATTCTCTTAACCCAACTGCAATATCGAAGCCGGGAGAATATCCCATCTTCGCCTTCGCCATGGTGATATCGGCCAGCGAATGTTTAATGTCTCCTTGCCTTGGGTTCGCATAGATTGGGTTTATCTCTTTCCCCAGTGCATTCAATAGTTCCCGGTATAATTGGTTTATGGAAATCCTCTTTCCCGTTGCAACATTGAATACGCCTCCTCCAATCCCTTGGGCATGACACGCCTTCCAATTGGCCTGAACACAATCGGATATGTACGTGAAGTCCCTCGTCTGTTCTCCATCACCGTATATGGTGGGGGATTCATCCACCAGTAAGCACCTCATGAAGGAAGGAATGACGGCTGAATACGGCGAATAAGGGTCTTGTTTTGACCCGTAGACATTGAAGTACCGAAGCGAAACCGTCTCCAAGCCATAAATCGTATGAAAGACTTTGCAGTAGTTCTCCTGGGCATACTTTGTAACGGCATATGGGGAACCGGGGGATGGATTCATCGTCTCAACCTTCGGCAATTTCTCGCTATCGCCATAAACGGACGATGAGCTCGCACAAACAAACCTCTTTACCTTAGCGTTTTTGGCCGCTATCAGGAGGTTCAATGTCCCATCTATATTCACCTCATTGGTTGTCAGGGGATCCTCAACGGATTTGGGTACGGAACACACCGCAGCCTGGTGCAAGATGAAATCGATCCCCTTTACCGCCTCCTCGCAGGCCTTCCGATCACGGATATCCCCCGTGATCAAATGGATGCGTTCCCGGAAGGGCTCTATATTCTCCATCTTCCCTGTGGAGAAGTTATCCAGAACGCTCACTCGCTCTCCCCGGTTTTCCAGATACTCGACCAAATGAGATCCTATGAACCCAGCACCACCGGTCACCAAAAAACCTGCCACCATAACCTCCTTGGCCTCGATAGAACCCTCTCTCCCAAATTGCCTACTTCTTTTTTCCCCCCAAGACCCTTGCTACCTCCTCCCCCACACCCGCGGGGTTCTCAACCACTCTAACCCCCGCATCATCAAGGGAGCGTATCTTCTCCTCGGCCGTCCCCTTCCCCCCCGAGATGATGGCCCCCGCATGGCCCATCCTCCTGCCAGGAGGGGCCGTCCTCCCCGCAATAAAGGCAATCACGGGCTTTGTCAGGCTCTTCCGGATGAACTCGGCAGCCTCCTCCTCCGCCGTTCCACCAATCTCGCCTATAAGGACCACCGCCTCGGTGTCCGAATCCCCTTCAAAGAACTCCAGTAAGTCGACAAAGGAAAGTCCGATGATTTGATCACCCCCGATACCCACACAGGTGGACTGCCCTATCCCAAGCCTCGTCAACTGATATACCATCTCATAGGTCAGGGTGCCACTACGGGAAATAACCCCCACGTTGCCCTCTTGGTGAATGTAACCCGCCATCAATCCAACTTTGCATTTTCCCGGAGAGATAATCCCGGGAGTATTGGGACCAATGAGCCTTACCCCCTTCTTCTTCAGATAATGAGAAACCGTAAGCATATCCAGGGTCGGGATTCCCTCGGTGAAGCACACGATCAACGATACCCCACTGTCAGCCGCCTCCATGATTGCGTCAGCAGCGAAGGCTGGGGGAACGAAGATGGCCGAAACAGTCGCCCCCGTTGTACCTACGGCTTCTCTCACCGTGTTGAAAACGGGAATTCCGTCCACCTTTTGACCCCCTTTTCCAGGGGTCACACCACTGACCACCCTCGTCCCATACTCAACCATCTGCCTCATATGGAACTGCCCCTCTTTACCCGTAATTCCCTGAATAACAACCCTGGTGCTTCCATCGATGAGAATGCTCATCCACTTCCCCTTAGCTTGACGTCCTCTTGAGTACCTCCATCACCCTCTCGCCTGTATCCTTCAAGTCTGTCGCCACGATTAAATGCAGATCTGACCCATCGAGAAGCCTTCTCCCCTCCTCCACATTGGTCCCCTCAAGACGAACAATGACGGGAATATCCAGTTCCACCTCCCGGGAGGCATCGATCACCCCCTGGGCGAGGGTATCACACCGCAAGATACCCCCGAAGATGTTAATCAATATGGATCGGACGTTCTTATCCGAAACGAGAATCTTGAATCCATTTTTCACCATCTCGGCACTGGCCCCTCCACCTAAATCGAGAAAATTCGCCGGTTCAGCTCCCGCAAGCTTAATGAGATCCATGGTAGCCATGGCCATTCCCGCCCCGTTCACCATACAACCTACAGATCCATTCAATCTGATATAATTGAGGTTGTATCGGGAGGCCTCGATCTCAAGGGGATCCTCCTCATTGGGATCTCGCATCGGCGAAATATCGCTATGACGATATAACGCACTATCATCGAAGTTCATCTTAGCATCCAGCGCAACCAGCTCCCCTCCTTCTGTGAGAACAAGGGGATTAATCTCCGCTAGGAGACAATCCTTCTCCCAAAAGGCCCGATAAAGTCCACCAAAAGCACTTCTCGCCTTCCCCATCACGGCGGCGTCTAACCCCAAACCAAAAGCCAACCTGGATACCTGAAAGGGCCTCAACCCCACCGATGGATCCACATATTCCATGTGAACCCTCTCGGGGTTTTTGGAGGAAATCCTCTCAATCTCCACCCCTCCTTGGTCACTTGCCATGAGAACGGGGCACACCCTACTCCGATCCACAACTACCCCGAGGTAAAACTCCTTTTCAATAACCATCCCTTCCTCTACTAAAACCTTTCGCACCTCCTGACCCTCGGGACCCGTCTGGGCGGTAACCAACCGCATGCCAATCATCTCCTCGGCAACCGCCTCCGCTTCTTCCGGCGAACCGGCCAATTTGATGCCACCCGCCTTCCCCCTTCCCCCAGCGTGGATTTGGGCCTTCAGCATGATTTTCCCTTCGCCTATCTGCCGAGTAATCTCCCTCGCCTCTCCGGGTGTTTCCGCCACCGCACCACGCGGAACGGGAATGCCGAACTGCCTGAAGATCTCCTTGGCCTGATACTCGTGAATTTTCATGGACAATCTCCCACCACTTTATGCATTTATATCAAAAACTTCCCCCTTGTACAAGGACTTGCAGCCTGAAGTTCCCTAAGCTTCTGGAGAGCTCTTCGACGAATGTTCAGACAACTCTTGTCCACAAAAAAGGAGCGGGGGCTCCGCTGCCCCCGCTCCTTGAGGTCGACCCAGAGCTCCGATAGCGGTGTCTTACCGAATAGTTCCCACATAGTGGGCGGTCAACTGTCTTTCCCTCACTTCCGGATTGCCATAATCGGGTAGCAGCATCGGGGCCACCCTCCCCGTAACTATTCCGGCCTCCTCCAGTTCCCTGTGATAGTTCTTGACGTGTTCAAGCGTCAACCTCCCCTCCTCTGTCCCCTCCTTGGCATAGACAGCTGCATTCTTCCCTGCAATCCGACCAAAAACACAGACATCAAGGAGGGAATTCCCCATGAGGCGGTTCTCACCGTGGATTCCTCCAGTTACCTCGCCCGCAATGAAGAAGCCAGGTACCGAGGTCGCGCAATCCGAATTAAACTCCAGCCCTCCATTTTGATAGTGTAGTGTGGGAAAGACAAGCATGGGCTCTTTCGAGATATCGATCCCGTAACGGCGAAACAGAATATGCTTTCCCGGAAACTCCCTTTTCACTGTTCCCTCGCCCTTGAGCAGATCGATCAGGGGGGAATCGAGCCATATCCCAACCTTTCCCGTGGGTGTTGGGACACCCTTACCGATTACCGCACATTCCCTGATAAAGGATGCGGACTCGACATCCCTCGGCTCCTTCTCGTTCACAAATTGTTTTCCATCAACGTTCAGGACATGTGCCCCCGCTCCCCTGAACTTCTCCGTGATGAGCAGGCCCTCAGCTTGCTCAGGAAAGACGACCCCGGTAGGGTGGTATTGCACTGTATGGAGGAAGCACAGTTTCACCCCTGCCCGGTACCCTATCACTAAACCATCCCCGGTCGCCCCATAGTGATTCGTCGTCATGAACCCTTGTATATGGAGCCTTCCCGAACCTCCCGTGGCCATGACGACCGCCTTCGCCTTGACATTAAAATATTCCTCCGTCTCCATGTTGTAGAAAACGGCGCCGGCGCAATGACCGTGCTCGTTCAGGATCAGTTCCACCGCCGGAGAGAATTCCAATACCCTGATATCCTCGATCCGATTTCTTGCCTCATCCCTGAGGGTTCTCATGATTTCAGCCCCGGTGATGTCCGCGGCGTAATGCATCCTCTGCCGGCATGTGCCCCCTCCGTGTAAAGTCAGCATCGTCCCACCTTCGGATTTGCCGAACATCATCCCCATGGACTCCAACCAAGCTAAGACCTTGGGTGCCTCGGTGACCAGGGTATATACCAATTCCGGGGTGTTCTTGAAATGGCCCCCTCCCATCACATCCAGATAGTGGTAGTAGGGTGAATCCTTGCTCCCCTTTGTCGCCCCTTGGATACCCCCTTCAGCCATCATGGTGTTGGCATCGCCGTGCCTCAACTTCGTTGCGATAATGACCTTCACTCCTTGCTCTTGAGCCAATAAGGCTGCAGCCGTGCCTGCTCCTCCCCCACCGATGATCAAGACATCGGTCTCATAGTCGATGGCCGATAGATCGATTTGGTCGGGATCCACCCTGCTTCTCGCTTCCAAGAGCTCAACGATCTCCGGAGAGATGGCATACCCCTTACTCGGTCCAACCGTGATTTCACGGCGGGAGCCCTCCCTGTAATCGGGGTGAAACTTCAACCTCTCTTCTCT
>CAYFXL010000098.1:0-10691 GCA_964346945.1 uncultured Syntrophobacterales bacterium
CGGGAAACGGGACTTGAACCCGCGACCCCAACCTTGGCAAGGTTGTGCTCTACCAACTGAGCTATTCCCGCCGTGTCATTAAAAACTAAACCATCTTTCTTTTCTTGTCAACCGTTCCGGGAATTTCACCCCACTGCCGGAAGAATCCCCTGAAATAGTCCAGGCCAGACCCCACGGTCAGGACTAAGGCCGCCCACAGAAAGATCATCCCGACATTGTGTAAGTCGATGGAATAGTAGGGATAGTGGCAGATTAAGGTTGTCGTGGCTATGACCTGAAGGAGGGTTTTATACTTCCCCAATTGACTGGCTGATATGACGATACCCTCGTTGATGGCGATGGCCCTCAACCCCGTTACCGCGATCTCCCTTCCCGCAATGATCGCCACAATCCACGCCGGAACCCTTCCCAGATGAATGAGCATGATGAGGGATGTTATCACCAACAACTTATCCGCCATGGGATCAAGGAATTTCCCGAGGGTAGTAACGATATTCTGCCGCCGGGCGATATATCCATCCAATCCGTCGGTAATGGCTGCAAAGAGAAAAATAATGGATGCGAAGAAACTGGCTAACTTTCCGGGGTAAAGGAGCAAAAAAACGATAATTGGAATGGCCAGTATGCGGAGGATGGTAAGTGCATTGGGAAGGTTCCAAATCACCCTCTTTACAGGCCTTTTCGACTCTACCTTCCGAAGGGTATCCGGCTTAATGCTTATAACTTTCATAGTATCGGAGGACTTCCCTTACAAAGTTTCGGGTCTCATCGTAGGGGGGAATCGAACGATTATGAATAACGGCTTCCTTTCCGGCATTATACGCCGCTAAGGAAAGTGCTAAGTTGTTTCCAAAGGTTTCGAGAAGGTGTTTCAAGTGCCTCACCCCGCCTTCGATATTTTCCCTCGGGTTGAACACATCCATCACATCCCATTGCGCGGCCGTTTGGGGCATCAGCTGCATCAAACCTTTGGCACCCTTGCGGGAAACGGCGTAGGAGTTGAACCCCGACTCGGCCCGAATAACAGCCTTGACTAAGGCGGATTCGATGCCATACTTCTCAGAAAATTCCTCGATCATGGGATCGTATTTATCTGGATCGACGCGGGCGGATACCAGGTCCCCCTTCTCTCGGATGTAAAGCTCGTACCTGGAGTCCCTGGGGCAGTTGGTGAAGTAATAATTTCCATTCTCGTCGATATACCGGTATATCCCCCCATAAGAAGGGGAACCAATGCCGATTAGACCGAAGCTAATGACGAGGAAAAGGATTCGGAGAAACAGAGAATACGTGTAAAAAGAATAAACCTTCTTGTTCCCGCGCCTATCCATCACTCCTCCATGCGCTTTTACCATAGCCGATACAATATGTCAACACCAAACGGAGCAAAAGAATTCAAAAGCATGTTGGCGAAAGGATCACGGTACTGAGGAAAACCCGCCATAGATCTATCACTAGCAGGATTCATGCCAAATTATCAACACCGTTCCACCTATGAGAGAATCCGATCCTCAAATGAAGCGTGTACTCGGCGATCACGATTTCCCGATATCCTCAGTGAAGCTGACCTTCCAAAACCGCTCGATCGCCGCGTAACTTCGTGGTCACGAGGAGGAAAATAGAGACCATGGACAGGGGGATTCCCCCTCACCCTTAAAGCATTTCCCTCCCCTTCTAGTATGTTACTATTCCCATGGCTCGATCCAACCTGGCCCAAGCGATACGATAATCGCTCAGGGCATTGAAGTAGTTGGTCCTGGCCTGGGTGAGTAAGGTCTGAGCATCCAAGACGTCAGTGGAAGTGGCCACCTGTTCCTTAAACCTTTCCTGGTTCATCCTGAAGTTTTCTTCGGCTTGCTCTATGGCCACCTCGGCTACATCAATCTTATCCCGAGCTTCCTTCAACCTTAGGTAGGCGTCTTTTACCTCCAGGGAGATACTATCCTCAACTTGAACTCGCGCATCCTTTGCTTGAATCAGCCTCGTCTCTTTCTCCCGCACTAACTGCCTGTTCTTCCCCCATTGCCAAAAGGTCCAACGAGCGCTGGCCATTATACTCCAGCTATCCTTATCCTCAAATTCACTCCCCGAAACTCCTGGGTCATCCCCAACCCTCTCATAGTTGAATGACAAGTCAACGGTGGGAAAATACTCACTTCTGGCAAGCTGAACCTCCTTTTCCGCTTTCTTCACGCTAAGTTCTGTCTCCTTCAGTTCGGGCCGGTTCTTACGGGCTTTGTCCAGGGATTCTTCAAAGGGGATTTCCATGGGACGATACTCCTCCAAGATGTCCTCTACCTTCACCTCCATCCCCACATCCCTTCTTAAGAGGGTGTTGAAAGAGGCTTTTCCGATGGCCAGCTCGACCTCTGCGCTGGTCAGATTTTGCCGTGCCTGGGCCATTTGCACCTGGGTCTGCAGCAGGTCGTTTTTGGGGATGATGCCCACCTCGTAAAAGGCCCTTGAAACCTTCAGCTGGGATTCCAGTTGTTGCACCGCCTGCACCGCTACCTGCCGAATCTTCTCGGCCTTGAAGATCGTGAAATAGGCCTCCTTTACCTGAAGGATTAAGTCCTGTTTGACGAGCTCCAAGGAGACCTTGGTTAAGTCGACTCCCAGTTTGGCCAACCGGTAGGACCAGTAGAGGGCACCTCCCCTGAAAAGGGGTTGATCAACAACGGTCGTCCAACTGTAGTTGTCCTGTGTGCCAACCTCCCTCTTTACCCGCAGCGGCTCCAAGCGAATGAAAGGGGCCTCATCAAGGCGGGTGTAGTTGTACTCGGTTCGAAGGGTCGGGAAGAAATCGGTCATCGTGGCCTTCCTCAAATAGTCGGCTCCCTTCATGCCCTCCCGTGCGGAATGGATAACGGCACTCCTCTCAAGTGCCATCTCCACCGCCTCCTTCAAGGTGAGTACCCTCTCCTCTCCGCCTCCCATCGCTGGTCCGCCCATCACCGAAAGCAAAAGACAAATGACCATGATCTTTTTCAACATAAGGCTACCTCCTCGTTCTCGGACTTCCAACGCCCTCACAGAATATGCTCATGATAGTCCGAGCCTTTGAGACCAGGGAATACGCCCTTGGGCTCATGATCCACTCGGAAACGAAGGAATTTACGATTCCCACAATCCCGTGCGCCATGTCCCTTGGATCCATCTCCTCGAGTTCCCCTTCTGAAATGCCCTGCCTCATAACCTCCTCCAGGGAGTCGATATAAAGCATAAATTTCTCATGAACCCCATTTCCCAAATCATCCTTCATGGTCCATTGAAAACGGTTTCGCTCGGAAATGTAAATCTTAAAGAAATCCCTGTTCTTCTGAATGAACGAAAGTTGAAGATGGAGGATTGATGCAATCTTGTCGATGAGGGGAAGATCCTTGTCCAGCTCGGCCCCCACCAACCGGGTCATCTCCTCAACCTTCTCATCGATGAGGGAAAAATAGAGGTCCTGCTACCCCTGGAAGTACTTATAGAGGCTCCGGTCCCGAATTCCGCCCGCTTAGCTATTTCATCCATGGTGGAGCCGTAAAATCCCTTGGCCGCAAAAACCTTTTCCGCCGCCGATAGGATACCGGCCCTCCGAGTTAGGAATTCCCTTCTCTTCCGGCTGATCTTCTGTCTCATTTTGGGAATTCTTATTCTTTTTTCGAATTGGAATTCATTAAGTCCGAAAAAGGAAAATGTCAAGGCCTCATTTTTTCATGTTATCTCTCTTCGCCCTCTCCACCTGTGCGCGGGTCAGAAATCTCCCCGGCCTCCAGGTCCTCCTCTCATCGACAATATGGATGACTTCCCATCCTTTCCCCGTCAGACTGTCCCCGATCCACTTCCTATGACATCGCCACGGTAACCTCTCGGCACAGAGAAATGTTGTCACAGAAGAGCTTCCAATTTCCATGAGCTTTGACAAGCCTTCCCTATAGTTAGTCGTTGAAAGGTATTTTTCATAGCCTCCTCTTCGGTAACCGCCCAATTCAGTACCGAGATAGACATAGCGAATTCCACATTCCCTCAGGCTCTTTTCAAATCTATCCCTTCTGAAATGTTCAAACCGGCTGGTGGGGAAACTCCGCACGTCCACAACGCTCTCAATACCGTAGTTGCGGAGCAGGGAGATAAACTCATCCAAGGACCACGTACTTGTGCCGATGCTATAGATCTTCTTGCCTGATATTGCTTGCCCCTGCATGGAACCGATGCCTTTCCCCTCCGTTACCAGAGAAATTGGAGTTTCTTCTCCAAACCATACAGTCGACCCAGTTTCTCGATCTTCTCCCTCAGCCGGAACCCGTAATCGTCTCTCACCCGTTGATTAAACAGCACCTCCTTATAGCGAGGGATCAGATGGGGATGATGATCTCTCAGCACCGGGTAAAGGGAGGCCCACACACCGGGTCTGGGATTCAGAAGATCAACGTAGATCCAGTCCACCCCAACATCCCGGAAGGCTCCAATAAGTGCCCTCAAATTTTCCTGCGTATCGAAGACACAAGGCATGATTGGGCCGAGGAAGGCATAGGTGGTGATGCCCTTCTCTTTAGCCTGTTTGAGTAAGGAAACCCTCTCCTCACTGGAAGAGCCGCGGGGTTCGAAGAGCCTACGCCACCTCTCATCGAGGGTAGTGATCGTCGCACCCAGTTCCACCTCGGGTCTCCCCTCAATGAGGTCAAAATCCCTGGATGCCAGGGCACTTTTAGTCAGGATGGTGATGGGAAAGCCGTTTCCCAAAAGTATTTCAAGACAAGCCCTGGTAATCCCGTACTTTTCCTCTAAGGGCTGCCAGCCATCGCAAACGGAGCTGATAAATACCCTTCCCACCTGGAACCTGTTGACCTGTTTTATCAGAACTCGGGGTCCATTCACCTTTACATCCACGAAACGGCCCCAGGGCTCCCGATGCTTGGTGTACCTCATCATGAATCGCCCGTAGCAGTAAAGGCAGCCGTGTTCACACCCCACATATGGGTTCAGGGCATAATCAGCCAGGCCGGACCGATTCAAAATGGATTTACATTCAATCTCCTTGATGGTTAAAACCAAAGGTCGGTCCTCCATAGGAAATTGCCCTGGGGACTTTCGGGTTTTACAAAATGTTGCAGGTCTAAGCCGATGGGACCTCAAGAATGATAGGTTTTGTCGTTCCCGAATAGGTCCACTTCGATGGAGCCGATGCGGATAAGACGAATCCTGGTGGGATCCAGTTCTGGCGCCACAAAGGAGATCATACCTCTATGGAGATCCAATTTCTCCAACATTCCCAGCCCAAGGTTAAAGTTTGCCTCGTCGTTGAGCCCAATCAGTATTCCTTTGAGGCCTTTTCCCCTATAGCGAACCTTGAAGGGACTAACCACTTTTATCCCATTCAAGCTCTTCTCATACAACTTCACCTCTTGGAAATAAGCGGCGAATTTCCTGGACCGGTTGGCTCTCCTCTGTTCCGGTGATTTTATCCTGACTTTCTCAGGGATCTTCAAACGATGAATAGCCATATCCGACCGGAATTGATGGGGTCTGAGGAAGTCCTCTATTTCCCTCCTCCTCTGCAGTCCAATGAGGTGAGTTGGTTTCAATAGGTCAACCTTTTGATATTTGAGTTCCCATGCGGTCTCACCACTCACAAAGCCCGTAGTATCTATGACGATAATCCCAGGATCGAGTTGAGACGCCCTATCTGCAATTCTCTTGACCCCGACCAACATCTCTAACATATGCCCTCTGGGAGAGATCGAACCTACGAAATAGGAGGCTATCAGCTGAACATTCTCCAGTTTCTTCGGCGCCGAGTCGAACAGCGCCAATCCGATAGTGGTGGGGACACCCAAAACCGATTGCCCGATATCTCCATCGACGAGGGCAACTACGTTCCCCTTTTGGCACAATTTGACAACGAGGAGATGTGCCAGGGTGCTCTTTCCAGTGTCCGATGCCCCTAAGATCAAGACACTACCTTTTTCCCGGTGGATGGCCTCGATCAGATCCATCCAATCGCCTGGGATTTCCCGATTCTCTAAGACCGCCTCAGCATCCACTTCGCACCAACTCCTCGAATCGATGGGCATCTTCCCGCATGGAGATATTGTTAAACATGTAATAGCTGGCCTTTCCCATACATGACTTCGCCTTCAGCTCAAGGAGGTCTTCGTCGGTATAACGATAGCGATATCCTTTCAACCCGTGAAGGCGAAAATAGAGAATTCCTCCGGAAACGGGGGTCTCCCGAAGGGGATCAACACAATGTACGAGCTGCACATCGTCACATATCACCTGGATCTCTTCCCCGGTCCAGTTTCCCCTCGGCTCCCAGATAAAGGTGAAGTTCTTCCTGTCAATCTGCCTAAAAAAATTCATGATATTGTTCACATGTTCCGATGTCATACCGAAACTGGGGGGAGACTGAAAGATGATGTTCTCGGCCCCAAGGCTCCTGCAAAATTGCTCAGTGGCCTCGAAGGCCTCAAAGACCTCGTCGGTTGGTTTGAAGGATCCGTAGTTCTTTCTCTTATCCTCGGCAATGCCCTTTCTGAGCCGACGATAGGTTGGGCTGGTAGGCTCATGGGTGATGAGCTGCCATGCTTTGGCCGTAAATTCGAAGCCCTCCGGGGCCTCCTCCCGCCATCTATGAGCCGTTGAGAGGGTGGGGAGCTGATAGAACGTCTGTTGGATTTCCACCGTGGAAAACTGTTCAAAATACCTTCGCCTGGCTACGGGAAAGCCGCAACAACCTATCTTGATTGCCATCTCTGCGGTCCGCCGCCCCGCATCATCTCTCGGAACTCAGCATATCAGAAAAGACTCATTTGCTGCTCAGAACCCTCCCCCTCTCCTTTTCCATCCGAGGCAAAGATATTGATCTTCCCGTAAACCCCGTCGTGGCCCGGAACGATGTGGAGTTTTCCCTGCCTCATCCGAATGATCCCTTCGAGGACCCTCGGGGGGGTGAAGCGCTTCAATTCTTCGGGCGACAAATCCAAGAGAACAGCCAACTCCGAACTTCCCATCCCAATCAATCGCTCATATTCGCCTTCCACCGCTTTGGTTCCCACTCCCACACCCAGGCTCTCCGCAATAATTTCGTCAAGGGGAACCAGGTGGATAGAAGGGATGCTATTGCCGGGAATAAAGCCTTCTGCCCGATCGGCCATCTCTATCACCCGATGCATCACGCCTACGGTTAGCCTCTTCTTGCAGATTGGACAGCTATAGTCCCCTGCTTTCGTCTGGAGAGGGGAAAAGATCACGCCGCAATTGCGATGTCCATCGAAGTGATACTTTCCCTCTTCGGGAAAGAATTCAATGGTGAAGAGGAATTTCCTGGGGTTCTTCTCCTTAATGGTCTGCGTGATCTCCCGGTAATTCAAAGGACAATTGAACGCATTGGCTTCTCTGCCCAATCGATTCGGAGAGTGGGCATCGGAGTTGGAGATCAGGGTTATATTATCCAAGGTGGATAGTCGCCAGTTCATCTCAGGATCCGAGGAGAGCCCTGTCTCGATGGCGAAGATATGCTTGACCTCTTCCTCGAAGCATTCCTCGAGGGAATCGAACCCGGAATTCGCGCCAAAGACAGAGAACCAAGGGGTCCATGCATGGGCGGGCACCAACAAACATTCACTGGAGATGTCGAGGACGATCTTTACCAACTCCTTGGCCGGAAACCCAAAGATGGGCCTCCCGTCAGAGCCGAGCTTCCCCAAACTCCTCAACTTATCGTTAATTCCTTCAACGGTGGATAAATTCGGCGCGAAGATGAGGGTGTGGATTTTTCTAACCTTACCCCCTTGGGAGAAAATATTGCTCACCTCCGTTGAGAGAATGAACTTCGTTTCCCGTTCCCCTCGCTTGAGCACATAGATCCCTTCATCGAAGGGCTCTAACTTTGACCTCATTTCCGCAAAATACGTGGGATGAGTGAAGTCACCTGTTCCCAGAAGCGTAATTCCCTTTTTCTTTCCCCATATGGCCAAGGTCTCCAACTCCATATCTCGGCTGGTTGCCCGGCTATACCTAGAGTGGATATGTAGATCTGCAATGAATCTCATATCTACCCCTTTGATGGCATTTCCCCACTTTCGAGGAAGGCCAATCGCCCCATTGCCTTCAACTTCTCCCCACGGCCGATCTTGGCCGAGGACAACGCCTGACGCAGAACCTCGATAGATAGATCATAATTCTCCCTATCCACAGGATAGGGGTGCCCATCTTTTCCCCCATGGGCGAAGCTGAATTTTACGGGGTCACGAAAGCTCGGTTCGACCCCATAGATCAGTTCCGAGATGAGGACGAGGGCCCGAATGGTTTTTGCGCCAACCCCCCGGGTGGCCAAGAGGGCTTCGAAATGACTCGGCTGGTGTTCATGGGTTCTCTCCAGAACCTTCATCAGCCATCTCGCCCCCCTATCCCCCAGAACGACCCCATGTTCCCGCGGAAGTTCCAAGTTCCGAAGCCTTTGAATCTCCGAAGTGATCCGACCAGGATGCTCCGAGGCAATTTGGGTTGTTGTGTGCCTGATTCCCTCACTTTCCCTGGCCACCATGTTGAGGACTTCCCCCTGGTGGTCACAGCAGACTGCTGAGTGAGGTTCACATACGAAACTATCCAATCCATGACTCATCCAATGGTATCGACGGGCGTACCCTGTGCGTTCGTTCATTCCCTGCTGCACAACACACCATGATCCCGCCTTGGTAAAGAAAAAGGTATGATGATAGAGCTGATAGCCATCTTGGAGCGCTGCGCTATCGACTTTGGCCGTCATCTTGCTCGCGTAAACGAGGCCCTTTGCCCCTGCTGAAAACCGATCACAAAACTCCTCAATCTCAATAGGCGTCTTCCTCGATGCCTTTCCCTTCCCCCCCGCGATGAAGAGGCCGGAATCCCTCTCCGTCCCCCGCAGTCCTTCCTTGAGCGCTCCACAGAGGGTAGTGGTCAAGCCGCTGCTGTGCCAATCGAATCCCAATACACAGCCGAAGGACTGAAACCAGAAGGGATCAGAAAGCCTCCTCAACATCTCCAAAGGACCGAATTGGTCGATGATCACGAGGCTTACCTCTCGAGCCAGCTCCTTCATCCGACCGAAGAGCCAGGCCGGTGCCCTTCCGTGATGGAGGGGAAGGTGGGCTGTACCCGTTCTCATGGGCTATTCCTCAGATCGATCAAAAGCTTTCCGCTTGTCCAGAAACCACATCTCCCTAACCCAAGGGAGGAAATAACCAACCATTATCTGAGCATCCTCCGCCAGCCTCTTTCGTCCTGTGAGACCCCTTTATATCAGAAGATGTGCATTCCCGATCCTGACCAGTTTCAATCCAGACTCCTCCGCAATCTCCTTAAACCTTAGGGCACGGGATCGAGCGGTGATTGGCAAGTCAGCGAGATAGAATTGAGGGTGGAAGGCCAGGAGGGCGTAAGGGATCTCGGGGCTCACGGAAGCGATGAGCCTGGAAATGCCCCTTATTTCATCTTCATCGATATATCCTGGGACCAGCAACGTGCTTGCGATCAAAAATGGCGGATCCGGTCTCCTTCCCACCCATTGCCCCAAATACTTGAAGTTTTTTATTGTCCTCTCATTGCTCACTCCGCAGAGGGCGAAATGGACTGCTTCGCTCCATGCCTTGAGGTCAAACTTTATACATCCCCCCGATTTGAGAGCTATCTCAGCCATCCCCTGCAAAAGGGAACCGTTCATTGATCCATTAGTCTCCCAACAGATCCTCAAGACTCGGCCCCGCCATCGTTCCAAAGCGATTTGGGATGTCATCAAGGAGTGGGGAAGTTGAGGAGTAGGATCTCCCCCGAAAAAACAGATGCAGCTTGTTTGATCATCGATGAATTGGGCCAATTTGTGTGCGCTAATCCTCTCACCTTGGTGAATCCTCTGCCTGAAACTCCAATTCTGGCAGAAGAGGCAATCGAAGGAACAGGCTTGATAGAAGACGGCCAAATTCTTGTAGCCGTATTCGGAGCCCCTCGTATAGGAGAAGCGTGGATATCCAGAGGCAGATCCTCCAGGACAGACCCAATCAGCTACACAGTTGGTTGGAAGACTGTCATAATACCATGCCAGGTTCCCCTCTTCCGATGTAACCCCCTCCAGGACCCCTTCTCTATTGATCCTCACCCCACAGTATCCCCGCTCTCCATCGGGAATCCGGCATTCGTTGGAACAGATCCCGCAAGCGACGCCCTTGGGGTCTCGAGGAGGTTTCGAGGGCAGACCAAAGGGGTTCCTCGCAGCTCCATGCGCTTCCTCGATTCGTGGAACCACATCGTCGAAGTGATCTCGAATACAATGGAGGCAAAGCTTCAGGGCCTGGGATATCTCCTCTGATTCCAGCCCGCAACGGAGACACCTCTCCTTTGGGCGTTTCATGCTGGGAATGGCTGGCATTATCTCCCTTACTCAATCACCTTATAGACCACATCGTTTTCTCGGACACGGTCCTCGACCTTGACCCCGATATCCGCACCAGGACCCGCCTCCTGTACGTTCTGGTTTTCGATCTGCATCGATTCCACGCTTTGGGTGAGATCCGTTGTGTGGCCCTTGATGTGGATGGTGTCTCCCGCCCTCAAGCTATCATCCGTTAACCTAATCGCAGCAACGCTGATCTTTCCAAAAAATTTGATTACTACTCCCACCTTCTTCTCTTCCATCGATCTTCCCCCTTTCCTTCTGGTCTCACTCT
>CAYFXL010000099.1:0-10688 GCA_964346945.1 uncultured Syntrophobacterales bacterium
ATCCTTTCAATCCCGGCCATAAAGCCCTTCAAGGCATCGGGGATGAGAACCGTTCCATCGGGCTGCTGGAAGTTTTCGATAATGGCAATGAGCATCCTCCCGATGGCGTACGCAGTCCCATTTAAGGTATGGACGAACCGAAGCTTTCCCTGACCGGACCCTCCTTCGCGGGGACGGTATCGAACGTTGAGCCTCCTCGCCTGAAAATCCGTACAGTTCGAGCAGGAATGGGTTTCTCGATATTCTCCCATACCGGGCATCCAGCACTCGATATCCCGCTTATTGGCCGCTGGATCCCCCAGGTCGCCGCTACACATTTGGACGACGCGGTAGGGAATTCCCAGCATACGGACCAATCTCTCCTCCATTTCCAGGATAAAATCGTGCTCATCCCGGGATTTCTCCGGCTCGCAAAAGGAGAACATCTCCACCTTATCGAATTGGTGAACCCTCAGAATTCCTTTCGTGTCCTTGCCGTAGGAACCGGCTTCCCTCCTGAAACACGTGGAAAAACCTGCATACCGCCGTGGCAGATCCCTCTGATCCAAGATCTCGTCCATATGCATCGCCCCGAGGGATTGTTCAGATGTCCCCACGAGGTAAAGATCGTCTTTCTCAACCTGGTATACCTCACTGCCACTCCTCGTCAAATATCCCATGCCATCCATCGCCCTGTAATTGAGCATCACGGGTGGAATGACCGGAATAAATCCCTCCTTCGTCAGGGTATCTATCGCCAATCGAACCAATGCGAACTCCAAAAGAACTGAACCCCCCTTGAGATAGCCGAACCTCGACCCCGAGACCTTTGCCGCCCTTTTCGTGTCGATGATATCCAATCCCTCCGAAACTTTCATATAATCCCTGGCGACAAAACCAAATGTCGGCTTTTCGCCAACCTCTCGAATGACCACATTTTCCGTTTCATCCCTCCCCTCGGGGACTTCGGGAAGGGGAAGATTCGGAATCATCCGCATGAGGCTATGGAATTCATCCTCAATCAGTCTCAATTCCCTCTCGGAATCCCTCAATCGAGTCTTCAGGTTTCTCACCTTAGCGATCCCACCGCGCCGGGCCGCTTCTCCCTCCTTCTCATGGATCTCCTTGCTCATCCTCTTTTGTTGTGACCTGAATCCCTCAACCTCCAAGAGGACCTTTCGGCGATTTTCATCGACCTCCAGCAAACGATCGAGGTCGAAATCCACCCCTTTCTTACGGCACCCTTCCCTGACCTCCTCGGGATGCTCCCGGATAAACTTAATGTCTAGCATAACTGCCTATCCCAATCCCCTTTTTACAAAATCACAGAATCGTATCACCTATGTCCTTTCCCGTCAACATGGTCCCCCGCTGCAGAGTCCTCAGCTTCTAAGGAACACCCTTGGCAATGAGCGAAATCTGCCGGAAACTGGGGTACCCATCGAGGGTGGCAGGACGCGATATGCGAGCGTGGAAAATCCCAATGGGCATTTCAGAATCCACTAATGTATCAATTGTGCTTTCTTGAATGACCTTTTTAAATACTGTCCAGTGTATGAGGTCGGGATGTGTATTATTTCCTCAGGCTTCCCTTGGGCGATAATCTCCCCTCCTTGCTCACCACCCTCAGGACCGAGATCGATGATATGATCGGCCGACTTGATCACCTCCATATTATGCTCGATGACAATGACCGTATTTCCGGAATCGGTCAAACGATTGAGGACATCCAAAAGCTTCTGAATGTCGGCAAAATGGAGGCCCGTTGTTGGCTCGTCCAAGAAATAGACAGTCTTACCAGTACTCCTCTTACTCAATTCCCTCGTCAACTTAATCCTTTGCGCCTCTCCTCCCGAAAGGGTTGTGGCAGACTGCCCCAGCTTTATGTATCCAAGCCCAACATCACAGAGGGCTTGAAGCTTCCCCTTAATGGTGGGGATGTTCTCGAAAAACCCGTAGGCTTGATCCACGGTCATGTCCAGGACATCTGCAATAGTCTCCCCCCTATAGCGGATTTCCAGAGTCTCCCTATTATATCGTTTTCCCCCGCAAACCTCGCACGTTACATAGACGTCTGGAAGAAAATGCATCTCGATTTTGATAATCCCGTCGCCCTTG
This sequence comes from uncultured Syntrophobacterales bacterium, assembly GCA_964346945.1. Lineage (GTDB taxonomy): Bacteria > Desulfobacterota > BSN033 > WVXP01. The sequence continues at coordinate 2,098 of CAYFXL010000099.1, forward strand.
CACGACTCGCACCTGCCTCCCGCCACATTAAAACTGAAACGACCCGGTTTGTATCCCCTCATTCTCGATGCAGGCAGTTGGGCAAAGAGGCCGCGGATGAAGGTGAATACCCCGGTATACGTGGCCGGATTCGATCGAGGAGTCCTGCCAATCGGCATCTGGTCGATGTTGATCACCTTATCCACATGTTCCAACCCCTCTATCCCTTCCAACGAACCGGCTCTTTCCCTTGAATGATAAAGTTTCTGTGCCAAAGTCCTATACAGAGTATCGATCACGAGGGTGCTTTTCCCTGACCCGGAAACCCCCGTTACACAGGTGAATAATCCGATAGGAATCTCCACCTCGATATTCTTCAGGTTGTTTGCCCTCGCCCCTTTTATCACGAGAAACTTGCCACTCGCATTTCGGCGTCTTTTGGGAATGGGAATTGAGAGGTCTCCGGATAGGTATTTCCCCGTAGTCGATTCCTGGGAATCGAGCAGTTCCCGCGGTGTTCCGGAATAAATTACCCTGCCCCCATTTATGCCAGCCCCCGGGCCCATGTCGATAACATAATCCGCTCGCCGGATTGTTTCTTCATCGTGTTCAACCACGATAACGGTATTGCCAAGATCCCGCAGCTCCTTGAGGGTGTCTAGCAGTCGAATATTATCCCGTTGATGCAAGCCAATGCTTGGCTCATCCAAGATGTACAACACCCCCACCAAACTGGAGCCAATCTGCGTAGCCAACCGAATCCTCTGGGCCTCACCCCCCGACAGGGTTGTCAACGGCCGGTCGAGGGAAATGTAATCCAACCCCACATTGACCATAAACCTCAACCGTTCGGTGACCTCCTTCAAAATTCCCCTGGCAATCTCCATATCCCTTGTGTTCAAGGCAATGCTTTCGAAGTACCGGAGCAGATCCTTAACGGAAAGTTTGACGATATCAGCCAACGACATCCCATCGACCTTTATAGAGAGGGCTTCCTTGCGCAGCCTCGCTCCCCCGCACGTTGGACAGGGAAAAGAACTCATATACCTCTCCATCTCCTGCCGAAATTCCTCCCCTTGGACCTCTTGGTACTTCCTCTCCAGTTCGGGGATGGCCCCCTCTACCCCATCCTCTCCATGGAGAAAACTCCTCTGGATCTCCTCCGGAAGACCACCAAAAGGAAGACTGAGATCGACCCCCTTAGCTTTGGCCAGGCGACGCAAAGATGCAGGGATCCCTTTTCTCCACGGCAACATCGCCCCTTCAAGGACCGATACATTTTTATCCGGGACGATCAGGTCTGGGTCGAAATGCATCTTCATCCCCAGTCCACTGCAGGTTGGACATGCTCCATACGGGCTGTTAAAGGAAAACATCCTGGGAGTGATCTCGGGATAGCTGGCTCCACAATCGATGCAGGCGAACCGTTGACTGAAGATAATTTCCTCCGAATCCCCAATGGATACCTTGATAATCCCATCCGCTAATGTAGTGGCCAACTCCAGGGAGTCGGTCAGCCTCGATTGAATCCCCTCCTTTATTATCATCCTGTCGATGACGACATCGATATCATGCCTTTTGTTCCGGTCCAAACGAATCTCCTCGCTGAGATCCCGTATTTCCCCATCGATCTTGGCCCGAACGAATCCATCCCTCCGAAGATTCTCCAATTCTCTCCGATACTCGCCTTTCTTTCCCCTCACCATGGGGGCCAATAGGGCGACTCGTTCCCCATCGGAAAGGGCCAGGATCTGATCCGCAATCTGTTGAATCGTCTGTGAGGAAATCTCCTTGCCACATCGGTAACAGAAGGGTTTTCCAATATGGGTGAAGAGGAGACGAAGGTAATCGTAGATCTCCGTCACCGTTCCCACTGTGCTTCGGGGGTTCTTGATAACAGTCCTCTGATCGATGGAAATGGCCGGCGATAATCCTTCGATGAGCTCCACATCGGGTTTTTCCATTTGCTCCAAAAATTGACGGGCATAAGCCGAAAGCGATTCCACGTACCTTCTTTGCCCCTCCGCATAGATGGTATCGAAGGCCAGGGACGATTTCCCCGACCCGCTCAGACCAGTAATGACGACGAGACGATCCCTGGGAATTTCCACATCGATGTTTTTTAGGTTGTGCGCCTTTGCCCCTCTGATGATGATTTTTCCCGCTGCCATATCGAATCAAGCCTCACGGAGACAATATGCTTAGCTATTTAAGACTAATAACAAAAAAAGTTTTTCGAGTAAAGGAGATAAAACCCTTGACAAAAAAGGACCAATGGGTATAATTCTGGAGTTTATTTTACTAAACTATTTTCTTCTTATACTATTCTTCAATAGGTACAGATATGAAGATTGGGGAACGTATCAGAAACCTCAGACAATTGAGCTCCTTGACCCAGGAAGAGTTGGCTGAAAGGGCGGGATTAACCAAGGGCTTCATCTCCCAAGTCGAACGCGACAGGACATCCATTTCCCTTGACAGCCTCGTACAGATTCTGGATGCCCTTGACGAAAATATCTCAGACTTCTTCTTGGACATCGAGGAAAAGGATATCGTCTTTCGAAAGGAGGATAGGGTTGAGATAGAGAAAAAGGGGGTGACCAAGTTCGAGTTGCTCATTCCCGGCTCCACGAACAAGAAAATGGAAGCCGTCATGGTGACATTGAAACCGGGCGAACGGACAGAAATCGAGGAACCACATGAAGGGGAAGAGATGGGGTTTATACTGGGGGGCAGGGTAGAAATTCAATTGGGGAAAAAGACCCACAGGGCAAGAAAGGGCGAATGTTTCTATTTTACTGCGGAGAGAGACCATGCCCTGGCCAATGTTGGTTCACGGGAAGCCGTCTTGCTCTGGATCACCGCTCCACCATATTTCTAGATCTCGTTGAAACCTCGGCAGAAAGGAGGGTAGTAAGGATGAAATCTCTGGGGCGTCATCTCTTAACGGAATTCTATGGGTGTGATCGCGAAACCCTCAATGATTCTGACAAGATCAAGAAGATCATGGAGGAAGCGGCGATCACGAGCGGAGCATCCATCGTACAGAGTGTATTCCACCTCTTCAACCCCCACGGAATAAGCGGCGTTGTCGTGATCGCGGAATCCCATCTGGCGATCCATACCTGGCCGGAGTATGGCTATTCCGCCGTGGACATTTTCACCTGTGGAGAAGAAGTGGATCCCTGGAGAGCCTATCATTATCTAAAAGAGAAGCTCGGGGCAGGCTCTACCTCCACCGTGGAGATGCTTCGAGGGACGCTCGCCTCGGATGGTAAGGAGTTAAGGCATAAGCCTTTGGGAACACAGGAAAAAGAATATTCACCGGAGCTCAGCCGTGATTTACAAAATTCCCAAAACCTACTTTCTCGTTAGCGGTTCCTCTGAGGGGCATACTCCTCTCAATGCCTTTGACGGAGCTCTACTCAACGCTGGTATCGGAAATACGAACCTGGTCAAGATCTCCAGTATAATCCCCCCTCATAGCACGGAGATTCAGCCTATCACATTCCCTCAAGGAGCCATAGTACCCACGGCCTATGCCTCTATCAGCAGTGAGATACCTGGGGAAATTATATCCGCTGCCGTAGCCGTCGCCCTCCCAAGAGACGACGACCAACCGGGGTTGATCATGGAATACTCGGGCCGGGGAAACAGGGAGGTTATAGAGCTCACCGCAAAAAATATGGCTTTCGAGGGGATGAAGATGCGCCAGCAAGAGACAAAGGAAATCAAGTCTATCTCCACCGAATATAAGGTTAAGAAGATCGGAGCGGCCTTCGCCGCCGTAGTCCTATGGCAATAGAAATGGATTTTTGGTTTACCGAGACCCTCAACGACACTGTCGGCAATACGATAAAGGTAAAGGAAACGATATTCCGTGGTCGAAGTGACTACCAGAAGATCGAAATCCTGGATACGTATCAATTCGGGCGAGCCCTCATCTTGGAGGGTTCGGTTCAGCTCACGGAAAAGGATGAATTCACGTATCATGAAATGATATCCCACATCCCTCTTTTCACCCATCCACATCCCGAGCATGTCCTCGTCATTGGTGGTGGAGACGGGGGAACCATCCGGGAGGTGATGAAACATTCTACCGTATCCCGGGCCACGCTGGTGGAGATCGATCCCTTGGTAATTGAAAAGAGCAAGCAGTTCCTCCCCTTCGTGAGCTGTGAAATGGATAATTCCAGGGTTGAAGTCATCATTGAAGACGGTATTCAATATGTGAAACGGTATACGGGAATCTTCGATGTCATCCTGATCGATTCGACCGATCCCATCGGACCGGCTATTGGCCTGTACCGGGAAGAGTTCTTCAAAGATGTCCACAGAGCCCTGAAAGATGACGGAATTATGGTTGCTCAATCGGAATCCCCTTTCTACGACGAGCACATCATCAGGGAACTATACGCCACTCTCAAACCCCTCTTCCCCATTCGGAAGATGTACCTGGCCCCGGTCCCATCATACCCCAGTGGCTTTTGGAGTTTTGCATTCTGTTCAAAGAAGTATGATCCACCTTCGGATAATCGGTGTGAGGACCTGCGGCGCTTCAACCTCAGCACGAGGTACTACAACGAAGCCGTCCACCAAGCTGCCTTTGCCATCCCCAATTTTATCCAAGAATTGATCGCATGACGGATTTCCTCCAAAACCGGTTCTTGTCCGCCAACCTCCCGTACGACGAATGCGAAATATGCATCGTTGGCCTTCCCTATGATGGCACTTCTTCTTATCGACCAGGTTCCCGGTTTGCACCCAATGCCATCCGTAGGGCCTCTTGGGGCATGGAGACATACAGCCCCGGTCTTGGCAGAGATCTCAGTGGCCTAAAAATATGCGATCTCGGAGATTTGGAGATCCCCTTTGGAAATAAGGAAAAAGCCCTGGCGAAAATCAACGAGATGATTCGGAAGATCATCGATGACGGCAAATATCCCGTTCTCCTCGGTGGTGAACACCTGATTACCTTGCCCATCGTCGAGGGATTCCGGAACCGTTTCGGTGACTTGGCCGTGATTCAATTCGATGCCCACACCGATCTAAGGGACGAATATCTGGGGGAAGCCCTTTCCCATGGCACCGTGATGAGGAGGATTCTGGAGATCATTGGTGCTGGAAAACTCTTTCAGTTCGGCGTCCGCTCGGGAAGCGAAGAGGAATTCAGTTTCGCCACTACTATTGGGAGTCTTCATGAGTTCAGCGAAGATGGCCTCCACAGGGCCCTGAGGAGTATCGGTGGTGCACCCCTCTACATAAGCCTCGATTTGGACGTCCTCGATCCGAGCATTCTTCCCGGAACGGGGAATCCCGAACCGGAAGGAATCGACTTCAGCGAAATGATATCCGCGCTGAAAATCCTCAGCAAAGCCCGGGTAATCGGCTTCGACGTTGTTGAACTTTCACCCGATCATGACCCATCGGAAGTTTCATCCATTGTGACCTCCAAGTTGGTGCGCGAAATGATCTTGAATTGTTGGGCAAAATAGGTTATTGTTGGTTGATTTAACCCAATGTGGGGGCGAAGGTAAGGCTCCTCCTTCACGTTCTCATGTGATAGGCAAAGGAGAAACATAACGGGAAAAACGGGGGAAGTATGGCCAACGTTACGATGAAAGAGATGTTGGAAGCAGGGGTTCACTTTGGGCATGAAACGAAGCGGTGGGACCCCAAGATGAAGTCCTATATTTATGGGGCGCGGAATGGCATCTATATCGTTGACCTCCAAAAAACCGTCGTTTTATTCAGGGAGGCTTACAATTTTGTCCGGGATGTTGCAGCTCAAGGGGACCATATCCTCTTCGTGGGCACAAAAAAACAGGCCCAAGATTCCATATATGAGGAGGCTACCCGATGCAACATGTTCTACGTGAACCGGCGATGGCTGGGAGGTATGCTCACGAATTTCCAAACCATCAAGAAGAGTATCGACCAGCTGAACAAGTTGGAGGCGATGAAGAATGACGATATATACTCCCTTCTCCCCAAGAAAGAGGTATTACAATTGGAGAAACAGCGGAAACGTTTGGAGAAGGCCTTGGGAGGGATAAAATATATGGATAGGCTTCCAGGAGCCGTCTTCGTCGTCGATCTCAAAAAGGAGAGGATTGCGGTAAGTGAAGCTCGAAAATTGGGAATCCCATCGGTTGGGATCGTGGATACTAATTGCGATCCCGATGAAATCGATTACGTTATTCCGGGTAATGACGATGCGATAAGGGCGATACGCCTTTTCTCAAGTAAGATTGCCGATGCCGTAATCGAAGGAAGGCAGATATACGAGAAGACTCTCCAGGAGGAAGAACCGGAGGAATCGATTGAGGCCGCAGGAGAAGAGGCAGGAGAGGAAGCGGCTGTAGAAGCTCCCACCGCGGAAGCGAAGGAAGAGGAGGCGATTGAAGATTCCCTTTCTGAGCCCGAGGAAAAGCCAGGAGAAACCGAGGAAGGATAGGTGAGTTCCCATGGATATCGACGTATCATTGGTGAGAGACCTTCGACAGAAGACCGGCGCCGGAGTCATGGATTGCAAAAGGGCCCTCAAAGAAACGGGAGGAAACATCGATAAGGCCATCGAATTCTTGAGGCAGAAGGGGCTGGCGAAAGCTGCTAAAAGGGTTGGACGTAAGGCCGAAGAGGGATTGATTGGGGCATACATCCACCCGGGAGACAGAATCGGTGTATTGGTAGAGGTCAACTGTGAAACGGATTTCGTAGCGAGGACACAGGAGTTTAAGGATCTGGTTAAAGATATCTCCATGCATGTGGCGGCAGCGGATCCCCAATATCTCAGGAGGGAGGATATTCCAGACGAAATCATACAGAAAGAGAAGGACATCTTGAGGATTCAGGCACTGGAGATGGGGAAACCCGAAAAGGTTGTCGATCGGATCGTGGAAGGGAGAATGGAGAGGTTTTTCTCGGAGGTCTGCCTCCTTGAGCAAGCCTTTGTGAAGGACCTCGACTTAACCGTGGGGGATCTCTTGAACTCCCTCATGGGGAGGATCGGAGAACGAATCTCCATCCGGCGATTTACGAGATATCAGCTAGGGGAAGAAGCTGTCGAGAGCGCCTCATAGGCCTCCCGTTCCGACTATGGTAGGAAAACCGAAATTTAAGAGGATTATTCTCAAAATCAGCGGGGAGGTCTTGGTTGGCAAAGAGGGATATGGCATAAGTTCCGAGGTAATAAGGGGAATTTCCGGGGAAATTAAGGAAGTGATGGAACTCGGGGTCCAAGTTGCCGTGGTTGTTGGAGGGGGAAATCTCTTTCGGGGGATAGATGCGAGCTCAAGGGGGATGGATCGTACCTCCGCCGATTATATGGGAATGTTGGCCACTGTGATCAACAGCCTGGCCCTCCAGGATGCATTGGAGAAGATAGGGGTTTTTACCCGTGTGCAATCGGCCATCGAGATGCGCCAGGTGGCTGAACCTTATATACGGAGAAAGGCCATCAGACATCTGGAGAAAACAAGGGCAGTGATCTTTGCCGGCGGAACGGGAAATCCCTATTTTTCCACAGATACGGCAGCGTCTCTGCGGGCAGTGGAGATTGGAGCAGACGCCCTCCTCAAGGCTACGAAGGTCGATGGCGTCTACGATTCGGATCCAATGGAAAACAGAGATGCCGTTAAGTTCGATCAGCTCTCGTATATCGACGTCCTCAAGGAGAACCTCAGGGTGATGGATGCGACGGCCATCTCCCTGTGTATGGATAACCAACTGCCCATTATCGTCTTTGATGTGAAGAAAGAGGGGAACATCGTAAGGGCGGTTATGGGCGAAAAACTGGGAACGATTATCGGTATGGGGGAAACACATGTCGCAGAAGATCCTCAATGATCTCGAGGAAAAGATGAACAAGACCCTGAAGAACCTGCAAGGGGATCTCAACAAGGTCCGGACTGGCAGGGCATCCCTAGCCCTTTTCGATGACATCCGTGTGGACTATTACGGAACTCCAACCCCTCTTAATCAAGTGGCCACCCTCTCCGTTCCGGAAAGCCGATTAATAGTCATTCAGCCATGGGACCCTCAGATGATCGGCGAAATCGAAAAAGCAATTTTAAGATCGGAGCTGGGCGTCACCCCAACAAATGATGGAAAGATCATCCGTCTCACCATTCCCAGGTTGACCGAGGAACGCCGCAGGGAACTGGTTAAGATCATCAGGAAAATGGGAGAAGGGGGTAAAGTGGCTATTCGGAATATTAGGAGAGATGCTAACGAAGACCTCAAGGACATGGAGAGGGAAAAGGTGATATCCCAAGACGAACTCCATCAGAATTTGGATAAGATTCAAAAAGTTACCGATGGCTTTATCGGGAAAATCGACGAAGCTTTAAATGCAAAGGAAAAGGAGATTCTCGAGATATAGGACGGACATACTTTCCGGGTCAAAAGGATGGATCTTCAGCGATGGAGGGGGTGATTCCTTGGCATTCATGATAACCGAAGATTGTGTGGCGTGCGGGACCTGTGCTGACGGGTGTGAGGCAAATGCGATTGAGGAAGGAGATGATATTTACGTAATCGACGAGGAGAAATGCACGGAGTGCGGCACATGTATTGAAGTCTGTCCAACGGAGGCCATCGTCGAGAAGTAA
>CAYFXL010000100.1:0-10675 GCA_964346945.1 uncultured Syntrophobacterales bacterium
CCTGCTTCAATGACTAAAATAGTATAATATCCTTCCCCTTGAGTCAATAAAAAATTAACTGGAGTTTCCGGAGTTTTTAGGGGGTTCCGTTGTTTCTGAGCGTAATCTGCTGGAGAAGTGGGGTACCCATCGAGGGTGAACAAAGCTTGTCCTGAGCGGAACCGAAGGAAAGGGGAAAGCCGGCTCTTGAGAGGCCGGGAGGGGTAAATATTCCCAAGGACCCTGAAAGGGTCACTTTGGAGGTTTTGAAGCGAAGAAACAGCGGAGTCACATCCTGAAATTCCTTTTTTCCATAAATTCAAATACCTATAAAAATATTTGCACTAAAACCCAACAAGCTCCAGAAAATCAATCGAATGTGCCAGATTGGTATGGAAACCGAAAACCCAAGAATACCCGGTACTATGCCCCTTCACGAGTGTATCAAGGCCTTTGAAATTTTCATAACGTTTTTTTGGTCACATCTCAAATACAGTGTTTCCGACATTGCGATCCATTTCAGAAGAGATGTTATGGGAAAAACGGTGAGAAAGGGTTAGTGTGTTCAGGTAAACAGACGGAAATGGTAGATGTGGAAGGTACCCCAACGGTATCCCCTTTAAATCAGTCTAGGGACGAACCCCAATGGCTTTAATCCAATTCGGGCGGTATGGAGCCCTCGGAATCAACCCCACGAGGGGAAGTACCCTCCGAATTCTCCCCCCCTTCTGGAATAAGTTCCCATTCACATCCTCGATCGATGTAATGGCTGCCTTGCTTGAGGGATACCCTATAGAGATAGTACCGCCCATCATCGGAATGGGTCCTTGAGGCCTCGTAGATCTCCTCTACTGTTCCCCAGAGCCACTTGAGACCCCGATGGCGAACCTTATCCCCGAGGTTAAACCTCATCGACCTCCTCCTAGAGAACTGGTTGCATGTGATCCCACCCGCCACCTTCGGACCGATTACGAAATCTATCACCTCGTCTGAAAAATAATCCCAGTGACCCTTGCTCATTCCTGCCGTTAACCCGGCTAAAGGGAAATACAGGAATGGAGCGCCATTTCGGAACGCGCTGGCATGGATTAATTAGCAATTCATATGCCAATCCAGATGGATCCCATGGAAAATGAGCTCAATCACGTTTCTTTTCGATGATTCCGCCAATAATCAAGGGGTTGGAACATCAAAGCGAAGGAGAAGCGTGGCCCATCCAGGTACAATCGCAAAAGTGCAAGGGGATGTTGGAGGTAAAGATGAGGTTAAAAAGGGAATGTTTCGCGCTTATTCTCTATCTGATATGTCCCCTCTAATCTCTTTTGATGCCGCCGATATTCCGATATGACACTGACTGATCAAAAGTGGCTGATAATCAATTGCCTTTATCTGTCCAACGTAGACAAACTGTATACGTATGGAAACTCGAATAAAGTGAACGGGTTGCTAATTTAAGAATCACAAATCCCCAAAACCGATGAGAAGGAAACCAGCATGTTATTTCTCCACGAGGAAATAGAGCTTCCCCTCGGTTTTCATCAGTCCAGCCGGGACCCCTGCCGCCTCACCACTACCCCAAAAAAGGTCTACCCGTCCCGGGCCTTTGATGGCACCCCCGGTATCCTGGTTGAGGGCGAATCTCGAGAAGGGTACCCATTCCACGACAGCGCCGGAATCATCGAAGACAGGTTTTTCAGCACGGATATAGACCAAGCCACCCTTGGGGAACAATCTGGAATCCGTCGCAATGGAACGGCCAGGGGTAAGGGGAACCTCGATATTCCCCAATGGCCCTTCTTCCACGACCCTGAAGAAGACATAGCTCTCATTGTGATTGAGGATCTCCTCCCTTTGGTCGGGATTATCCCGTAAGTATTCCCTCAATCGGGGGATGTTCATCTCTTCCCTGTCAATGATTCCCATGCCGATCAATAAACTCCCAATACTTCGATAGGGCCTGCCATTGCTTGCCGAGTAGTTGACCCTCAGGCGGGTCCCATCCTCAAGAATGATCTGGCCCGATCCCTGGATCTGAAGAAAGAAGGCATCAATGGGGTCCTTCAACCAGGCGATCTCCAACTGCCTTCCAGACAGTAATCCATGGCTATCGATCTCCTCCCGGCTGAAATAGGGCACAATCCGGCTGCCCTCGTTACGGGCAACGATCCTTTCTCCCTTGAACTTGGGCCTGAACAGTTCAAGGTCAACCTCTATCAAATCCTCCGGCCTCCTATACAGGGGCCACCGATACTCCTCATCGGGAGTTAAACGACCTGTAAGAATGGGTTCGTAATACCCGGTGTAGAGAACGGTTCCACGACCATCCGAACCAACAGATTGATAAACGTTAAAGCGCTGCCGAACCATATCCGTCAGCTCTTCCATGTCCTCGGCTTTATCTAGGAGGTACAAGAAGGTCTCCATGGACCGGATAAGATGGCCAGCTGAGTATTGATCCTCGCCATACTGAAAGATGCGATCTTCCGGCAGCCGCCGGAAATACTCTATACTCCAATTGATAGCAACCCTCATTGATTCCTTGTCCAGATCATTTTCAAAGGAGGGAATATCGCCCCCCTGCAGCAGGATCAAGGCTTTTTCGGGTATCTTCACCTCCTCAGCCAATTTCGCGCATCCAATGAGAACTAGAGGGACCAGAAAAATAATCAGCGCTTTCCTCATCCATCACCTCCAGATTCTCCAATTCCCGCTGGGGTAGGCTGAGCCGTTCTTTCCGAATAGATATCGAGGATCGTGACACAGACGGTCACCACTAATGGCCCGATAATCAATCCCAGCAATCCAAAGGCCTTTATGCCCCCCAGCACCCCGAAAAACAGCAGAATGGTATGGAGTTTCGTCCTCTTGCTGATGAGCATCGGGCGTAACAAATTATCCGACAAGCCCACCACGGCTCCACCCCAGATCAGCAGAATAATCGCCTTTAAGAACGACCCCTGGAAAAAGAAGTATAGGACAACAGGCCCCCATACAAGAACGGGTCCGACGATGGGTAAAAAGGAGAGAAAGACCATAACCGTGCCCCAAAAAATCGGAGCCGAGACCCCCAAAAACCAAAAGGCAAATCCTCCCAAAAAGCCTTGAACAAGGGCGACGAGTATCCCGCCGTACAGGGTCGCGTAGATCATCTCTCCCAAACGTTCAAGGAGCAGATTCCTATCTTGAGATGGCAATGGGATTGCCTGGCTGATTTTCCTGAGAAGTTGATCACCGTCCTTGAAGACATAGTACAATGAAATAACCATCAAGCAGAAATTGATGATAATGGAGGAAAATCCCTTTATGATCCTCGAGGTTTGATTGATGGCAAACCTGCTTATCCTTCTCAGGTTTTCAAGCAGAAGGGAATTGAGATCGAGTTCGGAGAGGTCAATGTACTGATTGAGCCTATCCCACAATCCTTGGATAATCGGGTGATCCTTCAATTCCAAAATCGATTGAAATCGGCCCTTTTCCAATCCCCTTTCGAAAAAGACATAGGCGCTTATTGCTTCGTTAGCCAACATCGAAAGGATGTACGTAAATGGAAGTACGATGAGCAGCACGATAAGGATCGTCATTACCAGGGCACACAGGGATTTCCTTCCCTTCAGCCGGTGGTTCAACCTTCGGTTAACGGGGTAGAATACAATGACCAAGATGGTGGCCCAGACAATCGGAACCAAGAAAGGAGAGAAAACGACATAGAAGAGGTAAAAGGACAGGACAATGAGACCAATGATGAGCATCGATGCGAAATACTTTCGCTCCATCTGATTGCCCCGAACAGTGGAAAGCAATAAGCTTACAGTACGCCTTGGAAGACCCTATCAATGGCCTCTGAAAGTTCTTTATTGAGCGTTTCCTCGATCCTTTCCGGGCTCGAGGTAACTCCCACTATTTCCTTGGAAATCTCCATTTTTTGGCGCAATACCTTTCCCTCCCTTACCTTCCCCACGTGAATCTGAAGCTGGACGTGGACTCTTACCTTCGTCCGTAGGCTAGTCCAGGCCTCACTTTTCAATTGGATAATCTCCCCCCCTACTACTAAATCGGCCGGAATGCGAGAAAGACTCTCAGGACTCAAGTCCCAGCCCGTATAGTTAACAACTCGATACTTTCGCGAAAGAAAATAGTCCGATATAGCCTGGGTAACCGCCTGATCAACTGGCTTGGAGGCCATAAAAGTATCCAGCCGATCCCTGGGCCGCGTCCAAGCTCCAAGTCGGTCCCTTTCTTCCCTGATATCCGTAAAGCCGCTGACTGCAACGATTTGTTTCCCTTCCACGTTCTCCGCAATAGGACCCGAGAGGTACTGGAGATCCATCCAATACGTCCGACTTGCCCCACATCCCAATAGGGAAAAGAAAAGAACCAAAGCCCAAAACCATTTCTCCTTCACCCTTTTCCCTCCGTTCGCCCTTGTGAAATGTCCCACCCACACCACTGTTCCGGGGGAAACTACCCAGAACATCCTTTTCTCTCGTCAACGTCCCCCAAGGATGAAAAGCCTCTCCTTCTCCATAATGACCTTCCCCGCGTGCTGAGGTGCCTACTCCAGGTAATCCTCAGCTATCTTCTGATTGCAATAGGAGCAGTAGGCGACGTCAATATCGTTCAGAAAGCCGCAACTCTGGCACCGCTTTTGGGTTCCCCTGGGCTTTCTTTGAACAGACAGTCTCGTCCCACACTGGGTGCAGTAGGCAGAATCCGGAAGGTTCTCGAAGTGGCAACGCGGGCAAGCGAGGTTGACGTTGAGGTTGGAACCACACCGTTTACAGAACTTTGAATCCTTCTTATTGATCGCTCCGCAACTTAGACATTTCATAATCAATACCTCGCCAAGTACTCGAATCGTTCAGGGAAACGGGGAACCGATATCAATATAAAGTATTAGGACGTGTTTTGCAACGATATTCCGCTCCGATGACAATCTCAAAATGCCCCCCCGGGCATTGAGCCAAAGCCTTCCACCGCACCATTGACCACCTGTACTGTTTAGGGTAAAAGGAGATGAATCCGGTTGGGGCTTCACCAAAAGAGTCCGAACGGTTCAAAATACTGCATCCTGTATAAAGGAGAAGCGGAGAGAATGTCCGAATGGAGGCGACGCGCAATAGAGGGGCTGAATCCGGGGATGACCTTCACCTTTTCGCGCACATTTACCCAGAGAGACGTCGAGGTTTTCGGTGATATCACCCGGGACTATAACCCAGTCCACTATGAGGAACGTTTTACAAGGGTTAAGGGATTTTCAGGCCTTATCTGCCATGGGTTGCTGGTTGGAAGCATGGTCTGCGAGCTCGGGGGACAGGTTGGGTGGCTTGCTTCGGGAATGGAGTTCCGGTTCCTGCGCCCTGTCTACATCGGCGAGACGATTACCTGCAGGATAGTCATCAAAGAAGTAGATAAGCGGAACTTCGCCAGGGCGGAGGGAACATTTACGAATCGGGATGGGCAGAGAGTTCTGGAAGCTACCCTGACCGGGTTTATTCCCGGCGCCCGCGAGCGAGAAATTCTCGCCAAGATGATGGCCGAAAGTGACCCAACGAATAAACTTCGATGAGATTGAACCATCTTTCTATTTCCCAGGAAGTGGGAACCATTTGGCCCCCGATTTTGTGATCACTGGAGGCAATCTCCACAACATAGGGGCCAAAACATGAGGATCATTGTATGGTGTATGCATGATATGATTCCACCTTCCGAAAACTATAGAATAAGTTATACGGGGCCATTTGCTTCGTTTCTGTCCTCATTAACCAATTTCCAATGAAGTTTATCTCTCTCATTGCGGTATTCTCCCAAATCCACACGATGACGCAAGAACTTATAGGTGGCCAAAAAGGCGCTTGATAAGGGAGAATATTTATTAAACCAGAAATGGAGGAAATTGAGCTTGGCTCGAGAGATTAACCCACATTCAGATACTATCTCTATCTCTTCTCTTCTCTTTATGTATTCAAATACTCATAATTTCATTTTTTTGCTATGAATCCCACGTTAAGAAATCTCGCCAAATCATAAATTTCCTTTGACCATCTCTTTTTTTATCACTATTTCACAAAAGTTATCTGAGGTGGCTTTGAAGGTGTGTTATGGTAATCGCCTCATGGGCCATAGTACAATGATAAAACGATGTTTATATAAAAAAACTATTCCCTTTCGCTGAATTTAAGCAAAACGGAAACAAGAAAATGCAGAAAATTGGAATAAAATCAAAGAAATAACGAGAAAACCTAAGAATTTCCTAATGAGAGTAGTAAGAATTTTCCATTCTAAAAATATTCTTTTTTTTAAAAAAATACAAATATTTTAATTACTTATAGTTTATTAAAAAATTGTAGTGGAAAATTATTTCCATTTATCTCCCTATTCGTTCTGTTTTTTTCAATTTTTTCCATATTTTCATGTATAATTTTTTCAAAATAATCAAACTTTTTTAAGTACTTATACTATATAACATCTGGAGATGAAAAACTGGCACAAAAAATGCCAGTAAAATAAACCAAGTTTGAAGAATTGGTTGGTGAATTACTATGAAGTTAACCATGAAGAAAATTCTTTACATCCCATGGGTGCTGTTTCTTTTTGGAATTGCTGCCCTTCTGACCGTTTTGGAGCTCGTTTTCCGTAAGGGAAGATCCATACTGGCGTTGAATAATGATGGAGCATGATCCAAATCGCAACCATTGAGAACTAAATAGTCCCCAAAGCGACAGGTACCCAATGGTAAACAGAAATATCCGGGGCCGGCATAAAATAAGAAGCTGCTTGAAATGCGATCATCAATTTCGCCCTAAGCATAGGTTCAATAGGTTGTGCGATGATTGTTCGAGGCAAAACGCCGAAATCAATTATGGAGTTTATGTTTCTGTCAGGCGTTCATCGAAAAAACCCTTCATGGCCTAGAACAATGCGAACTTTTTTAGCCCTGAGATAAAAGACGATTCTTGTTCGTTAGGAAAGCGGAACATCTAGCAAGGGAGTGGGATTTTATCCCCAACGCTCAACTTTCCACCTCCTTTCCATTCCGCTTTCCTTTCTGGGGGGAGATGGTTTCCAACCTCCAGACTGTCTCCCCCATTTCTCTCCAGTGTAGAGAGAAATATCTCGTCACAAGGGAAATAAGAGAGTTTGCATGAGAGATACAACCACAAGGGTTTAAGGGCCGCTGGAGGTCCGCTGCTGCGTGTGGGAGATATTCGAGAAATTCAGGACAGAATGTCCCAAGCTCGATGACGGCAACGATGAGGGCTGGCACTCACCTCTGTGTCATTCAGAAATGAGGCGGATGGGCGCGCGTTGACGTGTCTGTAAACAGAAGAAAATGCTGCCTTTAGCTCCTACCGGTGCAATTTCCACTCCCCGGAAAAACGTTAGGTGATCACCGTACGTAAGCCCTCTGATACTTCCTCAACACTCCAAACAACGGGCTTCACATCCTTTATTTCCTCGATATGGGTAATCAGAAAGATCTGCCGAAATTGTGCGGAGAGCCCTTTGAAAATCTTGAGGATGTTCCCCCTCCGTTCTACATCCTGCCTGCTGAAGATCTCATCGAGGGCGATGGGGATGATCAATTGTTATCACCGCTGGGATCTCGAGTTTATTGAACTCCCCACTGCATAACCAACCTCGGCCGTTAACCCCGCGTGGGTCACCTCACTATTCACCTCCCCCTGACGGGAGGGTTTTACGGCGTCAAAGGCCTGGGGCATTTCCTCCTCCGTCCCACAATGGGGAAAGACTCATGGACTCCAGGATACAGCTTGAGGATCGAATTCTCTGCGTGGAATGGTTGGCCAGCAATTAACACGGCGGGAATCCCATGGGTGGAAAGCCTTTTAGATAAATCCGATAAGGACCTGAGTAATAGCCCTCTTGGAAGGTCTTGGAGGGTAAAAGACATCTCCGGCGTGCACAACGATGTCCGGGGCGATTTCGAGGATTCTTTGGATTACCTGATTGAACGAATCATAAATGTCTTGTTCCCTTTGATTGATGCCGCTGGGAGTAACCTTTTGCGTAAGCGGAATAACCCAAAAGGATGTCCGGCAGATGAATGATCTTCACTGATGCCTCAATTTCCATCCCTTCAGGTTAGTTAATCCTGGTTTTGACTGAAGAGTATGACACACATTACACCGAATGCAGGTGGATGAGTTTGCGGAAAGGACTAAGTGATGGAGTAGTGGAATGTTCGAATGGTGACCATCAAAAGGGGAAAGAACGGAGGGGTGGCATGACGAAGTAATGCGGAGCGGCGAAGTTACTAGGTTCTTTTCTTCTTCTTAACCCATTGCTCCAGTACTCCATCATTCCACTATTCCAGTTGCTACATCCCGGCTCGAGCAATGCTCCTGAGTTCATATGTGATCAATGGGTTATGAAAGTGCTTGGCGATGAAGGTCGGAAAACTCACCGGGCAGGAAAGTTGACAGGAGGAAATCCAAGAAGGTATCATGGTATGCAGTGATAGTAACCCCACGACGAATTCCATGGATGAGAAGCAGAAATCCCTCTCAGAGGGCCAACTCATCGAGCTCATAAACGATTTAAAGGGTTACGTGGCCTATCAAGAAAGCCTGGGAGCGGAATTCTTCCCTCGATCCACCACAAAGATCCCTCCTCACCCCACCTTAACTGAGGTGAGGAGGGATCTGGGGGAGTGTACACGATGCAAACTCCATCTCACGCGCCGACATATCGTCTTCGGTGAGGGGAGCGAGAAAGCCCAATTAGTATTTATCGGGGAAGGTCCAGGAGAGGATGAGGACCGACAGGGAAGGCCTTTCGTCGGCAAGGCCGGTCAGCTCTTAACTCGAATCATCAATGCCATTGGCCTCAGGAGGGAAGAGGTCTATATTACCAATATCATTAAATGTCGACCTCCCCATAATCGAAATCCTCAGCAGGAGGAAATCGCTACCTGTGAACCTTTCCTCAACAAACAGCTTGAGGTTATCCAGCCCAAAATCATCTGCGCCCTGGGGACTTTCGCGGCCCAAACCCTGCTCAAGACCGATGCAAAGATCTCCCGACTAAGAGGACGGTTCTTCTCGGGCCGCGGAATTAAGGTAATGCCCACCTATCATCCGGCCTTTCTCTTGAGAAATCCCCATAAGAAGAAGGAGGCGTGGGAGGATATGAAGAAGATTCAAAAGGAGTACATCAAGTAGCTCAAGCGATACTCTCTCTGCCAAACCTCATCCAGAAGGAGCTTGATGGATTTTTTGAAGAGGAATTCGTAAAGGGATAATTTCCTCTTCGGGTAAATGACAACGGGTTTTCCTTTCATCCCGATCATCTCAGCCGCTATTTCGATCGCGTCTTGAAGGCTTCCAAGCCGGTCGACTAATCCCAATTCCTTGGCCTGTTCCCCCGAAAAAATTCGACCATCAGCGATCTGCCTCACCGTGCTTTCCTCCATATTCCTGCCCTCCGCGACTGCCCGAACGAACTGACTGTGAACACTATCGATAACGCCTTGAAGAATTTTCTCCTCCTCGGGGGTCATCTTCCTTAAGGGGGACCCGATATCCTTATGTTTACCGCTCTTAATCACGTAGCTCCTCAACCCGATTTTTTCTAACAAATCCTCTATATTTGAGAATTCCATTACCACCCCGATGCTCCCCGTAATGGTGCCCGGGTTGGCCACGATGGCGTCCGAGGCACAGGCAACATAATACCCACCCGATGCGGCAACCGACTCCATCGAGGCGATGACTTTCTTCTTCTCCTTAGCTCTCAAGACTTCCCGATAGATTTCCTGCGAGGGCCCGACGCCGCCTCCGGGGGAATTGATCCTCAAAATGATGGCCTTGACATCGTCGTCCTCCTTCAGCCTTTCAATCTCTTCAACGATGCCCCGCGAACTGGTTATCACCCCTTTGACATCAACTACGGCGATTTTATCTCCAAGCGTGAAGCCCTTTTCCTCCCCAAACCGGGTGAGGAAAAAGATGGACAAGAGGAAGATACCTAAAATAACGCCGATGATAATGAGACCTAATAATACGGGATGCTTTCTCATGGGATACTCCTTTTCTCGCATTATTCTTGATGGCTTCGTAAAAAGTCCATCTGCCGTTCGACATACTCACGGCCCTGAGCAAAGCCGAAGGGCTGCATTGAGCTTCATCCTCCCTCAATGCAGCGTGCTTCTATAAGCACACCTCATTCCTCAGGATTTGCGCACCGTACATCTGGATCTTTTTTCTTTGGCGTCTGATTCACCTTCTTACAATTACGTCAATCCGAATAATGAAAGAGCAGGGACTTCTACTGCCCAGATGTTTGCCTCGGTTCAAAACGAACCGTGACCTGATCGTCCAGGGCTTGATTGATCTCCAGGGAGAATCCTGCAAACTCCTTTGTCGCCAAGGCATCGAGAAGTGACCGAATATCACCGATCAATTCGATGTCCATGGTGAACTCCCCTGTCATCACGGACCGAAGCTGAACTCCTCTGATGAAGTCAAGGCCCTCCCTGAGGAAGTCCTCAAATTCCCGATACCAAGGATACCGAGAGACCTCGGCGAGGACCATTCGGATACGAACGATCTCCTCTTGGACGACCCTCTCACCCAATAGGCCTATTGCCGATAGCGATCCCTTTAATTTTTGGAGGTCGACTTGAGCTTGTAACAACACCTCATGCCCATCAGCCCTCCCTGTCTCGGAGAGGATC
>CAYFXL010000101.1:0-10626 GCA_964346945.1 uncultured Syntrophobacterales bacterium
GGTTTTGATGACCGGGCAG
This sequence comes from uncultured Syntrophobacterales bacterium, assembly GCA_964346945.1. GTDB lineage: Bacteria > Desulfobacterota > BSN033 > WVXP01. Next base: position 20 of record CAYFXL010000101.1, read on the forward strand.
CTGAAGAGGGCTATTCTGGATGGCGAATCCTTCTATGAGTTGAAAACGGACAAGGGTATTTTATTCGACAATTATCGGAATTTGATCGTATTTTCCCCGTTGTCCATCGGTGGTAAAGTCGTGGGAGGTCTGACGGTCGACCTCTCCCTGGCTGACGTCATGGCCAACATCCTGGAGTCCCAGAGATTAGTGGCTCTATTCATTATCATCGACTCCTTGGTTTTGATCCTCTTCGGTAGTTTCCTACTCTCTCGAGTGATCGTCAAACCCATCAAGAATCTGGTGAACATTACGGGCAAGATAAGGGACGGTGACTTCGACCAGAAGATCGATGTCACCGCCAAGAATGAAATCGGACAACTCATGCAATCCTTCAACCAGATGGCGGAGAGGCTCGGGGAGAACAAGAGGAGACTGGAGGACCACATTTACAACCTGGAGATTACCAATAAGAGGTTGAAGCGAGCTCAAGAGGATCTTCTCCTCTCTGAGAAACTGGCCTCGATCGGACGGCTCGCGGCCGGTGTCGCCCATGAAGTCGGAAACCCCCTGGGGGCAATACTGGGATACACCAAGATCATGCAGGAAGGGATGGATAGCCGTGAGGAGGGATTGAGCTATTTGAAACGGATCGAGAAGGAGATCGACCGCATTAATCACATCGTGAGAGAACTATTGGATTTCTCCAGGCCCACGAAGTTCGAGATTCAGGAACTTGATGTAAATACCATCATAGAGAATACCATCTCCTTGGTGTCTCACCAGAAGTCCTTTAAACAGATCGAAACGAAACTCGATTTGGAACCAAAACTCTCCCCGGTTAGGGTTGACGAATCCCAACTCCAGCAGGTTCTCATCAATCTCTTCCTCAACGCGGCGGACGCTATGCCAGACGGAGGGACCTTAAGCGTGGAAACGGATGAGACGGAGGTCAAGGGGGATATGCCGGGGGAGCTTGAGGTGATGTTTCCCCGAAGGAGGAAGTCGGACCCCGAAAAATCCGACTACTCTCATCTCCGTAAATTTAAACCCCTTCCGCTGATTTACGATAGATACAACGAGGGGGACCACTTGGTTCGGATCAGCATTTCGGACACGGGCTGCGGTATCAAGAAGGGGGACTTACAAAAGATCTTCGATCCCTTCTTTACCACCAAACCCCCTGACAAGGGGACAGGCTTGGGACTCTCCATCTCGCTGAGGATCATCGAGTTCTTCAATGGAGAAATCAAGGTGGAGAGCGAAGTCGGTAGAGGATCTACCTTCACGATCTTGCTCCCCTCCCTGGAGGTGGGTAAGAATTCCAACCCAAATATTGAGGAGAACCCATGTCCACCAACAAAATCCTTTTAATCGATGATGAAGAGAATTTTCGACACATGCTATCCGTGATCTTGAAGAAGCGGGGATATGATGTCGAAACAGCCAATAACGGAATCGATGGCCTGAAGAAGGTCGATACGGGGGCCTATGATACGGTGCTGTGTGATATCCGAATGCCCGAGATGGATGGCTTGGAGTTCTTGAAAGAATCTCAGAAGGCGGGTTGCGAGTCAACCATTATCATGATGTCCGCTTTTGGAACCTTGGACACCGCCATCGAGGCCATGAAGTTGGGGGCCTATGATTACATCTCCAAACCGTTTAAGCCCGACGAGATCATTTTGACCCTGAAAAAGGCCGAAGAGCGGGAGCGCCTCAGGCGTGAGAACCTCTTTTTGAAGAAGGAGGTCCAGAAGGAGTATAGCTTTGAGAATATCATCAGCAAGAACGAACGGATGAGGCAGATATTCGACACTATCCGGAAGGTAGCCAAGTATAAGTCAACGATTCTCATCGCGGGGGAGAGTGGGACGGGTAAGGAGCTGGTGGCCAAAGCCATTCATTTTAATAGCGATCGCTCCAACCAGCCCTTCATCCCGGTGAACTGTGGAGCGATTCCGGAGAATCTCCTGGAGAGTGAGCTGTTTGGCCATACCAAAGGAAGTTTCACCAATGCCGTTCGGACCAAGAAAGGGCTTTTCGAAGAGGCCGACGGGGGGACGATGTTTCTGGATGAGATTGGGGAGTTACCCCTCCAACTTCAGGTGAAGTTGCTTCGGGTGTTGCAGGATGGTGAAATTCGGCGCATCGGGGACTCCAAGCCCATCATAATCGATGTCCGCATCATCGCGGCAACGATCAAGGATCTGGAAAAGGAGGTTGGAGAGGATAAGTTCAGGGATGACCTTTTCTACCGCCTCAATGTCCTCCCAATCAAGCTACCGCCCTTGAGGGAACGAAAGGAAGATATTCCCTTATTGGTGGAACATTTCATCCACAAATATAGCCGGGAACTGAACAACCCGATTGAGGGGATTACTCCGGAGTCCCTCAACTGCCTGTTGAACTACAGCTGGAGGGGCAATGTCCGGGAATTGGAGAATGTTATTGAGCGGGCAATCGTATTGACCGATTCGAAACAGATTCAGGTGGAGAACCTCCCCATCGAGATTCAGAATCCCAGGGAGGAGCCAAGGGTCAGTGGGCTCAACGACGAACTTTCCATCAAAAAGGCGAGTCGTTACCTCGAAATGGACCTCATCAAGAAGGCCCTCCATAAGACGAATGGTAACCACACCCATGCCGCCAAGCTTTTGGAGATCAGTCATCGGGCCCTCCTCTACAAGATAAAGGAATATGCAATCAAGGTGAAAGGTTGATGATATACCAAATCCGCCAGAGGGGAGATTCCCTCCATAACCCCTCTTTAAATCCCCTTTTTCAGCGCTGGATAGGCAGCAGGTCTTGATCCGATCTATCTATCCTCAACCCTTCCCTGGTTGAATAACGATAGGGGTTTCCACCTCCATTTTCCTCCGCCTGTTAAACTGCGATTATTTCCACCACCCTTTTGGGGGTTTGAAAAAAGGTCAGAGCGCCTTCAACCCCCGTTCTCAATCCCCCAAAATGCCAGTTAATCAAAACAGCCCCTGAATTGACATTAATATCGCACATCCCCCCGCATGCTCGCCCTTTATGCAAACATTTCCTCACCTGTGAAAAAAGGTCATGAAGTTGGACAAAAAAGTCTACAATCCGGAAATGACTCGATTTTTCTGCCTCTTTTTGAATTTGACACAACCATACATAAGTTTACATCGGGCTTTTCTTGGTACGGTTTTTGACATGAAGGTACAACATGAAAAACCATCAAAACCAGAGGAAAGAGGAGATTTCCCGAATGAGACTTTTCAACACTCCAAGGGGTTTTACGTTATTGGAGATGCTCATCGCCATGACGATTCTCTGTGTTGCCCTTTTGGGCTTGGGGCAGATGATGCTTCTTTCCATTGGAGGAGCTTCCTTTGGGAATAAGGTCACCGAAGCCACCACCTTTGCCCAGGGTAAGATGGAAGAGCTGAGATCGATGGACTGGAATGTCCTTCAGGATGGAAACGATTCCATCGATGGTGCCCAGGGGATTCAATACCAGCGGACGTGGACCGTGGTTCCCACGGGAAAGATGAAGACCGTCAATCTGGCGGTGAGTTGGAATGATGGGAATGATCATCTGCTTCGCATCACCTCGGTCATCACGAATTGATAGACCTCTGTACGAGAGGAGGGACCCCGTGGCAAATAATCGCCAAAAGAGGAAAGCGGGATTCACCATCATCGAGCTCCTCGTGACCCTCTCCATCAGCTCAATTCTCATTGCCGCTGCATACAGGACGTTTACCTCTCAGCACAAGGTATATCAAGTTCAGAATGAGGTAATGGAGATGCAGCAGGGCGTGAGGTTTGCGATGGACATCTTGGTGCGGGATATCCGGATGGGGGGATTTAGTAGTACCGTTTCACTCTCCAATCCCATCACGATAAACCCCCTGGACGAGGGAATAAGGAGTGGAACCGATTCCATCGCCGTTCAATACCAGTACAACGGTGTTGAGCGAACCATAACCTATTTCGTCGATGATGATATGGATGAGCCCCACCTGATCAGAAGAGTTGAGGAAGGGGGAAATGAGCTTTCCGCCAATCCCCTTTCCAACAACATCCGGGATTTGCAGTTGACTTATGGCATGGATCTGGATTCCGATGGCACCGTGGACCAATGGCAGGAAACCCCCGTTGGATCGGAGGATAAGATCATTGCCGCACGAATCTCGGTTCAGGTCAGGAGCGCTGATCCCGATCCCGATTATATCCATCCCACGACTGGCGATCACTACCGAACCAGACAGCTTCAATCCATGGTGAGGATTCGGAATTTCGCCCTCAATTGAAGAGGAGGTCCAAGGTAATGGAACGCAAAGAACGTGGTTTTTCAACGAAGGAAGGCGGAATCGCCCTGGTCATTACCCTGCTGATCATGCTGGTGGCATCCGTAATTGGCTTCGCTGCTATGACCACCACCGATATCGAGGTAAGGATCTCGGGAAATAATCATTGGGGGAACCAGGCATTCTACGCCGCGGATGGCGCGGTCGAGGTTGTCCTCGCCACTGGGGCCAATTTCCAGAGGACGGATAAGAACTTTGACCTCACGGAACCGGTGAGGGCGACCGTTACGGTGGGGTATGATCCCACGCAGAAGGGGGCCCCGAGAGGGAAGGGGATTAGCTCCCTCCACTTCAATTTTGACCACTATCTGATCACCTCGAAAGGTTATACCTCCGTGGCAATGCTCAGCGCATCCAGCGAGATCCAGGAAAAGGTGATCAAATTAGTACCCACACCCCAGGGAGGGTATTGAGATGAGGAAGTGGGTAATCATAGGGATAGTTCTGTTGGTCACTGCATTGGGGGGAACCTCGACCCTCGTGGCAGACGATACGGACCTCTATGTAGCCGGCGTCGCTACCATCGCGCCCAATGTTCTGATCATCTTCGACAATTCGGGGAGCATGAACAGGGAAATGCCCGCCCTGGAATACGACCCCAATTTCGTCTACCCCAATGTGCTGGGGGTCGAGAGTCCCAACACGGTCTACTACAAATCGGCAGGGGATTGGGACACGAAATACAGGGATTCCATCGGACAGATCAAATGCCTCGAAGCCGCGGATGCATTGAGCATCTACGGTTATTTCAACGGAAGGCTTAATCCCGGTACTGAATGTGGTGGACGGAAAACGTGGTACCTCCGAACGGGAAACTACCGAAATTATCTGGTCTATACGGGGCCTCCGGAGAATAGGCCGAGGCTCGGTGTGGCAAAGGGGACCGTTCAGAGCTTCATCAACACGACACAAGGGGTTCGCTTCGGGGCCATGATCTTCAACCAATCCGAAGGAGGCCGAATTCTGAGGGAGGTCAGGGATATGATTCCCCTCAATAGGGCTGATCTTCACACCGCCATTGGCCAGATCCAGGCTGACACGTGGACCCCCCTGGCGGAAACCCTGCACGAGGCAGGCCTCTACTTCCGGGGTGCTCCAAGCTATTTCAACGATGGGGTCGACTACAAGAGCCCGATTCAGTCCTGGTGCCAGAAGAGTTACATTCTCATCGTAACCGACGGGGAATCGACTGAGGATCGAAATGAGGTCTTGAGGGAAAATGGGAAAAATAAAGATGGAGACACCGATGTCGATGCTCGTGAGCCGGGATTGGCAAATGAAACGCACTACGAAGACAATGGAGCCGACTATCTGGATGATGTGGCCAAGGTCCTGCGGGAAACGGATATGAGGTCGGACTTAGAGGAAACCCAGCATATCGTTACTTATACCATCGGCTTTACCATTCATTCCCAACTGCTGGAGGATGCAGCCAAAAATGGAGGGGGGAAGTATTACTATTGCCACAACGCTCAAAGCTTTTCCATCGTCTTACAGAAAATCATAGAGGAGATTCTAGGACAATCAACTTCCTACATCGCGCCCGTAGTTCCCATCAGCCAGATGGAGAAGGCCTCCAGCGGAGATCGCATCTACCTCGGCCTCTTCAAGCCCACCTGGCGGAGTTTCTGGAATGGAAATATCAAGAAGTTCGCCATCGCCACCCAAGACGATAAGGCAAGCGGAATAAAGACGGGGGATATCATCGATTTCCACGGCAAACCGGTGCTCGATTCCAAGGGGCGGATCCTGGATTCAGCGGTCTCCTTCTGGGGGAACTCAGACCCCGATGGAGGAGAGGTTGAGAGAGGGGGGGCCGGCCAGATCCTCCTCGACCGGTTCGATGAGAGGAGGATTTACACATTTATGGGGACGACTCCGGATTTGACCGATTTCGCAAATGCCTTTAGCCTCAATAACGCAAATATCAATCCCCTCACATTGGGGTTGAGGGCGGGTCAAGGCCCTGAAAGGGACAAGCTCATCCAGTTCATCCACGGCTACGATCCATACGATGAAAACGGAAACGGAAATCCCATCGAGAAGAGGGATTGGATTCTGGGGGCATTCCTCCACTCCCGCCCACTTATCATCCACTACGGTCAAGGCCAATCGGTCATCTATGCGGGGGCTAATGACGGCATGCTCCACGCCTTCGATGACGATACGGGGGAAGAGATCTGGGCTTTCATCCCCCCCGATCTCCTCGGGAAGTTGAAGGATTTGACGGGAGAGGCCATTGAGTACTATGTGGACGGGTCTCCAAGAGCGTACATCTTCGATCAAAACGGCAACGGTGCCATCGAATCGGGCGATCGGGTCATCCTGGCCTGTGGTGAAAGACGAGGGGGAAATCACTATTTTGCCCTGGATGTAACCTCCGCCAGAAACCCCCGTTTCCTCTGGCAGATCGGGCCGGAACGGGAAGGCTATTCCGAAATGGGACAGAGTTGGTCCACCCCCATCTTCGGAAAGATTCAGGATGGATCTGACGGGAAGGAGGTCTTCTTCATTGGGGGAGGGTATGATGAGAATCAGGACAGCGGCCCGGATGCAGGAGAGGACGCCCGTGGCAGGGCCATTTACATCGCTGACGCCATAACGGGGGATCTCGTTTGGAAGTACTCCTACGTCGAAAATCCGTTCATGGTTCACTCCATTCCCAGTGATATAGCACGGGTTGATACGACGGGGGACGGCTATATCGACCGACTATACGTGGGAGACATGGGGGGCAAGGTGTGGCGCCTCGATATCGGAAGCACATCCCCGAGCAGCTGGACGGGAAAGCTCCTTTTCGATTCGGGTGGGCGGAGGAAGGTCTTCTACCCTCCGGATGTCTGCTTGGAAAACGGCGGCCAGTGGTATGAGATGCTCTTCTTCGGCACGGGCGACAGGGCAGATCCCAGGGATGTTACCGTCTCTAATCGGATCTACGCAGTAAAGGACAAGAACGGACCTACTCTGACCGAGAGCGATTTGCAGGATGTCACCGACACCCTTTTGAATGATACGGATACTGCCAATGGCTGGTACATCCGGCTCAACCGACACCTGGGGGAAAAGATCCTCTCTAGCCCCGTCGTCTATTTCGGTACTGCCTATTTCACGAGCTTCATACCCGATTCCGAACAGTTCGACGATATCTGCTATGTGGGCCAGGGAAGGGCAGCGCTCTATGCCCTTGGCTACAAGACGGGGGACCCGGTTTTTGATTTGGACGGCCTCGGGGGAACGTTGGACATAGACGATCGTTCAGCGGAGATCGGGGTTGGGGTCCCATCGGGGGTGGTTGTCGCCATCTTCGGGGAGATAGCGAAGGGATATGTCGGGGTTGGAGGGGGAATCCACAGCCCACCAGTTTCGAATAAGTCCACCATCCTCCCCCAGTGGTGGAGGGAAGTCTTTTAATCCCTTTTGAGGAGGTTACCGTGAAGGCCTTGATGGAAAGAAAACGGTTGAAACTCACGACGCTTATGGTAATAATATGGATGTGTTTCCTCGTTATAGGACCTCATCTCCGGGTAACTCCCGCCTGGGGGGATTCCTCCACGCAGGCATTCCAGGGGGTTATCATGAAAAGGCAATCAGCGGAGAGGGTCATCTACGTAAATGAGATGAGGGTACGTGTCCCTAAAGATGCGGAAATTACCACCGTTCGAAATGTGAAGCTTCACTTCGGGTCATTGTACCCCAAAAAGTGGGTTTTCATAGAGGCTCACGTCGAAGGGAAAGACCTGGTCGCCGATAAAATCGTCCTCATCCCCCGATATATTCCCGTCAGGGAGAGGGGGAAATACCCTTTTATGAGTACCCGGGGATCCAAATAGTCAGCATGTGGGCGGGTAAAATATATATATGTGGATGGATTGTCTTAGTGTTCATCGTGGGCTGCACGGGAGAGGCCCCTGAAAAGTCCACCACCGGTAAAACTGCTCCCTCCGTCCGCTCCACTGAGATGGCCCCTTCGGAGAGCAAGCTGCAGGGGAGAGAGACTTCATCCGCCCCTGTTAGTACCCGCAACTCCCCTCCGACGGTCACGGCTGTCTCCATCGACCCCGAGCTACCTCGCAAGAATTCCACGCTGAAGGCCAGGGTCGAAGCCTCGGATCCCGAGGGGGATACCATTGCCTTCTCCTATCAATGGGTGAAGAACGGCGACGAGCTCATAGGCGAGACCTCCGAAACCCTCAAGGACGCTACCTTGAAGAAGGGAGATAAAATTATCTTACGCGTTACGCCGTACGATAGGGTGAGTACAGGGCAGGAGGTGGCCTCTCAGGAGTTCACAATCTTGAATAGTGCCCCCATCATTACTTCTTCCCCACAGGCCCAGAAATTGAAATCGACCCTTTACCGATATCAGGTAGTGGCCCACGATCCCGATGGTGATCCTATCACCTTTTCCCTCTCTCCCTCCTCTCCCCAAGGGATGGCCATCGATCCCCAGGCCGGATTGATCCAGTGGAAGATCGGCCCAAAGGACGCCGGTACACATACCATTGAGGTCATCGCCACCGATGGGGATGAGGGGAGATGTACCCAAAAATACAAGCTCACCATAAGAAGGCCAAGATCTTGAGGGATACGCCCCAGTGACCCAAAAGCGGCATCCGATGGACTCCTGTAATTTTCTGGAATCTTTCTTAATAAGTTAAATATAAGTAACTGATTTTATTATTTTACTTATATTTAACAGGAGAATTCTCTTGTCCCTGAGCATAATCTGGTTACTCCCTCCTTTCTCTTCCCCCTTACCACGTAACTCTTGACCTTAACCTTAGCCTCAACCTGGTGAAGGCTAAGGGCCCCCAAAGCATGCAAGCGAAGAGGGTAAGGGAGGACTCGGGAAACTCAGGAGCCTCCAGTCGATTTTGCTTTGACAAATAGTGGGATTTCTACTATTATGAAGGATGAGTTGTATTCTCCATGGGAAGGAATGCATAACAGAAAAGGGTTGACCATCATCGAGCTGGTGGTGGTCATGTGTATTTTGGGGATTATGGTATTGATCGCCATCCCCAACATCGGCCGATGGCTGCCCCGGTACCGATTGAGGTCTGCGGCGAGGGACGTAGCCTCCAATATGCAGTTGGCGAGATTGGGGGCCATCAAGGATAACCGGGAATGGGCTCTGCTGTTCGATGTAGGTAGCCAATCATATCGGATCATCTCCGATAAAGGACCCGATGGGAATTGGGGCACCCCCGATGATGTTGGGTATAAGGGGGACGGAAGTCCCTGGCCGCGGTCGACGAAGAGCTTTGCAGACTACACGAATGTCGGCTTTGGCGACGGCGGTCATGGACCGGTACCCGATGGCACCGCCGTCGGGGACGGAGTTACCTTTGTGGGGAAGAGGGCTGAATTCAACCCCGGGGGGACGGCGGCTGCCGGAACCATATACCTCCAGAACAATCGAAATGGTGCCATGGCGATACGGGTCGACAGCAGCACGGGAATCATTAGAATATGGACGTGGGACCTGGCCCTGAAGGACTGGAAGAGAATGTAACCTCATGCGCGGAGGCCTCCATGAACCGTTGGTTGATTAGGAAAGGAGAAAGCAAGGGCTTCACCCTCTTGGAGGTTTTGATCGCCATCCTGGTACTCTCCGTGGCCCTGTTGGCCTTGGGGGGACTGCAAATCATTTCCATCCGCGGCAACTCCTTCGGGAATCACATGACCGAGGCCATCACCCTGGCCAAGGATTTGATGGAGGAGATGAAGAACGCCAAATGGGAGCAGATTCAAGGGAGTAGCGATGATCCCATAGGGGCTTCCGGGATTGCCTACCACAGGGTGTGTACGGTTACCGAACAGGATAACATCAAGACCGTTACCGTCAGGGTGAGCTGGGACAACGGCAACCATAAGGCGACCTTGGTGAGCAAGATCTGCAATTTAGGGGCGAGCCCATGAGGGGAAAAGGGGGATTTGAACGTTATCAGAGGGGATTGACCCTGATAGAGCTCATGGTAGCCCTGGCCATCGCCTTCATCGTGGTTGGAGCTGTTTACCGAACATTCACCTCCCAACAGAGGACGTATAGCATCCAAGATCAGGTGGCCGAGGCCCAGCAGAATGCCCGGGTGGCCTTGAATATCCTCATGCGGGATCTGAGGATGGCGGGCTACGGAAAGCCAGAGGAGGTTGTCGAGATTGGGGAGTTCAAGGAGGAGTACAGTCATAGCATTGACGTCCAACGTGGCGCCGATGAGGAAGACTCGGATACCATTATCCTGGTGGGGTGTTTCGGATCTCCCAAGGGATACCTCA